>JAQBYI010000014.1 GCA_027622655.1 Gemmatimonadota bacterium | reverse complement strand
CGAACCCCTTGCGGTAGTCGTCTAAACAGCACCAATCACAGAGTCACATTCCCGCTGAACCAGCACAGCGCCAACGTGTTTTCTCTGGTCACGAGCGATACGGGGCGTTTCGCGACGGTCAAGAAGCCGATCGCGGAGTAGCGCCGGTCGGCCTAAAGGCTACGGCCGCTTCCCCCACCCGCCGCCACCAGGCGTCTCGATCGTAATCTCGTCGCCCGCCGAAAGTTCGACCCGGCACTTGGCCGGAAGCGGTTTCCCGTTCAGCCGGTTGACCCCAGCCGCCCCGTCGGAGCCACCCATCGCGCCACGCGGACGGCGTGCACGGCGTTCCGTCACCAGCGTCACCGTACACCGGTTGAGCACGCGATAGCGGCGCACGACACCGTCACCGCCGGCGTGTCGCCCCGTACCGCCGGAGCCGCGCCGAACGGAGTACTCGCTGATCTCCATTGGGTACGATCGCTCGAGCGACTCAATCGGCGTATTTCGCGTGTTGCTCATGCCGACGTGCACGGCCGTGGGTCCCGGCCCCCGCGCTGAAGCGCCCTGGCCGCCGCCGAGCGTTTCGTAAAACGTCCAGCCGTCGCCGCCAAACGTGATGTTGTTCATGGTCCCCTGCCCCTGCGCAGGCACCGGCACGCCTGCGTCGGCAAAAGCCGCGAAGAGGACATCAGTGACGCGCTGCGACGTTTCGACGTTGCCAGCCGCCACCGCCGACGGCCATCGCGCGTCGAGCACGCAATCGTCGGGCGTGACGATCTGCACCGGGCGCGAGATGCCCTCGTTCGTGGGTACGTCGTCGTCGAGCAGCGAGCGGAGAACGAAGATCGCCGCCGCTCGGACAACCGCGCGCGGCGTATTCACGTTGCCGCGCACCCGCGGTGATGTGCCGGCAAAGTCGAGATGAAGCGTTCCGCGCGCAATGCGAACGCGCACCGCAAACGGCACCGGCGAATCGGAGACGCCGTCACCTTCGAGAGCGTCCTCGGCGCGACCAGTGACATCGCCGATCTCACGCAGTCGGGCCCGAGCGCGCCGCTCCGTGTAATCCAGGAGGGCGTCACAGGCGGCCCGCATACGCGCTGGGCCTTCACGCGCGAGGAGGGTTCGCCACCCAGCAGCGCCCGCCGCACAAGCGCCTCGCTGTGCTTCCAGGTCGCCACGGCGCTCCTCTGGAGTGCGGACGTTGGCGAGCACGAGTTCGAGCAGCGCATCGTCGAGCATGCCGCGCGGTGCAAGCCGGATCGGCGGGATATGAAGCCCCTCCTGCACGAGTTCCGTCGCGCCCTGTGGCATTGAGCCGGGGCTCATGCCTCCAACATCGGCGTGGTGCGCGCGCACGGCCGCGTATCCGACGATCGTATTTCGCTCAGCCACGGCCTCAACCATTGTCAGGTCGGGGAGATGGGAGCCGCCGTCGAAGGGACTATTGAGCAGGAAAACGTCGCCGGGCGACGGCTTTCGGGCGATCACCGCCCGCACCGATTCGGGCATGGCGCCGAGATGCACCGGTATATGCGCGGCCTGAGCGACCATCCGGCCACGGGCGTCGAAAATGGCGGAGGAGGCATCGCGGCGTTCTCGAATGTTCGGCGACAATGACCCGCGCTCGAGCACGGTACCCATTTCCTCCGCAATCATGGCGACGGCGTTCGACATGACCGAGAGCGCCAGTGGATCGAATCGCTTGGCGGTGCTCATCGTCGCTCCACGGTCCAGCCGCCAATCGCAAGGGGACGCGCCGTCCAGCCACGTGCCACAACCATCGTCGCGTCCGGGAGGGTGACGACGGCCGGCCCGCGTACCGGTCGCGCCGCTTCGGGGTCGGCACGCTTCGCTTTCGTTGCAGTGCGTCCGGACGACTTGGGGGAAAGCCGAAGCGGGATGGCCTTTCCACTCACCGTCACGCGGGCTGCGACGATTTCGATCGGACGGTCGAGGACGAAACCGTATCTCGTGCGATGCAGCACTTCAAACCGCCGCGCAATCGCCGCGCCTGCGTCGCGCGCGCTGAACGCCACGTCGAGTTCATACCCCTGCCCCGCGTAGCGTACGCGCGCGTGAGCGGCGACGGATCCCGAGCCAGTCATCCCATCGCGTGCGCGGACGGCCAGAGCACCGTGTACGTCCGCGATTTGGGAACGCGTCATCGCATCTGCCGTGAGCATGATGCTCGTCGCCGCGTCCCTCCGTTCTGGTGCGATGGCAAGCCCGAGCGCACTGAGCACGCCCGCGTAGGGCGGAACCACGATGCGGCGCATCCCCAGGGTGTCGGCCAACGCGCATGCGTGCAGGGGGCCGCCGCCGCCGAACGCGGCCAGCACGCAACGGCGCGGATCGATACCACGCTCGACGCTGACCCTTCGCAGCGCCCGCGCCACGGAAGCGTCGGCAATCGCGATGATCGCCTCGGCAGTCCGAACTGGCGTCGCGCCGAGCGCTTTCGCGAGTTTGGCGACGGCCGCACGCGCGGCGCTGGCGTCAATATCGACGCCACCCGACAGTTCGAGAGCGTCGAGTCGTCCAAGCGCGATGTGGGCATCGGTCACCGTCGGTTCAACGCCGCCGCGACCGAATGCCACCGGACCCGGCACAGCGCCAGCGCTTTGCGGACCCACTCGCAGGGCACCTCCGCTATCGACCCACGCAATGCTGCCGCCGCCCGCACTTACCGTCTCCACGAGGACGCGCGGGAGGGCGATGGGAACTCCCGCCACACTTCCGCCAGGCTCAACCAGCGGCTCTCCATTGAGAATGAGCCCCGCATCAGCGCTCGTTCCGCCGATGTCGATGGTCAGGGCGTCGCGAATGCCGGCTGCGCGAAGCACCGCCGCGGCCCCAACGACGCCGCCTGCGGGACCCGAGAGGGCCAACGACGCCGCCCGCGAGGCCGCATCGCCTGATGGGAGCATCCCGCCGCCACTGGTCATGACGTTGGGAGTCGGCAGGCCCTGTAACTCGAGGCGCGCGCCGAGACGCTCCAGGTATTTACGGACGCGGGGCCGGGCGTATCCCTCGGCGACTGCCGTCGCGGTGCGCTCATACTCGCGAATTTCAGGGAGCACGGCAGCGCCGGTGACGACGTCCACTCCGGGCAGTCGCTTGGCTATCGCCGCGGCAAGGCGCCGCTCGTGCGCATCGTCAGCGTATGCGTGCAGCAACGCGACCACGACGATGTCCGGCGCAAGCGCCGCGACGGCCGCAGCCACGCGGGTGGCCTCCGCATTCGTCAGTCGCGTGCGGACGCCACTCACCGTCACACGTTCTGCGACGGTCACGATCCGGTCGGCAGGGACGAGCGGAGCCGGGTGATGGAGCGACAGGTCGTAGAGCCCGGCCCGTTCCTGCCTACGAAGTTCGAGCAGGTCAGTGGCCCCGGCGGTGGCGCACAGCACCACGCGCGCGCCTTTGCGCTCGAGGAGCAGGTTCGTGACGACTGTCGTGCCATGTGCAATCCGAGTGACAACGTCGCCTTCGGCGACAAGTCTCGCCATCGCATCGGCTACCCCGTCACTCTGATCGGCCGGTGTGCTCAGCACCTTGTGCGTGACGACGCGCCCGTCCCGACCGACCGCGGCCAGATCAGTGAACGTGCCGCCAACATCCACGCCGACGGAGAAGCTCACGCTACCACGCCTGTGGTTGCGCGCGAGCGGCCGTGGGCGCGGAGCGCGAGCGGCCGTGGGCGCGGAGCGCGAGCGCAAGCGCGATGTGCACCGGAAGCACCAGCGCAACCGGAGCCCAGTCGCGTGGGCCGAGCGAAGGGACCAGATGGGCCAAAAGCGCAAGCAGCGCCGCAACAGCTGCGAACATTGCGAGCGCCTCACCGGCGCGCCGAGTGCGCTCGCTCGCTCGCGGCGACCACGCACGCGCGTACAGCACGACTAGCGCCAACGAGACCGGCGTGCCGAGGAGAATGCTCGCATTCACCGCCATGAACTCATGGCGAGTAAAGAGGCCGGCAAGGAGGACCAGCGTGCCCGCCGCTCCCAGCGCGAGATGCCAGGCAGCCCCAAAGCCCTGCACCGTCAGTCGCGCCGCAGCCGATGCGCGAGCCGACCTTCCGAGAAGGGAAATAACGATTGCAACTCCCAACCCGATCAGGAGCCCGTAACCAAGGAAGATCGGCGGGCTATTTGCTTCGACGAACTCGCCGAGCGGCACGAGCGTCCGCTCGTTCTGGACGAGCGGGACCGGGCCGACGCCGGGCCGGGCAACGCTGGCTGCGCGTATCGCATCGCGAAGCCGCATTGGAATGAAGGCCTCGTCCCAAACGGACAGCACCTCATCGGCACGGGGGCCCAGGGCGAAGGTCATCCCGAAGCCGACAAACGGAAAATCGCGGGTCAGCCGCAAGGTTTCGCTGCGCCACGTGACGCTGCCGCCGTCGGACGACATCGCGCTCCTCAGCGCGCCGCCGCTGATCGCGTCGATAACGTCGCGGATACGGGTGGAGCAGTTGTCGAGGTAGTAGTCGTAGCGATAGAACTTGTTCTCTTCGAGCGCGTTCCATCGCAAGAGCCGAAGCAGCGAGTCTGACTCCGCGCGAGTGAGCGCCAGATCTTGTTCCCACATGGCCCGCCCGGCGCGTCGGCTGCCTTCAATGAACCATTCCGAAGGGGATCCAGCCATCCAGTATTGAGTCTCGCCGGTCAGGAACCGCGTAAGAAACTTCGGCGCCGCGAAATCGAACATCCCCCAATTCCACGCGGAATCGAGACCGGTGGCCGGGTTGCGGATGCGAATCGCGGCGTGACCGAATCGATTGAATAGCTCCTCGCCCTGCCCAACGGTGAGCAATGAAACCACGAGCGAATCGGGTGCGACCGAGATTCGCCCGGTAATCGACGCTACAGATCCCTGTGACTGCGACTGGCATGGGCTTATCGCCAGCACCAACGCGGCGGCAATAAGCAATCGCACGGCGGGCACGCGACGGGCGAAGGTGGTGCGCTCAGCCAATGGATGGGTTGAGTTCATCGTCCAGTCGTGGTGGCCGGGCCGACGGTCGTGCCGGGGTAATACGCCGCGAGAATGCTGCGGGCAGTCTGCCCGGCGCGCGCGCGTCCTATGGCCCCCCATTGGCACATCCCGACCCCGTGGCCGTACCCGTTGCCGCGCACCAGGAGTCGCGCGAGCGATCCGTCGCGGGCCGTTTCAGTATTGACGGAAAAATAGGTACTGTTGAGAATCTCGCCACCAACGGCGCGCAGGACATACCGGATGTCGTTCCCACGCACGTTGAACGAACCGCGTTCGGTGAGGAATACCGAGTTCCCCACGCGTCCGCTCGGCGTACGCGACTCGATGGAGAATCCTCGTACGTGTCCCGGGCCGCCGGCGGGTGCGTCGGAGTAAGCGCGCAGGTAGCTGCGCACAGCGGCGTCGAGTTCGGCCGACGAGAATTCCTTGGTCCACGCGAACCGCGGAGCAATATCGCAGTAGTATCGGTTGGACGTTCCGGGAATCCGGTCGCTCACACGGCGCAGATATGATGACGGCCCGCCACGCCACACTTCCTCAGGCGCCGCGGTTTCACCGCCGCAGCTCGAAGAATAGGGCGCGTCCACGACCCGGCCGGCAAACTTGATGACTTGACCGGCCGTTGTTCGAACCGCGCGATCGGTGCCTTCGCGCTCCGCGTCGGCACCGCCATACACCTGGTCGTTGACGGTGGCGACGACGTCGTAGCTTCCGCCGCTTCCATCGCGTCCGCCGTTTCGTGCCGACTCGAGCCTGACCCACGTATAGCTGCGGGCCGCGATCGCCTGGGCCTCAACAGCCGCCTGCTCAGAAGGGCCGCGCGTGGCGCCGATTTCCAGCGGCACCACTCCTCGCAGATACTCCTCGACGCCGAGGACGTTTACGACGGTGATCCCCGAGTCGCCAGCAACTACCCGAATGGCGCCGCGGTAACGGCGACCGGCAAAGCGCACGAACTGCGATTCAGCATCGGGGCGCAGCGTGACATCACTGTCCACCCACGGCGTTGACTGTCCCGATCGCAATGTTGCGCGAAGCTGCCGGCCGCGGCGCTCGACGGTCCACTGGTCATTCGGCCGACCACGCACGAGTACACCGTTGCTTCCGTCGTACAGGCGCCACGGGCCGGTCGCGGTAAGAGGCGCCTCCTGCGCGGACGTAGCCAGTGCGACCCGCACGTCGCGAACTCCGTCCACCGGAACGGCCGGCGCCAGGTCAGGTGGGAGGTTCGGCGGCGCTTCGACCAGCCGCACGGTATCGGGAGCCGATTCGCCCGGCGGAAGCACGATCCGCGGCGGACCGGGCTCGCGGACACGGCGGGTCACGCACGCGTCCATCGCGACCACCCCCCCGGCCATCGCCGCGACGATCGTCAGCCGCCGGAACTCGCGGCCGCTCACCGGCCGAACGACCCCATTGAAGCCAAGGGCAACTGGCGGGTCGACGGGGGTGCAGGCGGCGGGACCACGCTCCGAGTCTCAATCACTCGCGCCTCGAAGTCGTAGTCGTCCGTCGCCGTCACCTCCACCTCCGCGATAGCGCCGGCCGGCAGCTCGACATCGAGCGTTGTGACGCCGTCGATGTCATCGGCCTGCCAAGCCATCCGTGCCGCCCGCCCGCCGTCCGCAATCGCCTCCGCCCGCGTCCCGACTCGCTCGCCGTAGCGCTCTTCGGTGATACCGCGCTGCAACTCGGTCAACAGTTCAAGGCGCTCACGCTTGATTGATTCGGGCACGTCGTCGACCAGTTGGGCTGCGCGCGTCCCCTCTTGCGGTGAATAGGTGAAAGCACCCACCCGCTCGAAACGGATTTCCTCGAGGAACTCGAGGAGCTGGCGGAAATCGGTGTCCGTTTCGCCCGGGAACCCGACGATACACGTGGTTCGAATGGCCACGCCGGGAACCGCGTCGCGGTAGCGCGCGACCTTCTCACGAATCGTCCGTTTCCGTTCGGGGCGCCGCATTCGCTCGAGCACGGAATCGGAGGCGTGCTGGATGGGCATGTCGAGGTAGCGCATGATGCGTGGCTCTCGCGCAATGACGTCGAGAAGCCGGGGCGTAATTCCGGCAGAATAGAGGTACATCATCCGGAGCCACGGGATCGAGGTTTCGCGCACCAGCGCCTCGAGCACCTCCGGCAGCCCCACGCCGTCACGACGATCTCGCCCATAGTGAGCAAGATCCTGCGCCACCAGATTGGCCTCGCGTGCGCCCTGCAACTCGAGCAACTGCGCTTCGCGGATGATGTCGTCGAGGCCGAACGATCGATGCTTCCCGCGCATCAGCGGAATGGCGCAGAACGCGCATCCGTGGTCGCACCCCTCGCTGAGTTTCAGGTAGCGGACGTGCGGCGTGTTCCCCGAGTAGGTGCGTACACCCGGATGGAGCGGCTCCGCCGCATCAAGCAGCCCGCGGGCCCGGAGCCGTGGAACGATCTGGTCAGATTCGGCCGCTCCGATAAAGAGGTCCACTTCGGGGATGGCCTCTCTCAGTTCCGCCTCGTGCCGCTGCACCATGCACCCGACGGCAACCACGGCCTGCACGCCTCCGGTCTCCTTGAGTCGCGCCGCATCAACAATCGCGTCAATAGACTCGCGCTTGGCCGCGTCGATGAATCCACACGTGTTTACGATGATCACATCGGCGTCGGCCGCGTCGTCCACCGGTACGGCGCCGTGCTCGATGAGCGTACCGAGATACCGCTCTGAGTCCACGGTGTTCTTGTCGCAACCGAGCGTGACGAAGGCGACTTTCATGCGCGCGTCATGATTGGGCGCCACTGAGGCTGGGTGCGACGTGACCCGGTTCGAGCCACGCCTCGAGGCGGGCCTTCACGGCCGGCCATTCGGTGTCAATGATGGAATACCAGACTGTATCGCGCATCGAACCGTCTGCCATCAGCATGTGGTTGCGATGCGTGCCTTCGAACTGTGCGCCGAGTCGTTCGATGCCGCGGCGCGATTGCTCGTTGAGCGCATGCGTCTTGAGTTCGACGCGGCGCGCGCCCAGCGTGTCGAACGCGTGCCGCAGCATCAGGAGCTTGGACTCGGTGTTCACTGCGGTTCGTTGATGCCTTGGCGTTACCCACGTGGACCCAATCTCGAAACGCCCGTCGTACACCGAGATGTTCATGAAGCGAGTGGATCCGACGACGCGTTCACCGTCCAGGAGCACCGTGGCAAACGGGAGTGCCGTGCCGGCCTCCTGCGCCGCGAGCGCGTCGCGAACCCAGCGTTCGAGATCTGCCGGCGTGTCGATGTTGACCGGGTACCAGCGGAAGATCGGCCCATCGAAGGCCACAGCCGCCAGCGCATCGACGTGGTCGAGGGCGAGCGGTTCGAGGCGAACGGTCCGGCCCGTGAGCGTGACGGGCGCGATAGGCGCGGGCATCGGTGAAACTTAGGCACCGTCCCCGAAATCGGGTGGTGCCCCCGCCGTCAGGTCAGCGGAAGTTCCCGAACTGCAACTCGACGCCGTAATCACCGGTGCGCACGAACTGGATCACGGCCTGGAGTTCGTCCCTTGAAGGCGCCGTGACGCGCACCTGATCGCCCTGAATCGACGACTGGACCTTCTTGAACTTCTGTTCCTTGATTGCGGCGACGACCTGTTTGGCCGTTTCGGTGTCGAGCGCCTGTTTGAGCTTCACTTCTCGGCGGAGCGTATCGCCGCCGGCCGGCTTGACCTCACCGATGTCGAGGTTCTTCACAGGAACGCCGCGCTTGATCAACTTGCTCTGAACGACGTCGAAGAGCGCGCGCATCCGCATGTCGCTGTCTGCCGAGAGATTGATGGTCCCCTCGGTGCGCTTGAAGTCGATCTCGACGACCGCGCCCTTGAAGTCGTACCGCTGCGCGATCTCCTTCTGGGCCTGATTCACTGCGTTGTCCACTTCCTGCAGGTCAACGCCGGTCGTGATGTCGAACGAAGGGTCTTTGGCCATGAGCCTATCCGATGTACGACTCGAGCGCGCGGGCGCGCGACACGTGCCGAAGGCGCGAGAGCGCCTTTTCCTTGATCTGGCGCACACGTTCGCGGGTGATGTTGAGCAACTCGCCGATTTCTTCGAGCGTCATGGGCTCGCACGCATCGAGGCCGAAATAGAGGCGAAGAATTTTCGCTTCGCGTTCCTTCAAGCCGGCCAGCGCTTCGTGAATTGACGCGGTCAGTGCCTTTCCGAACATCTCCTCGTCCGGCGTTTGGTTCGTCTCGTCGGCGAGATAGTCCAACAACCGGTTGTCCTCGCCCGGGTTCATTGGAGCGTCGAGCGAGAGGTGCGTTTGCGAGATGGACATCGTCTTCGCAACCTCTTCCTCCGTGATTTCCATCCCCTCGGCGATTTCGGCGTGCGTCGCCTCGCGTCCTAGTTCCTGGAGCAGCGCACTCGCCCGCTTGCCGATGCGGTGCAACGTGCCGGCCCGGTTCAGTGGAACCCTGACGATTCGGCTCTGCTCGGCGAGGGCCTGCAGGATGGCCTGCCGAATCCACCAGACTGCGTACGAGATGAACTTGATGCCCTTCGTCTCGTCGAACTTGTGCGCCGCACGAATGAGGCCGAGGTTGCCCTCGTTGATCAGATCGCTGAGCGCCACACCCTGGTTCTGATACTTCTTCGCCACAGACACGACGAACCGCAGGTTGGACCTCACGAGGGTGTCGAGCGCCTCCTGATCATTGGCGCGAATCTGCAGGGCCAGTTCGACCTCCCGCTCGCGTGTGATCAGCGGATAGATGCTGATGTCGCGCAGGTATTGGTCGAGAGAACCTTCCTCGAACGATTGCCGCCGTTGCGGCGTGCCGGCCATGAGAGTGCGTGAACCCGGGCGAGAGACGTGGAACGCAGTGGGGATGATGAATGTGCGCTAGCGCATCCGACGGCGTAAGGTCAGCGCACCAGCGTCAGGAGGCGATTCCAGCGCACGTGCGTTAACCAGGAAAACGACGATGTGCTGTCTGCAGCGTAGCTGTAATAGACGATCAACGGGCTTCCGCGAACGAGCGAGTCCGGGACGAATCCCCAATACCGGCTGTCGAGCGAGTTGTCGCGATTGTCGCCAAGAACGAAAGAGTGTCGCGCCGGCACCACGATTGGCCCCCAGTTGTTGCGTGACGGACGATACGCTCGGGCTGCCCGTGCCTTCGGTACCAAAAATCCGCGTTGCCAACCGAAATCGCTGGCGGCCGGGTCATAGTTTGGTTCAACGTGCTGGGTGTATTCCTCCACCAGCCGTTTGCCGTTCCGTACGAGCACACCGTGGTCCATCGAAAGCGTGTCGCCCGGGACGCCCACGAGTCGCTTGACGAAGTTCTTGGTCGGATCCATTGGCCACTGGAACACCAGGACATCGCCATTGCGGGGCGCGCGCACAGCCGGGAGGCGCTTGCCGGTAAACGGCACTTCGGCGCCATACACGAGCTTGTTGACGAGCAGAAAATCTCCGACCAACAGCGTTCCTTCCATCGATCCGCTCGGAATTTTGAACGCCTCGACAAGGAATGCACGCAGCACCAGGAAAAGGGCCAGCGCGAGCGAAACCGACTTGGCCCATTCGAAGAGGGCCCGTCCCAGGCGCCGTGCCACACGGCGCTGCCGCGGCGGCGGCGACTGCGCGTCAGCCTCCGTAGAGGCCGCGGCAACCGCGGCGTCCCCAGCAGCCTCGGCGGGCGCGCGCCCAGCGAACTGATCGTCTGGTACCTGCCCATCGTCTGGCATCACGGATTCAACTCCATCCACAAACGTTTAACTCCACCGGCACTACGCAGCAAGGCTGGCAATCAATAGTTGTCGATCTGGGCACGCTGCAGATGCCCGCTGTAATCGACATAACCAACCTTCGTCTCGGAATAAAATTCAAACACTTCCCACCCGCCTTCGCGGTGGCCATTGCCTGTCTGTTTTACACCGCCGAACGGAAGATGGGCTTCCGCGCCGATAGTCGGTGCGTTGACGTAGGTAATGCCGTTGTCGAGTTCATTGAGCGCCCGGAACGCAACCGACACGTCTTGCGTGTACACGGACGACGAAAGTCCGTAGCGCACGCCGTTGTTCACTGCGAACGCTTCGTTCACGTCTTTGACCTGGACAACCGCGAGGACCGGCCCGAACACCTCTTCCTGCTCGAGGCGTGAGCCGGCGGCCACGTTGGTGAAGATCGTTGGATTGTAGAAGTATCCGTGATCCAGATTTCCCCCCGACGCAATGCCTCCGCCGAGTCGCAGGTCACTGTCGGAGCTTCCGATGGCGACGTAACGGTCCACCTTCGCTACCGCATCCGGATTGATGAGCGGCCCCACGTCTATGCCCGCTTTGCGTCCGTCGCCGAGCACGAGTCGTTCCGCTCGCTTGGCGAGCATATCCACGAACGTGTCGTGCACGCCCGACTGCACGATCAGCCGGCTTGCCGCCGTACAGCGTTGGCCGGTGGTTCCGAACGCGCCCCACAGGATCCCGTCGAGCGCGAGATCCAGGTCGGCGTCATCGAGCACGATCATCGCGTTCTTGCCGCCCATTTCGAGCGAGAGTCGCTTGTGCATCCGGCCGCATGTTTCACCGACCAGCGCACCGGTATCGGTGGAACCCGTGAATGACATCAACGGCACGTCCGGATGCGACACGAGAGCCGCGCCCGCTTCGCCCGCACCGTGAACGAGCTGAATGACCTCCGGTGGCAGGCCGGCCTCGAGGAGGATCTCCACGAGCACGGTCGCCGTGTGAGGGACGTCTTCGCCCGGCTTGAGGATCACGGAGTTGCCACAGAGAAGCGCCGGGAACGCCTTCCACGTCGGAATCGCAAGCGGAAAGTTGAACGGCGTGATGAGTCCAGCCACTCCGATCGGCCGACGAAAGCTCATGGCCCATTTGCTGGCTAGTTCGCTCGGTACCGTGTGCCCGAACAACCGGCGCCCCTCTGTGGCCGCGTAATACGCCGTATCGATGCCTTCCTGAACATCCCCGCGCGTCTCGGCGAGCGGCTTGCCCATCTCGCGCGTCATCAGATCGGAGATTTCTTCTTTTCGCGCGCTGAGCAGGTCGCCCACGCGGCGCAGCACGTCGCCGCGGGCCGGCGCCGGAGTACGGCGCCATTGCTCAAATCCGCGCTTCGCCGACGTGACAGCGTTGGCGACATCGTCTGCATCCGACAGCGGAAAGCGACCAATCACGTCGCGCGTGTCAGCCGGGTTCACGTTCTCGCGGTAGTTCCCGCGATCGGGCGGTACCCATGCACCGCCAATGAAGTTCAGCCAGATTTTCATGTATTGGTTGTCAGGAACAGGTCCACGCGGCCGGATGATTCGCCGTGGGAACGGCGTACCCGATTCGCGGAAGTACTTCAATGGATCCGAGCACGAGGCCCCACACCAGAATCAGGAGGGAGAGAACGTGCGCCTTTGCGGCGCGGTGCCGCCACGACCAGATCGAGCTCCAACCGCCCGCCGCCACCAGCACCACGACCGCGCCGAGGTACGTCGCCAGCCCGGCGCCGCACCTGGCCGCGTACGGCCAGAACACGATGCCGATTCCAAGCGCCACGGCAAGCGACAGCCGCGCAAAGACACCAAATGACGTCGTCGCGCGCGCCGGCGCACGCGACGGCGCACCGGAAGTTGCCCCTCTTTGTGGGGCCGCCGTGGGGTTCGCCGCCGGACTAGCAGCAGCCAGCGTCTGGTCGGACACGCTTCCCATCGCGCGGTCGATCTTTTTCATCTCCGCGTCCCAGTTTCGATCGCTCATGATTCTTCCCGTCCCAGTCGATGGCGGTCGATCTTCTTGTACAGGTTGGACCGAGGCATCTGCAGCGCCCTCGCCGTTTCAGCGACGTTCCAGTCGTGGTCTCGCAACCGCGCGAGGAGAAACGACCGTTCCGCCGATTCCTTGAACTCTTCGTACGTGCGGGATGATTGAATGGCACCAACTGTGGCCACATCCATATTCCGGCCGACGACCAGTCGATCGACGTCGTCGGCCCCAATTGACGGCCCATCGGACAGAATGGCGAGCCGTTCGATGGTGTTGCGAAGCTCCCGAACGTTTCCCGGCCAATCGAAAGTGGTGAGCCGGTCGAGCGCGGCGCGATCCATCACCGCGCGCGCCACGCCGCCTTCCCGTGCAAATCGGTCGAGAAAGTGCGCCACCAGCAACGGGATGTCTTCCCGCCGTTCGCGCAACGCCGGCACGTGCAGCGGGACGACGTTCAGTCGGTAGAAAAGATCTTCGCGAAACCGGCCGGTCGTGATCTCGTCCTCGAGCCGCTTGTTGGTCGCGGCAATCACGCGGACATCCACGTGGCGTGGCTTGGCTCCGCCGATGCGCGTGACTTCACCCTCCTGCAGCACGCGCAGAACCTTCGCCTGCGCGGCGAGCGACATGTCGCCAATTTCATCGAGGAAGAGCGTGCCGCCGTCGGCCTGCTCGAACTTTCCCGCCCGGTCCTGAATCGCGCCCGTGAACGACCCGCGCATGTGCCCGAACAACTCACTCTCGATGAGTTCTTGCGGAATCGCCGCGCAGTTCACCTCGACGAACGATTTCTTGGCGCGCGGTGAGTTTCGGTGCAGCGCGCGGGCCACGAGCTCCTTTCCGGTGCCGTTCTCCCCGGTGATGAGCACGCGCGCCGGCGTGGACGCTACCCGTTCGATTTGCGCGATCAGATCGCCAATAACGGCTGAGCGCCCAACAATCTCAAACCGCGATTCGATATGCTCGCGCAGCAGCGCATTCTCTTCGGCGAGGTCAATCCGCCCGAGCGCGTTGCGAAGCGTGACGAGAATACGGTCGGTGTCGAGCGGTTTCTCGAGAATGTCGTACGCGCCTAGTTGCGTCGCCTCGACGGCATTCTGAATGGTCGCATGGCCGCTGATCATCACCACGACGGCGCCCGGCACACGCTCCCTGATCCGCTTGAGCGTCTCGATGCCGTCCATTCCCGCCATTTTTACGTCGAGGAAAATGAGGTGCGGATGCCATTCTTCCGACGTCGTGATTGCCTCGGCGCCTCGAGAGACGGCGCGGGTCTCGTAGCCCTCGTACTCGAGAAGCTGCGTCAGCGCCGCACGAATACCCTGCTCGTCGTCGACGACAAGGATGCGACGGCTCACTTGCCACCCTTGTACAACGTCACGCGGCCACGGGTGAGGCGGATATCGGCGATCTCCGGCGGCAGCGTCAGAGCCACCGCGTCCTCGGATTGCGCGGAGTCGCTGCGCGGCGCGAGCTGCTGAACCACACGACCGATCGCGATCGTGGGCAGCGCCAGTTCGCCGATGGCGATTCGGGTCACAATGAACACTGCCTTGCCGGGTGCCGGCACTTCAACACGCCCGCGCAGTTCGATTCGCTGAGTTCCCTCGAGCACGCCCGCCAGCGGTCCAAGCGCGGCCGCGCCACCAAGATCAGAAATGCGAACACTTCCCCGCACGAGCAGGAGATTCTCGGCCGCACGTGCCTGTGGGCGGGTCCCCGAATCCTGAGCCAGCGCGAGCGTGCGCATGACGGGCCCGATGGCGAACGCAACGAGGTCCGCTGCTTCGACGTTCACGAATGCCGGCCCGGCCGGCCGCCGCAGTGAATCGAGCGACGCGCGGATCCGCACGGCGCCCTCGGGAGTGATCGGCTGCCACGTAGGAGCCGGTGGAGGGCGTCGCGCCCGCATTCCCAGTCGTGCGCGCACGGTCGGCTCCCACCGGGCGCGTGTCACGTACGCCGCGCCACCAACCAACAGCAGCACCGCGAGAACGACGATCCGTCCGATGCAGCCAAACATCAGCCTTCCAGGACTTCGATGGCCGCGGCGTCGGCCATTTCGCTGGCCCGTCCGCTGCGGAATTCGCGCAGATCGAGTTCTACGCGCGCAAAACCGGCGGCGGCAACCGCAGCACGCAGTGCGCTCCGGCGTTCCGGTGTTCGCCACGCACCAAGCTCAGCCTGCGACAGTTCGATGCGCGCGGTATCACCGTGATAGCGCACCCGAAGGTCGCCTTTCACACCGATGGCACGCGCCGCGCGTTCAGCCGCCTCGACCTTGGCAAGCCGGAGCGGAGTGACGGCCGTTCCAGTCGGGAGACGCGAACTCAGGCACGGCGACGCCGGCTGGTCCCATGTGGGGAGCCCGCGTGCGGCCGACAGGGTGCGTATCTCGCTCTTCGTGAGCCCGACGTTCGCGAGCGGAGATTCCACGCCCCATTCGTCCGCAGCCCGCATTCCCGGGCGATGACCCCCGAGGTCGTCGGCATTCGTACCATCGACCACGACGGCAAAGCCGAGCTCGCGCGCGATCGGTACAAGCCGCGACCAGAGTTCTGACTTGCAGAAGTAGCAGCGATTGGACGGGTTTTCAGCATACCGTGGATCGGAAAGCTCATCTGTGGCCACTTCACGAATCGGCAGTCCAATGCGTTCTGCCACCTCGCGCGCCGAAGTCCACTGCGCTTCGGGATACGACGCACTTCGCCCAATCACGCCGAGCGTGCGGTCGGGACCGAGAACGACGAGCGCGACGGCCGCGAGATACGCCGAATCGACACCGCCGCTGTACCCGATGAGCACAGAGCCGCGCGCCGCAACCCAGCGTTCGAGTTCACGCTCGAGCTCACGCTCGCGCTCGGTGGGGCCGTCGCTGGCGGCGGTGAGGAGGGCGTCAGTTTGCGCGGCCGCGGTGCTCACAAATGGTTGGCTGGCAATGGGATGCGTTTCAGGCAGCGCGGGCGAGTCTGCGCTGCAATACGGCGATTCACGGAACCTATTCTGGCGCGACCATCTATGGTATGGGCGAACTGGCCGGTTGCCGTACCCACGGAGCGCACCTGTAACTGCGAATGCCCGACGCGGAAGCGGTTCGGAACCGGCTCGGCCCGCCTGTGTGCAAGTTTTTTGAGCGCCGACGTCTCCATGGCAACTCCAAGCCAGTGAGACTTTCATGCGTACCCTGTTCAGACTCATCGCTCTCGCCGTCGGCGTTGCCGCCGGAACGACGTCCCTGCACGCCCAGGTCGGGGTTATTCCACGCGACCGGATGTGCGCGCCATGCCCCAGGGATGCGCAATGCTTCGCACCCTCGAACTGCGTCCAGACCGGCCCTGCGGCCCAACGGATTTCGAGCCACGTGCGGGCTACACTCGACGGCCGGATTATCCGTTACGAGATCGACGACCGTTTCGTGAACCACGGCAACCGCCTAGCCGAGGTCGATTACATCCTCCCACTCCCCAAGGGAGCGGCGTTCGAAAACCTCGAACTATCGATCAATGGTGAAATGGTCGCCGGTGAGACAATGCGCGCGGGCCAGGCCCGGGCCATCTACGAGGAAATCGTCCGCAAGCTTCGTGACCCCGCCCTCGTTGAATGGATGGGCCACGACATGCTGCGCACGCGACGGCGTGGCTCAAGGTTCATTTTCCAACGGAGTTTTTTCTCGGCATTCTCAATGCGTGGCCCATGGGGTTCTACTCACCGGCCACGTTGATTCACGAGGCCAAGCGGCACGGCGTGGAGGTGCGGCCACCGTGCCTGCACTCCGGAGACTGGGAGTGCACCGCCGAGACGGCGGCGCCACTCACCGCGGAGTTGCAAACGGCACAACGACGATTCGTCCGCGAGGGACCGCCGGCCGCGTACCCCCGCCCTGCGCTCCGCGTCGGCTGGCGCTTCGTGCGGGGCATCAGCGAACGCGCACTCGAGTCGTTGCGCGGTGCGCGCGTGGCCGCTCCCTTCACCTCCATCGCCGATGTAACGTCGCGCGCCCGCCTCACGCGCTCGGAGGTAAACCTGCTCGCACAGGCCGGCGCGTTTTCTGTGTGGGAGCCCGACCGGCGCAAGGCCGCGTGGGAGGCTCTGCGCGCGACGAACGACACGCTCCCGCTCGCCCCCGCCCATCGCACGCCGCACAACCCGGTTCCACTCACGCGCGACGAACTTATCCAGCTCGACTACTACGCCACCGGCGTCACCGTCCACGGGCATCCGATGATGGCGTACCGCGACCGGCTCAAGGCGCAGGCCGTGAAGGACAGCCGGGAGTTGGAGCGAATGGGCAACCGAAAGGACGTCTCGGTCGCCGGCCTCGTCGTCATACGTCAGCGACCGCACACCGCCAATGGCACACTCTTCCTGTTACTGGAAGACGAACACGGATTCATCAACGTCGTGGTGCGCAAAGATGACGTTGAGCCGAACGAAGAGGTGGTCAAGCGTGCCCAGTTCGTCCTCGTGCACGGCCACGTGAGCCGTGAGGGGGACGCCCTCTCAGTGGTGGGCCACGAATTCATCGCGCTCGAAGCGGAGGCACTGACGCAGCAATCGAGGGATTTCCGGTAACGCGGCGCATCACGCGGTCGGCAACTGAATCACAGCGCGATCACCTTCGCGCCGACGGGACAACTCAGTCGGAGACCAATCCTCGCACCACGCCAGGTGACCGGTCGAGCAGCGCCAGCAGGGCGCTGCGCCGGAGGTCGAACGCCGGCTTCGCTCCTGAAGGGAGCGGCGTGCCATCGACGTTTCGCAGCGCGTTTGTGGGGCTGGTCTGTCGCCCGCTCACGAGAATCTCGAAGTGCAAATGCGGCCCCGTCGCAAGCCCCGTCATTCCGACGTAGCCGACGATATCGCCCTGCATCACACGCGTTCCGCGGCGGCCTTTCGCTCCGAAGCGACTCAAGTGCGCATACCGCGTCACATATCCGTTCGAATGCCGGACCTCGATGACATTGCCGAACCCGCCGGGATCGGACCCTGCGCGAACGACCGTGCCGTCACCGATTGCGCGCACCGGCGTGCCACTTGCAGCGCCATAGTCGACGCCACGATGCGGGCGCAGAATCTTCAGAATCGGATGAAACCGCGAGCCAAATCCGGACGTGATGCGAGCGAAGTCGATCGGTGAACGCAAAAACGCCGTGGCCAGCGACTTACCGGCCGCATCGTAGTAGACATTGCGGCTGGCGGGCGCCTCATAGAAGAACGCCTCGATCGGGCGCCCAGCAACGAACAGTCGAGTTGCCAGCACACGAGCCACACGCGTGGTCGACTCAGGACCCTGCGACCGCTCGACCACCGCGTAGACCGAATCGCCCGTCCGCAGTTCGCGGCTCATGTCCACGCGAAACTTGTAGACGTCGGCCACCTCGAGTACCAGCGCATCGTGCGACGTGCCCGGGAAGAGCTCGTCGCCAATGCCCCGCAGCGCATCGTACAGGTTGGTCTGAACCGCCCCGCGAACCACAACCGTATCCGTCTCCCACGAGAGATGCTCCTCGCGGGCCACCCAGTGTGCGCTGTCCACGCGCGACACACGGAGGAGATGGTCGATATCGAGTTTGAAAAGGATTTCCGTGGCCGCCGTGGAATCGTTGGCCCGCACAAACTCCACCGCGAGACCCGGACGCAGGCGCCGCGGGTCGATCATGGGCGCAGCTTTCACCACCTGCCGCACCGCCACTCCGTCGAGTCCGCCCCGGCGGAGGACGAGATCGAGCGTTTCGCCAGGGGCGAGCGTGTCCGGCTGAGTGGGCGGTTCCTCGGCGATCAAGTCATCGAGCGATCCGACCGTCGATGACGTGATACCGGCAACCCTGAGGACCGCCAACACGGCGATCAACCCACCAGCAGCTACAAGCGCGGTTCGTACAACTCGGCGTCGCAAACCATCGGCCTCCGAATGAGCGCGCTTCTCTGCACGCCGTTCTGGTTGTCGTGGCCCCCGACGACACACACCGCGGGCTCAGTAGCACGTCCAGCCCGCGGACCCACCGGACTGGCACCTACAATGTATGGAATTTCGCCAATCGAGGCGGTATCCGGTACCGTTCTGACGAAACTGGACGTGGTTGGGTCACTCGGAGGTAGGCCCGCCGGCCGGCCGCGTTAGCTTGGATCCTATGGCTACCCTCCGACCGCCGAAGGCCGCGCAGGCACCGCTGACCCTTGTCGCCGCCCTGTGGCTGGTGTCATGCACGACCCCGGCCCCGCCTCAGCCGACGCCGGACTGGACGCGGTCGGTTCTCGCGCCTCTGGAGCAGCAGTTTCTCGACGTGCGCGACATCGCGGACCAAGTGGACGTTACGCGAAGCCTCGGCGCCGAGCGGAGTCCGCGTGGCGTGCCACTCCAAGACCTCGAAAGGCAACTCGACTCGGCGCGTGCGACCTTTGCCGACGCGCTCGCCGCGACACGCGAAGACAGCCTGGGCACTGACGACCGGAACGCGCTGGCCGCGATGCGTAAGCGAGTGGTGAGTGGGTTCACGTTTACCGCATCGGATGCGACCGACTCTGGCGCTCAGCCGACTTGCGATTACGACGCGCGCGCGCTCGCCCGAGTCGATTCGGGGGCGACCCTTCGCGCACGAGTGGTCGCATGCTACGGCCTTGCCGCGCGCAATGTTCGCGTGGGCGACTCGACGTACGACCGGCTGACTGTTTTTGGGCGCCTCGACCGCGAGCCCGACGAGGCGCGCCGACGCGAGTTCTTCATGGCACTCGACACCGTGTGGCGCAGCGTCAACGGTGACGGCGGGCCAAGCAGTCCCTTCCGAGTCCTGCTTCCGGGGCGGGCTGCGCAGTGGCGCGCGGGCAACTCGCCCGTCGTGACAACGTCGCGGCTGCTAGGTGTCCCAGCGGACTCCATTGAACGGTGGCTCGTCTCGGTGCTCGAGGCGTGGCGCGACGCGACGGCCGGACCCGAACTTGAGCCGTGGGATTTTCGATACACCGCCGGCGCGGCGGACCGCCGCCTCACGGACCGCGTTACGCTCGCGCAGCTCAGCGATATCAATGCTCGGTACTTTGCAGCCCTCGGCGCCGACCTGCCTGCGCTCAATGTGCGATTTGACCTGGATCCTCGACCGGGCAAAACCGCTGTCGCCTACACCACGTTTGGCGAACGCCCCCGCTGGACGGCGAACGGATGGACCAGTGGTGAGCCATGGATATTTGCGACGTACACCACCGGCGGATTCGGCAATCTGGGCGAGATGATGCACGAGACCGGCCATGCCGTGCACGTCGCGGCAATCCGCACGCGCCCCGCGTTTGACGACTGGCCCGACAGTGATACGTGGACCGAAGCGGTTGGCGATCTACTCGCACTCGACGCTTTCGAGCCGGCATGGCAGCAGCATTGGCTCGGGGACTCGGCGACCGTGCGTGACGGCCTCCGAGCGAAGTATTCGGCCGTGGTGCTCGACGTGGCCTGGGCGTTGTTCGAACTGCGTGTCTACGCGAACCCGCGCCTTGATCCGAACGCAGTGTGGACCGACATCACGCAGCACTACCTGCATGTCGTGCCGCATCCGGAATTATCGTGGTGGGCGATGCGCGGACAGTTGATTGACTCGCCCGGCTACATGTTGAACTACGCGCTCGGTGCGATGATCGTCGCCGACATCCGCGCGACTCTGCTTGCACAACGTGGCGACTGGACGCGCGGAGATCCCGGCTGGTACGCAGACGTCAGCGAGCGGCTGTATCGATTCGGGGGCGAGCGGCCTGCGCGCGACGTCATCAGTGATTTTCTCGGACGCCCGTTCACCCCGGCGGCGCTGCTCAGCGACCTAGCGCGTATGAGTACCCCGCTCGCGCCGCCGCTGAAATAGCTCCCGCCGGCAACGAACTCGTCGCGGCCGCGCCGATCAGCAGCGGGTCAACGCCTTAGATCGGCCGCGCGTTGAACGGCCGCAGCCACTGCTGCAATCCGGACCGTCAGGCGCTCCAGTTCGCGCACTGCCACTGGCCAGTTACCCGCGTCAACGGCCTCGCGCACGCCCGGAAGTTCGAGTGCCGCGTATGTGTATTTCGGTGCGTACAGAACGTGCTTGAACCACGGACGGCCGGGAATTCCGTCCGCGAGAATCCACTCACGTTCGACCAGTCTCAGCGCTTCATTGAGCGCCGAGAGCGATGCATTTCGGGCGCCTCCTGGCGGCGCGGCCATCACCCGGCGAGCGGTCGCATCGGCGTCCACCGCGGCGCGGTGCCACACCAGGGTTGCCGCGCGAGCCGCGTCCAGTGCGAGCCTTTCCTTCACCCCGGGTACGGCCTCCAGTTCGGTCAGGAATCCGGCAACCTGATCGGCATACGAAACGAAATCGAAGGGGAGCACATCGGCGTTGGCGAGGCGCAGCGTCATGCGACCCCAGAGGTCGGCCATCGTCGTCATGTAGCGGAAGCCAGGGTCGCCGTACTTCGTCATCCAGTAGTAGTTGTCATAGATGGAGTGATAGACGCCGTACGGTCCGCCGAACGCCATGTCCACGACGGGGATCCCCAGAAAATTGAGGAAGACGGTGTAGTCCGATCCGCTTCCGAGCTTGTTGGTAACGAGCGTGAGCGAATCGCGGCGCTCCGACGTGTCACCGGCCCACGTGTGTCGCGCCCACGCGTCGAGCACGCTCCCCTTTCCGTCCGGATCGGGCACGTCTCGTGCGGACTCGACGATCAGTTGATTGAGACTCGCCACTGCGCTCGCTCCGAAATTCGAACCGCTCGTTGATCCGTCGACGTTGAGGTATGCCACCGCGTACTGCCGCAACGTGTCGGCGAGTTCCTCGCCCCACTCGGTGGAACCGGTCAGGTGCCACTCTTCGGCGTCCCAACTCGTGAAGACGATCGTGCGCCGCGGCCGCCGGCCCTCGCGCGCAAGAGCGCCGAGTGCGCGCGCCAGTTCGAGCTGCGTGGCTGTGCCGCTGCTCGGATCAACGCCCCCGTATACCCACGCGTCGTGGTGGTTGCCGATCACAACGAGCTCATCCGGCAACTCGCTGCCGTTGATGCGGGCTTCAACATCGTAGATCGCACGCACCCGTCCATCCATCTGCACGTTGACGCGAACCGTCGCCGGGCCGGCGCCGACGCGGTACGTAAACGGTAGCGCGCCTTGCCACCCAGCCGGCGCCACGGGCCCGGCCAGCGCGCGCAGCAGCGGCGTCGCGTCGCGCGCCGAGATCGGGACCATGATGATTTTGGGAACGGAGCGCGACTCGGCGACCTCCAGGCGCCGCGCGCCTGGAACTGATGCCCAACCGGGCGTCAGCGGGTCGCCCGCCTGAATGAAGTCGTACGTGATGGAACCCCGCTGTATGTGGCTCTCCGGGCCCCACGGCCCGTCCGGGAACGTCAGCCCTTTTCGGTAGCCGTCCTCCTGAGGATCCGAGTAGATGATGAGCGCCCTGAGTCCGCGCTGCTCCGCGGTGAGCGCCTTGAACCCACGGTAGCTGTACGGGTTTGAGTAGCGCACGATCGCGATCTTTCCGCGAACGCTCACGCCCTGTGACTCGAGCCAGTCGTAGTCCGCCGGGTTTCCGCTGTTCGCGTAGATCAACTCGCCGGTCACGTCGCCGGATGCCGACATCCCCAGATACGTCAGCCCGGGATCGGCCCGCGTGTCGGGGTCCTGCGGGTACACGTCCTCGCGAAGGGTGGCTTCGTAGCGCGACGGCGCGGTCATCGTCACGCTGACCTGCTCCGGAAACGGCATCAGCACGTCGTAGCGGCGCAAGCGAACGTCTTCCCACCCGAAACCCCTCAACTGCACAACCATGCGCTCAGCGAGCGCACGATTCGCATCGGTCCCTGCTGGGTGCGGCACCGCCGTCTGTTCGCGGAAATACTTCCCGGTCGAATCGCGGCTCAGCATCGCCGCGAATCGGCTTTCCAGCGCGTGCTCGCGCGCCGCGCTAGCAGTCGAAAAACCGCGAATCGGCGGCGTGGATTGGGATTGGCGGAAGGCGACGAGCGCCACCGCGCCTGCGAAAAGCGCCGCAACAGGCCATACGCGGATCACGAAACCTCTCATGACGTCTCCCTTGTGAAGTTCACCGTTGCGCGCCATCACGCGAGGAAGCGCCGATTCGGATCAATCACGGTACGCAGCAGTTCCAGTTCGTGGGCCGTCGGTGCCGCCACGGAGGCGAGCGACGGATTCGAGCGGAGCTCCCACCCGACACGCTCACGTACGCCGGATTCGGTGGAGGTCGGGTAGAGCGCGGCGAGCACCAACTCGCCGGTTCCCTCCTCAACCTCGAGGATGGCATGGTCGGTAATCACTGTCACGGGCCCGCTCCCCGACATGCCGAGTTCCGTTCGCGACTTGCCGCGACACTTGTGCCCGGGACTCGTGATGAAATCCACGGCCTCGGGAAACGCGCGAGGGCTCAGCATGCTGACCAGCACGGTGCGCTTCGCGTGCGCGGCGATCTCCGCCGCGCCGCCGCTTCCCGGCAGCCGGACCTGCGGCTTGTCGTAGGAACCGATCACGGTCGTGTTGATGTTGCCCCACCTATCTATCTGCGCGCCGCCGAGGAAACCGACCTCGATTCGGCCGCCCTGAAGAAAGCACTGAAACACGTCTGCCATCGAGCAGACCATCAATGAGCCCGTGACGAGCGTCGGGTCGCCGATCGAAAGCGGGAGTCGTTCGGGCACTGCGCCCACGGCGCCGGATTCGTAGATCAGCGTGAGATTCGGCGCGTGAAGTGCACGTGCGAGATTGCACGCGAGATTCGGAAGCCCGATGCCGACAAACACGACCTCGCCGTCGCGCAATTCACGAGCGGCAACGCACGCCATCATTTCCTGCGGCGAGTATTCAGAACCCATAGTTCACCCGACCGCTCATTCGTTCGGTCGCGCGCAGGCGATCCTGCAATCCCGGCTGGAGGGCGCAATACTCCGCGCGATCGGCGACACCAAATACGAACTCGGCGAGATAGGCGCGCAGCTTTGCCGGGTCGCGGGAAATCGGCTCCCACGCCACATAGAAGTCGTTGTCGCGATCATAATGACCCTGCGCGAACGACGGATGGGCGCCCCACGGCTCGACGACCACCGCATCAACGATCATTCCCGGAATGAGTGTGCGGTTCGGATCGCCGCGAATCACCGATTCGTCGACGAGTTCTTCGGTGACAACGACGACGCGCTGCGACGCAAACGCGGCCTCCTTCTGCACGCCGAGCAGTCCCCACACTTGGGCATTACCCTGCGCATCCGCGCGCTGGACGTGAACTATCGTCACGTCAGGATTGAGCGCCGGAACGGCAGCCAGTCGTTCACCCGTGAAGGGACACAGTACCGTGCGGATATTTGCGTTGGCGGTGGGGAGGTCGGTGCCCGCGTATGACCGCATCGGCCAGAACGGAAGCCGTGCGGCGCCTGCGGAAAACCGCGAGACCATTCCGAAATGCGAGTACTCCTCGATTTCCAGGGGCGGGTCGCCTCTCTCCACGGCGCGACGAAACGCGTGCAGCGATCCCGCACCGGGATTCCCCGCCCAACTGAACACGAGCTTGCGGGCGCAACCCGCCGCAATCATCTGGTCGTACACGAGATCGGGAGTGAGCCGACAGAGCGTCAGATCGCGCCGCCGCTGCCGGATGATCTCGTGCGCGGCAGCGAAGCAGATCAGGTGGGTGAATCCCTCGATGACGACCGTGTCACCGTCGTGAACGTTCGCCGCAATTGCGTCTCGCATCGACACGACCTTTGCCGTTGTCGCCGGTGCGTTCATCGCGCGCATCCCGCGAAGGCAATGCAGCCGGCGCCGTGACTCATGCTGAAGCTTCCGCCTCGGCGATAGCCTCCTCGAAGAGACCGAGGCCGACATCCACATCCTGGGCATCAATGACGAGCGGTGGCGCGATGCGAATTGTGCTCTTGCCGCACGACAGAACAAGCAGCCCCCTCCGGAACGCTGCCAGTTCCACAGCGCTGGAAAGATCCGGATGGGGTTCCCGCGTCGCGCGATCGCGTACGAAATCAACGCCGATCATCAGGCCGCGTCCACGGACATCGCCAACGTTCTCGTGACGCGCCGCGATGGCGCGCAGGCCGTCCATCATTCGTGTACCCATTGCCACGGCGTTCTTCATCAGGCCGCCCTCCACCAAGTCGAGCGTCGCCAGCGCCGCCGCGCAGCACACGGGATTGCCGCCAAAAGTCGAACCATGCGCGCCACTCTTCCAAGTCGACACGCTGGCCTTGGCGATCATTGCGCCAATCGGCATTCCCGAGGCGAGGCCCTTGGCGACGAGCACGATGTCGGGCTCAACATCGTCGTGCTCGGCGGCAAACATTTTCCCGGTACGCCCAACGCCACTCTGGATTTCGTCGAAGACGAGCAGGATGCCGTGCTTGTCGCAAAGCGCGCGAAGCGCAGCAAGCCAGCCGGCCGGCGGCACGACATAGCCGCCTTCTCCCAAAATCGGCTCGACGAAGATGGCCGCGACGTCGCGCGGGTCGAGATGCCGCGACAAGAGGTCTCGCTCGATTGCGTCAACACAGAACAGGTTGCACGACGGAAAGGTCCGACCGTATTCGCAGCGAAAGCAGTATCCGTACGGCACATGGTGCACATCGGGGAGCAGCGGGCCGAATCCGGCGTGCTGCCGCGCCTTGCTTGACGTCAGTGAAATGGCGCCTGTGGTGCGTCCGTGGAACGCGCCCTTGAAGGCAATGATCGCCGTTCGCCGCGTCGCATACCGTGCCAGCTTGATTGCCCCTTCCACGGCTTCCGTCCCCGAGTTGGACAGAAACACCTTCTTTGGCGAACTGCCCGGGGCGAGTTTCGCGAGCCGCTCCGCGAGTACGGCCATGCTTTCGTAGTAGAAATCCGACCCGCAGATGTGGAGAAATTTTGCGGCCGCATCCTGCACCGCCTTCACAACAACCGGATGCCCGTATCCAGTGGTCGAGACGGCGATCCCAGCCATGAAATCGAGGAATCGGTTGCCGTCTGCGTCCTCGACCATCACGCCTTCGCCACGTTCAATGACGAGCGGGTATTCCTTGATGTAGCAGCTCGAAGTCCACGCCTCGTCGCGCGCAATGATCGCGAGGCCACGCGGCCCCGGCAGCGCGCTGCGAATGCGCGGGTAGTCGCGCGGGTTCTTTCCGGATTCGTTCGTACCATTTCCCTTCGCACCGGCTGCCTTTTTGCCGGCTCCTTTCGCACTCTTGGCGCTCATCCTCCCACCTCCGCTGCAGTACGTTCGATGGCGACCGCAATCCGCCGCACGATCTCGCCGATCTCGTCATCGTTGATGATGAACGGCGGCGCCAGCATGATGACATCGCCGTCACTGCCCACCGACTGTCCGACGTTCGGCCACACGATCAGCCCTGCCTCAAGCGCGCACTCTGTGACGCGCTCCGCGAACTTTCGCGACCTCGGGAACGGCGCGCGTGAGTCACGATCCGCGACGAGCTCGATGCCCGCCAGCAAACCCGTACCCCGAACGTCGCCAACGCACGGCAGTGCCGTCAATGTGGAGAGCTTCGAGTGGAATCGGTCGGCCATTCCGGCGCAGCGCTCCACGAGTCGGTGTTCGTCGAGGTACCGCAGCGTGGCCACGCCTGCCGCACACGCCACCGCGTGGTGCGAGTACGTCTGCGCGTGCTGAAGCGCGCCACTTCCGTCGGCAAGCACATCGACGATTCGGGCGGGTGCGATCACGGCCGACAGCGCAGCGTATCCACCGCTGATTCCCTTCCCGACAACCATCAGATCGGGCACGACGCCAAATCGTTCGATCGCCGTGAACCGGCCAGTGCGCCCCGCACCGCACAGCACCTCGTCGGCGACGAACAGGATTTCATGCCGATCGCAGATCTCGCGAACGCGGCGGAAGTATCCGTCGTCCGGCACCGAAGCGCCCGTCGATGAACCACCCACCGGCTCGGCGACGAATGCGGCGATTGATTCGGCTCCGTGCGCGAGGATCACTGTCTCCAGTGCATCGCCGGTACACGCGCCGCATCGCGGTTCGGCGCCACGACACGCACAGCGATACGAATACGGCGCCGGCACGGCCGGCACCTGCACGAGCCACTCGCTGAACAGTGTTCGGTAGTGCTCCCGCGCCGACGCCGAAAGCGCGAGGAGCGTGTTGCCGTGATATCCCGGAGTGAGGGAAAGGACCTTGTGCTTGTCACCTCGGCCCCGCTCCACCCAGTACTGCCGAGCCAACTTGAGAGCGGCTTCGATTGCCTCCGATCCCGAACCCAGCGGATACACATACTCGAGATCACCGGGGACGCGCGCCGCGAGCATGGTCGCGAACTCCTCGACCGCCTCGTTGGTGCACCACGCGCCGGTCACGTACGCCAGTCGTGAGGCCTGAGCGGCCATTGCCCCGGCGATTTCCACAACGCCGTGGCCAACATTGGCGACAAACGCGCCGCCCGAACCGTCGAGATAGCGCTTCCCCGCATCGTCCTCGAGCCAGCACCCGTCGCCCCGCACCATAAGCGGAAACGTCCGGGTCAACTTCCGGTAGAAGACGTGGGATTCGGGATAGCGGTACACGATGGCGGCGCTGATTCGCGTTGGACTCAACCAAAGGTGCGTCGCGCGACTGATGCGCCGCCAGTTGCCGGTTACTCGAAATGGGCGCTCTGCTGTCGGCCGCCAGCCGACCTTCAAGCCCTGCTACGCCCTCGCGCGCCCGAACGCGCCCGAACGCGCCCGAACGCGCCCGAACGCGCCCGAACGCGCCCGAACGCGCAGTTCCGGAGTCTACTGATGCTAGTTTGAAGATGATGGATCCCTTCCGTGTGCTGTGCCGAATCGCTGCGACCTGCGCCGTCGCAGCTGTAGTGGTCGGTTCAAGTGCGAGCGCCCAGAAAGCGCCTCTGCCTGCGCAGGGAGCGCGAGCATCCAGCCCGGCCGCCGATACCGGCCTCACGATGGGGTCGTTCGTTTCCACGAGAATGGACGGCAAGAAGCTCCCGGTTCGCGACCTCGCAAGCGACGACGCCGGCACGCAATACCTGATCGAGTTCGACGAACTCGTGATGTCGCTGAAGTCCGGCGGAGAGTTCCGGGCATCACTGAAGTACCGCCAGACGTTGGCGGCCAAGGGCATGCCCACGACGCAGGAACCGTTGCAGCGCATGACTGTGTACGGCACGTGGATTCGCGAAGGCTCAGCCATTCGTTTCGTTCCCGACCCCAAGCGTGGCGGTGAAGGACTCCGCATCCTCGCGGGGACCTACACGTCGAAGAGTGTGACGGTGCCGTTCGACTATCGAAACGGACGTGTCTCTCGACGCTCAACGGTCGTGCTCGTGTACGACCCGACGATTTTCTAGCCCGGAACCCCATGCGCGCACTCCGAACGCGTACCACCTGCCACGCGACTGCCGTGACGACGGCGATGATCGCACTGTTCGCCGCGCAACAACGGGCAGCCGCGCAGTCCACGCCGACGGCAACCGTAGGAGCGCGTGAGTTTGCTGCGGTGCGACCGGTCCTTGCCGGTACACGCGCCCTCGAAACCGTCGCCTACCTCGACCGGTTCGTGCGCTGGCCGGGAAACCCGGGATTCGACTCGAGCATCGCCCATGTGGCGGCTCGGCTCGCGGCCGCCGGCTACGTGAACCAAGCCACAGCCAAAGCAACGGACCGCCTCACATACCGAGTGGAGCGCTATCCGATGAGCGTGCCCGCGTGGGAGCCGCTCGCCGCCACGGTCCGAATCTCCGAGTCGCATCCGCTCACGGGAATGAGCGGCGCTGAACTTGCGCGGGCCGTAGAACTCTCGTTGGCAAGTAGCATGGGGCTGAACCCGGTCCTCTCGTTCGCCTCAAACCGCAACATGCTCGCAACGAATTCTTTCTCGACGCCCACCGAAGGCGTTACGGCCGAACTCGTGCGCGTCACGGCTGTGACCGCGGCAGCGCTCGACGCAGCGCTCAACGCGGCGAACGTGGCCGGAAAGATTGTCATGGCCGACGGCCGGATTGGCCAACTCTTCACCGAGGCCGTAGTGAAGCGCGGCGCGCTGGGCGTGATGGCGTATTCAATGCCCGCGTACACGCAGCCGGAAAAGAACATCCACTCCATACAGTTTTCCAGCATTCCGTACGACAGTGCGCGGAAGTCGTGGGGCGTTTTGCTCTCGTTCAACGCGCGGCGCGAGTTGCTCGAAGCGCTCACACGAGGTGCGGTGCGTCTGCACGTCCAGACCCGTTCGCATTTCGTGTCGCCTGCCACGGAATTGGCGATCGTCGCGGAAGTGCGCGGCAGCGAGGCTCCAGACGAACGATTCGTCTACAGCGCACACGTGCAGGAGCCCGGCGCCAACGACGACGCGTCTGGCGTTGGTGCGCTCGCCGAGATGGCCCGTACGCTGGCTGAGCTGACGAAGAGCGGTCAGGTCGATCCGAAGCGCACGATCACGATGCTCTGGGGTCAGGAAATCAGGGTCACCGACCGGTATCTCAAGCAAGACTCGGTGCGGCTGCGTGGCGTGCGATGGGGGATCAGTCTCGACATGGTTGGCGAGGATACGGAGAAGACCGGTGGCACATTCCTCATCGAAAAAATGCCGGACCCCTCCGCGATCTGGACCCGCGGCGAGGACAAGCACAGCGAGTGGGGCGGCCGGCCCATGACCGAAGAGCAGATGAAGCCCCACTACTTCAATGACTTTCTGCTCGCACGGTGTCTCGATCAGGCCAGAGCCACAGGCTGGGTGGTGAAGACCAATCCATTCGAGGGCGGGAGTGACCACACTGCCTTCCTCAACAACGGCAAGCCAGGCGTGCTGTTCTGGCACTTCACCGATCAGTTCTATCACACCGACAGCGACCGCATCGAGATGGTCTCGCCGACTACGCTGCAGAACGTCGGAATTTCTGCCCTCGTCTCAGGTCTCGTGCTCGCATCGGCCAACGGTGCGACGGCGCGCGCGATTGTCGACGAGCTGCAGCGCGCGGCGATCGCGCGCCTTGAGACTGAAACGGCTCTTTCGAAAGAAGCGATCGCCAAGGGCGCCGATCAGGCCGCCGAACGCCACATCGTCGAAGTGTGGGGAAAGTGGTACGTCGACGCGCTTCGCACCGCGGTGGACATCGAAGTGGGGGGATCGCGTGCCCAGACGACGGCGGCGATCGATTCCGCCGTGAAAGCGGTCGAGTCACGCACACGCGAACTCGTGCGGAGTATCACGGGCGAGTAGCCGGCCACGGTTGCCGTGAACGCGCCCGCGGCGCATCGTTCCACGCCATGGCGACCCCCCGCCCCGCACTGACCCTTTGCGCCGTGTTGCTCGCCGGCGCATGCGCCCGAGCACCGTATCCCCTCTCGGAACCGGAGCCGCAGCGGCTCGCCGCAGTTGGCCCCGACAGCTTCGACGTGCGATTTTTGACGTCGCGCGGCGCGTTCGACGTTCGCGTTCACCGTGATTGGGCGCCACTTGGAGCTGACCGCATTTACTATCTGGCGCGCTCGCGATTTTACGACGGCGTGCGGTTCTTCCGCGTCGTGAACGGCCGCGATGGGAAGCCGTTCGTCGCGCAGTTCGGCCTGAACGGCGACAGCGCCGTCAGCGCGGCGTGGCGCGGCCTGCGCCTGCAGGACGACATCGCTCGCAAGAGTAATGTGCGCGGGACGCTTTCGTTCGCAGCCGGCGGGCCAAATACGCGCACGACGCAGATCTATATCAACTTTGGCGACAACTCGCGCCTGGACACGTTGCGTTTCGCCGTGTTCGGCCAAGTGATCCGCGGGATGAGTTCCGTGGTGGATTCGTTGTACAAGGGGTATCCGGAGGTCCCGAGCCAGGACAGCATCTCGCGGCAGGGTAACGCGTATCTCAATCGGTCGTACCCGAAGCTCGACTATGTGGTCACAGCGCGAATCGCCAAGGAGTGGAAACGATGAGTTCGCACGCACTGCACGTCCGCCGCTGGAAACTCGCGCTCCTTCTGACGGGCACCGTCGCGGCCATCTACTTCGGGTTCATTCTCCTCATTGCCTACCGGAAGGAGTTCATGGGCTCACTGGTGATGCCCGGGCTGTCGTGGGGAATTCTTCTTGGCGCCCTCGTGATCGTCGCGTCGTTCCTGCTCACGTGGTGGTATGTACGCTGGGCCAACTCGCATTACGACGCCGGCCTCAAAAAGCTGCGTGAGGATGCGCGATGATGATCGCCCCGATGATTGCTGCAGCCGTTCAAGGGGCGGCGCAGGCCGCCACCCCCGCAAGGGCGACGTCCATCGGCGAACCGAACGCCGTCGCGATGACTTTTTTCTTCGCCTTCATCGCCATCACGCTCGGCATTACCTGGTGGGCGGCGCGGCGGACGCGAACCGCAGAGCAGTTCTACGCGGCCGGTCGCTCGGTGACGTCAGTCCAGAACGGATGGGCCCTCGCTGGCGACTACATGAGTGCGGCGAGCTTCCTGGGGATAGCCGGCCTCGTGGCACTGAGCGGTTTCGACGGACTCATCTATTCCACGGGCTGGCTTGTCGGCTGGCCGGTCGTGCTCTTCCTGATTGCCGAGCCGTTGCGCAACCTCGGCAAATACACGTTTGCCGATGTCGTTGCCGTGCGGCTGCGGCAGACGCCGGTCCGGCTAGCCGCCTCGCTTGGCACGCTCTCGACCGTCACGTTCTACCTCATCGCCCAGATGGTCGGCGCGGGCACGCTCATCAAGCTGATGTTCGGCTTGTCGTATGAAGTGGCCGTCACGATCGTGGGCGTGGCAATGATTTCCTACGTGCTCTTCGGCGGCATGCTCGCGACGACTTGGGTGCAAATCGTGAAGGCCGCGCTCCTGCTCGGTGGAGCGGCGCTGCTCGCATTCATGGTGCTGCTCAAGTTCAACATGAATCCGCTCGCGCTGTTCGCCGCGGCCAGCGATCAGTACGGCGCCGGCGTGCTTGCCCCTGGTAAGCTGGTTTCGAATCCGCTCGACACCATTTCGCTCGGACTTGCCCTGATGTTCGGGACGGCTGGACTGCCGCACATCCTGATGCGCTTCTATACGGTGCCAGACGCGGGCGCCGCGCGGCGTTCCGTTTTTGTCGCCACCGGACTGATCGCCTTCTTCTACCTGCTGACGTTCATTCTCGGCTTCGGCGCAATGGTCCTGGTGGGCCCCGATGCGATTCGCGCGGTGGATGCGGGCGGCAACATGGCAGCCCCGCTGCTGGCCGAGTTCCTCGGCGGCACGCCGTTCCTCGGCTTCATCGCTGCTGTGGCGTTCGCCACGATTCTCGCCGTGGTAGCCGGACTGACGCTATCGGGTGCGGCCGCGTTGTCACACGATCTCTGGACGAACGTCGTGCGCGGTGGCAAGCCGCGTGACGGAGAGGAGCTCAAGGTCGCACGGCTCGCGTCGCTTTCGCTTGGCGTGGTTGCCATCGCCCTTGGAATCATCTTCAAGGGCCAGAACGTGGCGTTCATGGTCGGCCTGGCATTCGCGATCGCCGCGAGCGCCAATTTCCCGGCTATCGTGCTCTCCATCTTCTGGCGGCGCTGCACCACCAACGGAGCCGTGGCGAGCATGGTATTCGGCACGTTCGCAACGCTGATCCTGATCTACCTGTCGCCAGTCGTGCAGATCGACATTCTCAAGCACGCGGACGCGTGGTTCCCGCTGCGCAACCCGGGAATCATCACGATTCCCGGCTCATTCCTGATCGGCATCGTCGTGTCGATGCTCTCCACTGACGAGCCGGCGCTTGCCGCGTGGGACGGCGCCGTGCACGACATGGTGATGGGCGACAAGCGGGCCCGCTAGCAACAGCAGCGAGTGTACAGCTGACGGTTGCCGGCTCGCGCATCAACGCGCTGTAGCCGGCGTAGAACACCGTCCCGGGAGCGGGCCGGTACGACACCAGTGCCTCAGCACGGACCCGGTTCGACCGACCGGCCTGCGTTGGCGTCCATTCACCAGCCTCGCGCCGCAGCCTCGCGCCGCAGCCTCGCGGCTACTTGGTCCGGCGTTGCGGCTCCCGAGACGGCGCGTGCTTGTCGTGGTGCCTAACTTTCGCCTTGGCCTCGAGTTTCTTCCGTTCAGCCTTGGTGATGGGCTCAAGGATTGTACCCCTGCACTTCTTGGCGCCGCACCGGCAGACGTAGATGTCCGTTTCGTCCTCGAGCGTCTCGGTGCCGTCCCGCCCGTATGCGTAGTCATACGTGAGCTCATCACCCTTCCGAATGTTGCGAATGGCGTCGATATAGACCCGACCCTTTTCGATTTCCGATTCGCAATTAGGGTTGCATGAGTGGTTGATGAACCGGGAGTCATTTCCGCCAAATGAAGCGTCGATCACTACGGACCGGTTGACGTTGAACAGAAACGTGTGGTGCGCGTCGGTGTCTACATCGCCGTACCGTTCGTCTGAGACGCCGTGCGAAATCCGCTCGCCGACGTACTCGATGATCCGGTCTCCCTTGGCGATGTCACGCGTGGCGAATGCTCCCCTACCTGCGATCCGTGACCGGCGAACAACGAACGACTGCTCTTCCTTTGCTACTCGCGAACGACTCGCCATCCAGTTTCGACTCCCAAATAGAAGTTGCCAAGCGGCGCGGGCTCGAGCATTCGCGCAGACGGTCCATTCACGGTCACCGAACCCTGATACGCCACGTTGAGGGTGTCATGGACCGCGACGAACGACGCAGTTCCACGCGCAAAGCGCGCAAGCCAGATCGGAAGGCTAACATCGGCGCGCCGGTGAACGCCAACTTCAACGCACGAGCTGACCCGTGACGCCCTCCGGCGCCAGCGACGTCCCGGCGCACACGATCAACTCCGCCTGCCCGCCCCGACCACGCCTCGGTGTGGACGCCGCAGGCTACGGCGCAGGCTACGGCGCAGGCTACGGCGCAGGCTACGGCGCAGGCTACGGCGCACGTTGCGCCGGGACAACTCGACGCGTCCACACCACATCTCTCTGCCCGGCGATCACGATCTGCTGAGGGTCAGCTGAACGGAATAAGAACGTGAACGTGAGCGGCTCGCCTCCGTCGTCGTCCTCCAGATAGTTGATGAGGAACGAGCTGCCGTCGGGTGAATCCAACTGCGATACGGCGATAATCTTGTGCCCTAGGAGCATCGATTCGACGGGTCCGACCTGAAAAAAGACGCTGTCGGGGCGCAACTCGAAGCGCCGGTCGGAGTACTCGCGCGCATCCGTGCTCCACACGCCAAGCACGGAAGCCGGCAGCGGCGCGGCCGAGGGCACGTAGGCCACATCGAGCGCCCAGGCGCCTGCCGCTACGAGCGCAAGCGCCCCGATCCATGGCAACGTCTTCCGTCGGGCTGGCAAACGCGGTACTCGGCGACGTCCTCCGGCCGCCGCGTTCCACGCGCCGCGGTAGTCCTTGACGGCATCGGCGGCCCGAGCGCCCGCTTCCGGGCGTTTATCAGAGACGCGCGGTGCGCCAACGTCGGCGTTGTCGCCGCTCGGCGGATTCGCGGGATCGTGGGTGGTCATCTGAGCAGCTCCGACAGTTCGCGCGGTGGTTGTGCAAACCGAGCCTCGTCACCTTCGTCCGCCATGACCGCCACGAAGGCATCAACCATCGCCGGCTCAAATCCGGCGCCGGCGTCCGCGACGATCATCTCCACGGCAAGCGCGGTCTGGACACCGATCCGATACGGACGGTCCGACACGAGCGCATCATAGACATCCGCAACGCTCAACAGTCTCGCCAGATATGGAATGTTGCTCCCCTTGAGCCCCGCGGGATATCCGGCTCCGTCGAGCCGCTCATGGTGGTAGAGCACGATTGGGACGGCATCGGCAAACGCGGCGATCGGCGCGAGGATCTTCGCACCGAGTTCGGGATGCCTCCGCATCTGCGTGAGCTCGTCGGACGAAAGCGGACCGGCCAAGTCCAGGATGTACGTCGGCACGCCAATCTTGCCGATGTCGTGGAGCAATCCTCCGCGGTAGAGCGTATGCAGTTCCTCTAAGGGTAGCTGGAGGCGAATGGCGAGTCGCAGGCTCAGCGCCGTCACACGCTCCGAATGCCCGGCCGTCCACGGTGAGTTGGCGTCCACCGTGCGCGCGAGTGCTGAGAGTGCGCCGTAACTGAGACCGTTCAGGCGCGTAATCAGTCTCGCGTTGGAAAGTCCAACGGTGAGCTGATCCGCGAGCTGCCGGGCAATGTGCATCCCGTCGCCCTGCGCGGGCGCAGCGCCGCGCATCGCGACTACTCCAACGAGCTCCTCGTGGCTGACCAAGGGAAGCATTGAAACTGGGCCGTTCTGGGGCTGCCCGAACCATTCCGGACCATCGACCTCGCCGTTCGTCCATAAGCCAGTTGCCTTAAGGAGGCGGTCCCGATCTGCCGCAGTGAGTCGCACCGTTCCGCCGGCCGGGGCCGCGCTATTGGACGCGTGTATGCACCGCCACCCGTCATCGGGCCGCTCGCCGGCCACAAACACTTCGACGCTCGCACAGCGCAGTACCCCGCGCATCCGGCTGGCGGCGGTGGCCGCGACTTCCTCTGGCCGCGCTGCGCTGAGTGCCGACTTGTCGATCGCGTGAACCGCCGCCATCGTGCGAAAATGCTTGTCCATCTCCAGAGTCATCGAGTTGAACGACCCCGCCAGCTCCTCGAACTCGTCACCACTCGATACCGAGACGGTTCCGGTGAAGTCCCGTTGGGCGAGCCGGCGTGTGCCATCGCCGAGCGCCGTGAGCGGTTGGAGGCTGCGCCGTACCTGGACGCTGCTCAGCCAAACCACGAGCGCCAGCACCGCGACCATGCTCAGCATGAACGTCTGCCGAAACGTCTTGATCGGATCCAGCGCGGCGGAAATCGGCTGCCCCACCTCGACTTGCCACGGAGCTGCCCCGAAGGCATAGCCAAGGAACACGTCCCACTGCGCGGAGAGATTCGTGTCCAGGTTCGGCCCGGCCGGGCAAGCCAACAGAATCGCCGAACTCGCGGTACGCACGCAGTGTTGCACATCGGCATCGCCGATGCGCGCGCGGTCGGAAACACCGCGAAACAGGAACGTACGGTCAACGTTGGCCCAGAGCTGTCCACCGCCTGCGAGTTTCGCGACGAGCCAGACGGCGGCTCCGGCCGAATCGACCGCGAGCACAGACTGATTGCCACCCAGCCGGAGCAATTCTTCGGGCGACAGCTGCAGCATGTTGGGCGGCTCGCCCCACAAGATTCGCGGGCTGGAGGGATCGACAATGGCGAGCGACGAAAAAACCCGACGAATCAGTGGATCGCTCATGACGTCGTCTTGCTGCCGCCAACGGCCGCGATCGAGTTCACCGACGACTCCACGCAGTGTCACGTCCGCGCCGCTCAGCTGCTCAACCAGCTCCATGCCAACACGCTTGGCTGCCTGAGCGAGCTGCGCCATCGCCTGTGCCACCAGCTGGCCCCTTACCTGCCGATAGCCCTCGACGGCGAGAACGGCAACCGGCAGAAGCGCACTCACGACGAACAACAGCGCGATGCGCCGACCCACCTTCGTCTGGAGCGTGAGAGGAATCGGGAATCGCATGGGCTTCAAAACTTGGAGGCGAGCCCGACGTACGCGCCGTCGCTGGCACAAACGACATCGTCACGGGCGTCATTAGCTGTGAATGCGACCGCAGTCTTCCCGTCTTTGCCAATGCTGTAGAGGTCGAACTTGGAGTTGACCGGCACCAAAAACCGGTCCCGCCGCGCACCGGCAGGCGGGGCGTTGCCATTCAAGGGATCCGGTGGAAACTTGTAATACACGTACAGATTGCCCCATGGATCGCGGAAGCTGGCGCGCTTGATGGCTGCGAGCGACGTGGGCAGATCCTCCAGATTCCCAATCTCAGTAAGCATAGTCTGGATTTCGCCAACGGCCTGAACGATCTTGGCTTGTTCGAGCACGCGGTGGAGCCGCGGCAGCGCGATGCCCGTGAGGGCCGAAATCACGACCATCGCCGCCGTCATCTCGATAAGGGTAAACGCGCTATGTCGCCGCGCGCGGCGCGATGCGCCAAGCGCATGCGCACCAACGCCCACCATCTCGGGCACGCGAAGCCACTTCTGCAGCCTCATTCGTTCGCCTGCCACATGGCGAGGGGAGGGCGAGGAGAACCGACATTTACAGACTAGCCGCACAGGTTACGAGTTCCTGCTCACGCTCGCCAGAGTGAGGCCTGTTCAAGTGGTCCGAATCAGGACACTCTTGGTCTGTGGCGCCAGCGGGGAACCCGGGATTCTCACCTGATAGCTGGTTCTGGCGGGAGTCCGGCCTAGCGACGGACTCGCCATCCGGTTTCAACCCCAAAATAGATGTTTGCCAACGGGGCAGGTTCGAGCATGCGCCCAAAGCCACCGTTCACCGTTACCGACCCCACGTACGCAACGTTGAGCGCGTTGTTCACAGCAACGAACGGTGCAACGCGCGTTCCGCGCACGTCGCCGCTCCACGCGAGACGCGCGTTGAGCGCTCCCTTCCCCCAGCTGTCAATCCTGACCTTGTTCAGGTCGTCGCCGAACATGTCGCCGCTCCACGTGTGGTCGACGTCGAGCGTGAACCTGTGGGCGCGGCTGCGAAGGCCAACGCGCACGAAACGGTCCGGAACGCCGGCCACCCGATTGCCGTCCAGCGTGTCCGTCACGGCTCTGTTTGGAACGCGATAGTTCTCGAACCGGTAGCGCGACTCCGTCCAGGCAAGCGTTGCATCGAGCCATGACGTAATCGTGCCCGAGACGCCGAGTTCGAGCCCCGTATTGCGCGTCTGCCCTGCATTCCTGAAAAACGCGCGGCCTGTGGTCTCGAGAAACTGAATGATGGCGTCGTCGTACGTGGCGCGATACGCCGTAGCGGTGTAGCGAAGCCGCCTGCCGATGTCGCCACGCAGGCCTGCTTCAATGGTGCGGATGTGCTGCGGCCCGAGGTCCGGGTTGAATCCGCCGGCGCCGTCCTGCCGCGCCGCGAGTTCGGTCGTAGTGGGGGTGTCGAACGCCGACGCAACATTCGCGTACGCCGTAACCGACGGCCCGAACACCCAGCTGGCACCGCCGTGAAAACTCGCCGAGTTCATGTCGCGATTCGCCGAGTCATCGATGCCATCAGCAAGAAAATTGTCGCTAAGGTCGAACGTCAGGCGGTCGACGCGCGCGCCGAGGCTGGCCGTAAGCGGCTCGACCGGTGACCATTGGCTCGACGCGAACGCACCGAGTGCGATGACGCTCTCGCCCTGGTCCCGGAAAAGCGTGTCGGTCGCGGTCGCGATCATGCCGCCCGTGGCCCGTGAGTTGCGGCGGATGTCGAACGAGCGCTGCACATCGAGTCCTGCGTTTACTCGGATACGCGTCGGATCGCTGGCCGACCATCGCGACACGTCCGCACGCATGCCCGTCACCCATCGATTGATCGTCGAGTACGTGCCGATGGCAGCGCCGCCGGTACCCGGAGGTGGCGTAGCCAGCGGGTTGTCGATGAACCGGCGCTGAACGTACGCCACGACGCTCCGCTCACCACGGTCACTCGTCTCCCGCAGTCGGGCCGAGTACTGGCCCTGCGACAACCACTTATTGGACCCGCGCGCAATGTTCGTCGCCGACGCCGAGTCGCGGTTGGCCGCGTACTCTGCCGTCGTCAGCGCACCGGGGTTGCGGGCCACGGGCGAGTCGGCGAAGCTCGCACGAAGCTGGAGCGTGCGCTGCGGACTCAGCGCGTAGTCCAGCGTTGCGAGCGACTGACGCACTTCCGACGTGTCGTACTGACGGAACCCGTCCATGCGCGTGCGCGAGAGTGCAAGCGAACCGGTCGCAGATCCTTTACGTCCAGAAAGTCGCCCGAACACCTTCGAAGTTCCGAACGAGCCCCCGACAACCCGCAGCGTCGCGCCGACAGGATCGGGTGCAGAGAGATCGGATTCGAAGGAAATCACTCCCCCCGACCCATTTCCATAGAGGGAAGACGCCGAGCCGCGCAACACTTCGACGCGGGAAACGGCGGCGAGATCGACATTGGTGAGTTGATTCTGTCCGTCGGGGAGGGACTGCGGCACGCCGTCCAGAAGAACCTTGACGCCGCGAATCCCAAAGTTGGCTCTCGCGCCGGCGCCCCGAATCGACAGCCTCTGGTCCACCGACGCGTTGTAGCGGTTCTGCACGATGACGCCGGGAATGTTGTTCAGCGCTTCATCAATTCCGAGCGTTGCCTGTCCGCGTGACAGGGACGCCTTGTCGATCACGTCCACCGCCCACGGTGCGCGCTGGGCGGACGTCGCAGACCGCGTCACCGTCACGCGCACCTGATCGAGCGACGTCGCCGCCGAGTCGGCCCGTGCACTGTCGGCGCGCTGCCGGGCCTGCTGCCGGGCCTGCTGCCGGGCCTGCTGACTCGCCCCGCCTTGCGCGGCAAGAACGGAGCTTCCAGAAAACGTGGCCAAAATCGCCAACGCATATGTTAGGCACTTCATGACAGAGAATCCGGCATGGCCACCTGCAATTCGTTGGGGGAGGCACGATCGCATGGAGGGAACGATAGTACCACGACGCGTTGATCGGCTCCCCACTCCACGACGCGAGCCGTACCTTTTGCGGGGGCCGATAGCGAGCGTGCAACCAGTGACGTGCGCGGGCTAAACGGGTTCGTCCACGTCAAGACGGTGAGGGGCGATGTCGCCAACTGAACAGGGCGCCGGGCTGCAGCGATCGATCGGCATCTGGCGCGCAACGGCGCTGGTCGTCGGCACGATCATCGGTGCGTCAATCTTCGTGCAGCCTTCGGCAATCATCGAGGCCGTTCCAAACGCCGGCGCAGCGATCGGCGTCTGGTTCGGCGCAGGCCTGCTCACGCTGATCGGCGCGCTTGTGATTGCCGAACTCAGCTCGGCTTGGCCGGCATCCGGTGGCGTCTACGTCTTTCTCGGCCGCGCTTTCACGCCCGCGCTCGGATTTCTCTGGGGCTGGGCGATGTTCTGGAGCATGCACACGGGAATCATCGCCGCGATTGCCGTCGTGTTCGCCCGATATGCCGGCACGTTCGTACCGCTGGGAGACACCGGCACGAAAGCAGTGGCCGTTGCCGCCATGGTACTGCTCTCGGCGGTCAACTACCGCGGTGTTCGTCACGGAAGTGTGGTGCAAACGACGTTGACGCTAGTGAAGGTTCTGGCTCTGGTAATGATCATTGCGGTTGCGTTCGCATTGGGCGAGCCGGTCGCGGCGGCGAGCGCTGCGCCGACGGAAGCCGTGACCGGCAATGGCGTCATTACAGCCCTGGTCGCCGGCCTGTTCGCCTACGGCGGCTGGCACATGGTGTCGTACACCGCGGGTGAGACAATCGAACCGACACGCACGATCCCGCGGGCACTGATGATCGGCACGTTCACGGTGACGGTGCTCTACGTGCTTGCCAACACCGCCTACCTGTACGTCCTTCCCGTCGATCGGGTCGCGTCATCCACACGCATTGCCGCGGAGGTCGCCGATGCGATCTTCGGCCCTGTGGGCGGGCGCGTCGTTTCGGCGCTGGTCATGCTCTCAGCGCTGGGTGCCATGAACGGAATCATCATGGCCGGTCCGCGAGTGTATCAGGCGATGGCTGCCGACGGTCTCCTCTTCAAGTGGGTCGCAGGTGTACACGAGCGATTCGCCACGCCCCATCGCGCCATCGCTGTACAGGCCGCGTGGGCCTCAGTGCTGATCATGACGGGCACGTACCGTTCGCTGTTCACGCGGGTCGTCTACACAGAATGGATATTCTTTGCGCTCCTCGCCGTGGCGCTTTTCACGTTGCGCCGGCGGCCCGATTATGCACCGCGCTATCGTGCTTGGGGGTATCCGGTACTCCCACTGCTGTTCATCGTGTCGTCGGCGGTGATCGTCATCAACCAGCTCGTGCGTGAACCCAGGGAAGCATCGATCGGTCTGGCAATCGTCCTCGCCGGGCTCCCAGTGTACCATTGGTGGGCGCAGCGACGCGCCAGAGAAACACATACAGCTGTCTGACTGCATCACCATCATTACCGCAAATCGGAGAAGTCTTCGTGCGAATTATCGACGTCCATAACCACTTCTATACGCCCGGCTACCTCGACGCTCTCCGCCGCGGCGAAAGCATCCTCAAGGTTACGGACGACGAGGCCGGCAACCCAGTGATCCACTATCCCGGCGATTACAACGTCGTCGTGCCCGGTCACCGCGACATTGCCTACCGCCAGGGTGTGCTCGAAGAGGAAGGCGTGGACACGCAGGTCATCACGTTCACGACGCCGGGAACGATTGTCGAACCGCCCGCAGTTTCAGCCAGAATGGCATCGCAGGTGAACGACGACCTCGCGCGCGTCGTCCAGGAACGGGCGCCGCGGTTCTCGGCGCTCGCGACGCTCCCCCTCAACGACCCCGTTGCTTCGCTCAAGGAACTGCGTCGTGTGGTGGAGGAGCTGAAGCTTCCAGGCGCGATGCTCTACAGCAACGTCAACGGCGTCGCCCTCTCGCACGAGCAGTACTGGCCGCTTTACGAATACGCGCACGAACGGAAAATCGTGCTGCACATTCACCCCACGGCACCCGTTGGCGTCGAGGCGATGACCGAATACTGGATGATGCCGCTGGTCGGCTTTCTCATGGACACGACGCTTGCCGCGGGAATGCTCGTGTTCAGCGGCGTGGCCGAGCGGTTTCCGAATATTCAGTGGGTGCTTTCGCATCTGGGCGGGGCCGTTCCGTATCTGGCCGAGCGCTTCGACCGCGGCTTCCACGCCTTCCCCGACTGCCGCGCGAACGTCAGCAGGCCGCCGAGTGAGTATTTGAAGACGTGGAACTACGATACCGTCAACTTCGACGTAGCGTCACTCGAACTCGCGATCAAGTTTGCCGGAGCGGATCACGTGCTCGCCGGCAGCGACTACCCGCACGCTATCGGTAGCATTCCTATGATGAAGAAGGCGCTCAGTGCCATCAATGTCACCGATGCCGAGCGCGCTGCGATTCTTGGCGGTAACGCGGCCCGTATCTACGGGCTCGGCTAGAACGCGGTCTACCGAAACAGCTGGCGGATCCGCTCGGCGAACGGGCGGTCTGCGTGATTCTCGATCAGCGGTTCGACGGCATCGTTCCACGCGTCGCGCATTTCTTCACCGTCCGCGAACCGCTTGTCGGGATCGGCCGAGAGACTGCGCTTGAACCAGTCGCGCAGGTCCTCCGGAATACCTGAGAGGTTGGGCTTGCCGGCGAGTTGGAGTGAGAGGATCGCGCGCCCGTCGGCCGCGTCGAATGGCGGCCGCCCGGTGAGCGCAAAGCACGCGATTGCCGCGAGGGCAAACAGGTCGGCCGATACTCCCTGAGGCTCTCCGAGTAGTTGCTCGGGCGGTGCGAACGCTGGCGTGCCGCTGCTCCCAGTGCGGTCGTCGCCCAGCGCCGACGCGATTCCGAAATCGGCGATGCGCCAGTGGCGGTAGCGGCTAAGCAGAATGTTTTCGGGCTTGAGGTCGCGGTGGATGATCCCGTTCTGGTGCGCTGCAATCAAGCCGTCGAGTATGAATGCGACCTGGGGCGCCACCTCATCGAGTGGCCTCGGGCCTTGGCGCCGGACCAGATCGGCCAGAGAGCCTTCGTCCTCAAGCTCCATGACGTACCAATGGACACCGCCCTTCTGCGCCCACGAATAGATCGGCACGATGGCCGGGTGCTGGAGGCGCGCCGCGAGCTGAGCCTCCTTCTGGAAGCGGGCGACTGCATCCTCGCTTCGCGCCACCATCGGGTGGAGCATCTTGAGCGCGACTTCGCGCTGAAGGGTGAGGTCGCGCACACGCCACACAGAGCCGAACGTTCCCGAACCGAGCGACGACAGCACTTCGTACTCGTCGCCGGTGGCCCACCGGATTCGCTGCTCTTCGTTCATCGACATAAACTCACCCGACGCAACCTCGTGCCCCGTCATCGCAGAACCGCCGGTGGACGAAATCTTTTCGATGGCATGCAACAGCGACGCTACGGAGTGAAATCGATCGGCGGGATTCTCCGACAGCGCACGGTCGAGCAGGTCGGCGACATTCGACGGACAATCGGGGCGCGCCCAGCGAACCGGTGGGATCTCAGTTCGCGGCGGGAGCTCGCCGGTAAGCATCGCAAAGCAGACAGCGGCGAGCTGCCACTGGTCGCTTTCCCTTGTCGGATTCCACTGTCCGGCGCCCCATTCTGCTGGCGTCGGCGTCCAGCGCGGGTCGGGAGTGACGCCAACGGGAATGTCGGCGTGTGGGACCGCCCACGACCACCCCAGCAGCCAGACGCGTCCGGTCGGGGTGACGTACACCGAATCGGGCGAGATGGCGCCATGCACGCCAGAGCCGTCGTGCAGGTACGCCAATGCTGAACCGGCGGCGCGCAACACACGCAACATGTACGGCACGGTATCCGGGCCGAGGCGTCGCATGCGCGCGCCCAGCGTATCGCCGGTGATCCACCGTCGGAGGTATCCCGGTCCCCGGCGGTACCCCTCCCGTCCGCTCCAGTAGTGGTATGTAGTGGGAATCGCGGGGTGGTTTCGGCTCGCGAGCTGCTTTGCCTCGCTGAAGAGCCAAGCTTCGAATGTTGGATCGGTAACCGTCAGGAGCGCCAACGAACGATCGAGCGAATCGCGGATTTCCTGGATGTGCCGATGGTTGATCAGCAGGCCGGTATCGCCCCATTGCCAGTCGGGTGGCAACTGCCAGCCCGCGAGGTGGGCAGGAATGCCGGTCGTCTGGCGGACCGGTCCAAGGAAATCGTCGTTCGCCATCGTTATGAAAGGTGTCAGCCGGTAGCAGCGGGAACCAGTGAGATCGTCACGGTCGCACCCGAACCTGGGGTGCTTGCCACGGCAATCGCGCCGCCCCAACTGTCGATCACGCGCCGGCTGATCGCCAACCCCATTCCGCTACCGCTCGTGCGCGTCGAGAAGTGCGGCTCAAAGACGCGCGGCATGGCGTCGGCGGAGATCCCGTGTCCGTCGTCGGTGACCGATATCCTCGTTGCGGTCTGGGCTATCTCGATCCGTACCACGACGTGGCGCGCCTCCGCGAACCGGGCATTTTCGAGCAGGTTCAGCAGCACCTCCCGTAGTTCCGTGGGGCGTGCCATTGCAAATAGGGGCGCATCGGCGCCTTCGAGCTCCCACGCAACCGCGTCACCGCCAAGCCGTTCGAGGCGCACGACGTCGCGGACAACTTCGGCGATGTCCACCGGGATGGCGGGCGGCTGTGCTTCGGGCGCCGCGCCGTATCGGCTGAAGGCTCGCGCGATTTCATCGAGCCGGTCAATCTCGCTGAGCAGGCGCACGGCGTTTTCGTCGAACGCTTTCCGAAAGTCCACGCGTGGGTCGTCCTTCGCCCGCTGGAGATGCTGTACGCCAAGGCGCATTGGCGTGAGCGGATTCTTTATTTCGTGGGCCACCTGGCGCGCCATTTCTCCCCACGCAAGCACCCGTTGCGCTCGTGCGTCTCGCGCGCGGCCAGACTCGAGGTCGCGCGCCATTTGCCGGAACGCGTTGAAAACCTGTTCGAACTCCAGCGGTGGATTGCCGGCAAGTTGCGGCTCACGCTCACCGGCGGCGAGCGCGAGCGCACCGGCGCGGAGTTCACCGATTGGCCTGGAAAACGTGCGACCCGCAACACCGGAGACCCAGAGCGCACCGAGCGCGCCCGCGAGCGTCGCAAAGAGTACGAAGAACGCGAGATCGCGCCGACGCGGATCGAGCGCGAGTTCCACCGTGCGAGCCGGCGCGGCGAGAACAAGACTGGCTGCCGATGCAGTGTCGTTCACGACCCGAAAACCGAAACGGATGGGTTCGCCGCCAACCGAAATCTCAGCCGTTGCGAATCCGTCGTCGTCTTCGATGAGCGCGCGGGCGGCCGTCGCGGGGAGGAGCCGCCCAAGGGGAGCCAACGCATCAAGGAGCACGTCGCTCGTCTGAACCATCGTACCGTTGGCAAACAGCATCAGCGGTGTCTGGAAGCGAGCTGCGAGACTGTCGAGCTCGTTCGCCGGAGCAGCCGTGACACCACGCAGCGTTTCTCGAACGAGAAGTGTGCGTGTTTCGGCATCCTCATCCTGCAGCCGTCCGTAACTCCAGGCTGCGAACGCGGCAGCCGGAATCATGAAGGCGGCAAACAACGACAGCGTGAGGCGCGCCCGATAACTGCGCAACCACGGCCTCGCTTCGTCGCGCAACCATCTGAGCGCGCCGCCGTCGGATACGACGATGAGAAGCCATAGAAAACCGAGCAAGCCGAGGTTCGCGCACACCATCAGCGCGCCGCGTGTCGTCAACGCCCCAATACCGGCAAGCGGCACGCGTGCGTGTACGTGCATCACCGTTCCCCGCGTCGGCGGAAGGAACCAGTCGCCATGCAACTCTTCGTTCCGCGAGGTCCACTCGGCCTCGGTCGAGATGTACTGCGACAGCGGCGCGGGTACGTACTGCAGCGTGTACGGCGGCTCGCCACCGGCGTCACGCGTTCGCCCGAGCCCGGACAACGTCGGAAACGGATCCGGCGTCACGAGCCGCGTGCGCGGTGCCACGACGACGGTGGTGACCGTGCGATCGGCGTGCGGAATCGCGAGAATAGTCAACATTCCCGGCTCGCCGGGATAGTTGGTGAGTACGGGTTGCATCTTGTCGGCGGCTTCGAGCGCGAAAAACTCGATGCCGCTGGCGCTCCCGGGCCCCATACCCACACGCAGGTCGGCCATTACGGTGCCGGTCGCCGTCCAAGCCGTGACATTGACCGGCAGTTCGCTGCTCGCAAGATCCGACCCGGCAAATCGCGCGAGCAGTTCAACTCGCGATCGTGGTGCGGTGTTCGAATCGAGATGTTGCGGAAACCGCGTGATGAGCGCGCCAGACGCGGGATCGGGCACGCCGAGCGCCGCGACATCCTGCTCCGCGAGCAGTACGCGCGCCTTGACAGTCTCGCTCCAGACGAGGGCGCTCGATCCAAAAGCCGCAACGGTGGCAGCTGCCCACAGCGACCGTCGGTCGTGTCGCGCGAGCGCCATGGCAATCGCAGTGACCACCCAAAGAACCGTGTACCACGACGGAAGGCCGCCGCGTGGCTGCACGACGAGTGGGGCGAGCCCGGCTGCAGCCGCCGCGAGAACTGGCGGCAGCCACAATGGAAGTCCGCGACGGCGCCCGAGGGCGGCTTCGCCGGCTGAGAGTCCGGCATACAACACCACTAGTGCGGCGAGGAACACCGTTGTTTCCCACGCCAGCCACAAAACGACCGGTGCGCCTGTTGCCGGAAACCTGATACCGCGGGCGATGGCGCCAAGAAGGAACGGACCGGCCGCCGCCAACGTTACGATCACGACACCGGCCTGCCACGCGCGCCGCGGAAAAAGCTGAGCGCGCTGCGCAGCCAGTACAGCGACAAGCACCGTGGCCGATGTCAGCGCCAGAGCACCAATACTCCCCGTCAACGCACCGCCCGCCGGCGCAAAGAAGAACGCCGGATTGAACAGCGGCGTTCGATTCGACAAATCCGCCAGCGGCAGCGTCGCCAGCATGGCAAGCGTCACGCCGAGCGCGCCAAACCGCTCCGCGAGTTCGCCGCTGCGCCACGTCGCGGCGAGGAATGCAATGAGTGCGAGCGCAATCAGCGCCGCCCCGCGTTCGCGGCCCCGCTCACTCAATCGCTGCCGCAGCGCGGGCGCGCCGAGCGCAATCGCCCGCACGGCCAGAACTGGCACTCCGGCCGCGGTGACTACGCCCACGGAGTCCGCCCCCGACCCCGGTCGGGAGTACGTGAATCCGGCCACATCGAACGCCTCAGCGATCCCGCCGTCGAGCGCCTCCGCCAGCACTTCGGCCGGTGGCTCGGCGTGAACCAGCGCTGTGGCCACGGCCCGGTCGCGATCGCGCCCGGCAATTGCGTAGAGAACCAGATAGAACTCCGTGGCCACGACGCCTACCGGCCCGGGCAACGAATCGACCGGAGCCACGTAGTGCCCCGACCACGCCGCAAGTGAACCGCCGCGCGCGAGCACGATCGCCCGCACGCCGTCGCCCGATCGCAGCTCCTCGAGAGCGGCAAATGCAGCGGCCGGGCTCGCCGGCACGTCGAGTGCCTGTACGGCCAACCTCCGAAGGCCGTCTGCTTCTCCCTGCAGTCGCTCAGCGAGCGCCGCTGTGGCGCGGACCTGGAGTGCCAGCATTTCGGAGTCGGGGTCGGCCGAAAACCGACTCATGCGCCGCGCGCCTAGCCCTTCAAATCCAGCGAAAGCGATAAGCAGCGCGGCGCATGTTCCGGCCGCTGCCTTCGGCCTCACACGCCAAGTCGCCACGCCCGTCACCAGAGCGCCCACTGCAGTCAACACCAGAAACACCGGCACGCCCGTGCGCAGCCACGCGACGCCCAGTATCAGCGTCGCCGCAGCAGCAACTGCCCATCGGCGCGTCGGAGGTCCGGTCACTAGGGGATAATACCCTCTCATCGCCCGACGGGACACGAACGCGAAGCGACTAGCTTTCGTGAATGCCACGATTGTCCCTATGCCTTGTCCTCGCGCTCGCGCTGGTCGCTCGCCCTTCCGGGGCGCAGGTCGTGGTGCTGGACGAGGGGAGCTTTACGCTCTACAAGGACGGCGAGCGGATTGGCCGCGAGGATTTTTCGATTCGTACCGCGCCGGGCCCCGACGGCCCGACACTGGTAGCACAAGCGACTGTGGCGATCGGCACGCGCCGGATCGCACCGGGGATCAACGCCGACACGACCGGATTCCCGGCCAGTTATCAACGCGAGGTGCGGGACAGCGGGAAGGTTCTGGAGTCGTACAGCGGTCAAGCGGTGCGCGGACGTTTTTCGTCACGCCTTCTGCTCCCCGGTGGCGAATCGGCACGTGAGTTCAGGTTGCCCACCGGCGCTGTGGCGGCCGACGACGACATCATACACCAACTCTGGTTCATTTCCCGGCGCGGCGCTGGGGCGATCGTTCCCGTGCTCGTGCCGCGACGCAACACGGTGGAATCCGTTATCATTCAACGGGTTGGCACGGAGCGAATCTCCATCGACCTGCGGCGATTCGACACCGTGCACTTGACATTGCAAACGACCGCGACGGGCGAGATTCGGGACGTCTGGATAACGATGGACGGACGCATAATTAAAGCGGCAATTCCGTCCCTCGGGCTCGTCGCGCTGCGCGACTGACGCCCAGCCCCATTCTGGCCACTTTCCGGCCACTTTCCGGCCACTTTCCGGCCACTTTCCGGCCACGTCGGCCGCCACAGAGGGTCACCGAAACTATTGACCCGTGGCCGACGTAAAGCACGTGTTCACCTAACCATGGACCGAAATCGATGCGACTGCTTAAGTTGACCGCCATTGCGCTGACCCTCGCTTCCCCGCTTGCGGCACAGACCTCCGTGCCCACATCGCTGACGCTCGAAGAGGCGATCTCAATCGCGAAGCGCAACAACCCGACCTTTCTCGAAACGCAGAACGGCAGACGGCGCGCCGAGAACGCCGTTCGGAATGCCTACGGTGCGTTTCTCCCGTCGGCGTCGACAAACATTGGCACGAGCTACCGCCAAGGCCGCCCGCAGATCTTCAACGGCGTGGCTTTTGGTGCGAACTCAGACATTCTGTCGTCGTCGTGGGGCCTGAATTTCAGCTTGGGCATCAGCGCGTCGACGTTCACGAACCTGCGCCGGAGCCGTCAGAACGAGGCCGCCTCCGACGCCGATGTGAATGCCGCTGAGCAAGCGCTCGTCGCCGGCGTCCAGCAGCAGTACCTGCTGGTGCTTCAGGCGGGTGCCAGGGCAGCACTTCAGGACACGCTCGTGGTCGCCAACCAGCTTCAACTGGATCTCGCTCGCGCACGCGCCGGTGTGGGCGCCGCGACGTCGCTCGACGTGATGCGCGCCGAAGTCGCCGTCGGCCAGCAGCAAGTCGCGGCACTCCGGGCGCAGAACCTCGCCGAAGTGACGATGCTCCAGCTCTTTCAGCAGATCGGCGTGGAGAAACCGGCGGTCGTGTCGCTCACTTCGCAGTTCGTGGTCACCGAACCCGCGCTAAACGTCACAACGCTCCTGCAAATGGCAGAGGACGGAAATCCGGCGCTGAAGGCAGTTCGCGCGCGCGAGCAGGTGGCACAGTTGACGTACCGGCAGGCGCAAAGTGCCTACCTCCCCTCGATTAGCGCCAACGCGTCGTTTGGTGGCGTTGCACAGAAGTTCAGGGACGGTGAGTATCTGGTGAATCAGGCCTTGGGGTCAGTCGCCGGAAGCCGCGCGAGCTGCTTCACCACCGACTCGATTCGCCAAGGTGCCGGGCTCTCCGGCATCACGGCACAGTGCAGCTCAATCGCATTCACCGACGCTCAGGCCGACGCGGTGCGCGCCCAGAACAGCAACTTCCCCTTCAAGTTCACGTCGAATCCGTACAATCTGTCGATCGGCGTATCGCTCCCGCTGTTCGACGGATTTTCGCGCGAAACGCAGGTTCAGGACGCGTCGGCGAACCGAATGGATGCGAGGTACCGCGTGCGCGCTCAAGAGCTCCGGCTCACGACCGATGTGACGTCTGCATGGACGACGCTGCAGGCCGGTTATCGTGCCTTCCGCCTGCAGGAGCAAAACGCTGTGGCCGCGCGCACGGCCCTTCAGCTCGCGCAAGAGCGTTACCGCGTCGGGCTCAACAGCCTTGTTGACTTGCAGCAGGCGCGCGCCGATTTCGACCGGGCGGAAACGGACCGGATCGACGCGCTGTATGAGTTTCACAGATCGTTCGCGGCGCTGGAAAGCGCCGTCGGACGCCCCCTCCGCTAATCGAGGTTCGGAGTCATGAGCAAGACTACCAAGTGGGTCGTCGCCGGCGTTGCCATTATCGGCATCGGCGCAATAGCAGCACTGAGCGCCGCCAAGAGCAGCAACAAAGCGACGGACGTCCGAGTCGAGACTGTCGCCAAGCAGGATCTCGTCGCGTCGGTCACGGCGAGCGGCCAGGTTACGCCGCATTCCAAGGTCGATGTCTCGTCCGACATTTCGGGCAAAATCACGAATCTCGCCGTGAAGGAAGGCGATTGGGTGACCAAGGGCCAGCTGCTCATCGAGATTGACCCACAGCAGTACGATGCCGCCGTGCAGCGCGCCGCAGCAGGTGTTGCCAACGCCAGGGCGTCTGCAGCACAGTCGGCCGCCAACCTGCAGCAGGCCACCAACAGCTACGAACGGTCGCAGGAGATTCGCCAAAGCAATCCGAACCTCGTGTCGGTTGAGCAGCTCGAACAACTCAAGACTTCGGTCGATGTCAACCAGGCGATGGTCGAAGCGTCCCGGCACAACGTCGAGCAAGCGCAGGCGAGCCTGAAGGACGCCGAAGTGCAGCTGGGCAAGACGAGGATTTTTGCCACGATGACTGGCCGCGTGACTCGCCTCAACATCGAGTCGGGCGAAACGGCTATCATGGGCACGCTCAACCGCGACGCCGCCATGATGCTTACGGTCTCGGACATGAGCGTGCTTGAGACGGAAGTGAAGGTCGACGAAACCGACGTTTCGCGAATTTCGGTCGGCGACTCGGCGGTCGTCCAGCTCGACGCGTTTCCGGATACGACATTTCTCGGCCGCGTCGTAGAGATTTCCAACAGCTCGGTGCGCGGCGCATCTGCGACCGCGGCCGGCGATCAGGCGATCGACTATCTGGTGACGATTCGCCTGCTCAACCCGCCGAAGGATACCAAGCCGGACTTCTCCGCCACGGCAAAAATCATTACCGACACTCGCACCCAGGTGCTGTCGATCCCGATCATCGCACTCACCGTCCGCGAGGACGAGGCGCTCAAGAACGCGGACACGACCCAGATTCCCGGACGGCCGGCCCCGGCCAAGCAGGTTGGACGAAAGGACGTGGAGGGTGTCTTTGTCGTCGGCGCCGACAACAAAGTGACCTTCAAGCCCGTAAAGGTAGGGATCGCCGGAGAAAAGCACTTCGAAGTAATTTCCGGGCTGGATGGCACCGAGCGGATCGTCGCCGGCACCTACCAGGCGATTCGCGAGCTGAAGGACGGTACGCTCGTTCGTGAGACGCCGAGCGCGACCACCACTGCCAACACGAAAAAGGCCGGGAGCCCATAACGCCGTGAGTAACGAAACCGAGGAAGCGCCACTCTCGACGACCGCGGAACGCCAGGTCATCGTCGAGGAAGCCGGCAAGGCACCGGACAAGGATTGGGTCATCGTCACACGCGGGATCAAGCGCGAGTATGACATGGGTGGCGAAATCGTGCGCGCGCTCCGCGGGGTAGACCTCGCCGTGCGCCGCAATGAGTACGTCGCAATCATGGGTCCGTCGGGCTCGGGCAAGTCGACGCTGATGAACCTCATCGGCTGCCTCGACACGCCGACCGCCGGCGAGTATTGGCTCAATGGGCAGTTGGCGTCGCGCATGAAGGACGACGACCTGGCTCGCGTGCGCAACAAGGAGATTGGGTTTGTTTTTCAGACCTTCAACCTCCTGCCCCGCGCTACGGCGCTGCACAACGTAGAACTCCCGCTGGTCTACGCCGGAGTTGCGTCGGCGGAGCGCAAAGAGCGCGCGTTTGAGGCGCTGAAATCAGTGGCGTTGGGCGACCGTGTGCATCACCGGCCGAATGAACTATCGGGTGGACAGCGCCAACGCGTGGCCATCGCGCGCGCCCTCGTGAATCGTCCGTCGATCCTGCTCGCCGACGAGCCGACCGGCAACCTCGACTCTTCGACGTCCGAAGAAATCATGAAAGTGTTCGAAAGCCTGGCCGAATCGGGGCAGACGGTCATCATGGTCACGCACGAGCCCGACATTGCGGCGCATGCTCGCCGCGTGGTCGTGCTTCGCGACGGCGTGATTGCGAGCGACGAACGAAAGGAGAGGTTCGCGGCCAAGATGGGCTTCTAGGCCGCCGAGGCCAGCGATGTCCATTTTCGAGGCCATTCGCCTCGCGCTCACCACCATCCGCGTGCAGAAGCTCAAGAGCTTCTTCACCGCACTTGGCGTGTGCATCGGCGTGATGTTCCTGATAGCCGTCGTGTCGATCGTGGACGGGATGGGGCGGTACATGGAGGACGATCTGGTCGGCAAGCTCATTGCGATCAACTCGTTCGAGCTGCGTCATCGCCCGAACATCCAGATTGGCGACGTTGACCGTGAGACACGGCTCGAGTACTCTCGCCGCCAGCGCATTCTCGAGTCCGACGTCCAGCCCGTTGCCGATGCGCTTCCGGAGGGGACGCTCTGGGCGATGTACTCCGAGGCGAACCTGAACGTCGAGTCGAGTTTTTCCCGGCCCCGTCGCGCGCAGATTACAGCGGTGGACGGAGACTTCTTCGAGATCAAACGGATTGGCGTCACGAACGGCCGTCTATTCACTGCCGGCGAGCTGAGCCTGGGAGCGAACGCGGTTGTCGTCGGTCCCGATCTCGTTGAGCGGCTCTTCCCAACCGTCGATCCAGTCGGTCGCGAAGTTCGTATTGCCGGCAAGGTGTACAACGTGATTGGCGTCGGCGAGTCGCTGGGCAAGGCGTTTGGGATTTCTTTCGATAACTACATCTACGCTCCTTTCCGCTCGCCGGTCCACCGCGCTCTCAACCGAGAGGCGAACGCAATTGATGCGATGATGATCCAGACGCCGTCGGCGGAGGAACTGGTCGACGTGCAGGAAACCGTCCGGGCGGTGATGCGTTCGCGACACGGGCTCCGCCCGGCGCAGAGGGATGATTTTTCGCTCCAGACCGCCGATAGTGCGCTTGAATTCTGGAACACGATCAAGGGGTACCTCGTGCTCGCCGGGATCGCGCTCCCGGCCTTCGGGCTCGTCGTTGGCGCGATCGTGATCATGAACATCATGCTGGTAGCGGTAGCGGAGCGTACGCACGAGATCGGGATTCGAAAGGCGCTGGGAGCCAAACGGCGCGACATCCTTGCACAGTTCCTCATCGAAGCGTCCACGCTAAGCACGTTCGGCGCAGCGCTCGGCATCGCAGCTGGCGCCGCGCTGGCGCTACTTATCCGCAACACCACACCGATGCCGACGTACGTCGCTCCGTGGTCGATCATGGTGGGTGTGTTGGTGGGCGCCGGCGTTGGGATCGTTTCCGGCGTCTATCCGGCCAGCCGTGCGTCGTTGCTTGATCCGGTCACCGCCCTGAGGCAGGAGTAGCCGTGAGGTTCTTTGACCGGCTCAGGATGTCGCTCGAGGGCGTGGGAATCGCCTTCGACGCGATGAAGGCGAACAAGGTCCGCGCCGGGCTTACCATTCTCGGCGTTGCGGTCGGGGTCTTCGTCGTCGTTGTCATTTCCGCTGCGGTGCACGGCATCAACGAAAGCGTAGCGCAACAGTTCGAGTCGGCCGGGCCGACGACGTTTTTTGTGCAGCGTTTCCCGATTGTGTTTGAGGCGTGCGACGATTCCGGCGACACCTGTCGCTGGCGCTCCAACCCGCCCATCACTTTTCCCGAAGTGGAAGTGCTGGAGAAACTTGAGAGCATCGCGCAGGTTGGCGTCCAACAAGGGTGGTCGGCGTCTGCCAAGTTCCGCGACCGCTACCTCGCCTCGGTCAGCGCCCTCGGGACGTCTGCAAACTGGGCGCAGATCAACCCGCCAGAAATGGTCGAAGGTCGCGTCTTTACGGACCAGGAAGCACGGACCGCGTCGCGCGTCATCGTCATCAATACCGTGGCCGCTGAGCGTCTGTTCAACGGCGAGCCCGCAGAAGGCAAGGAAATCAACCTAATAGCCTCCGGGAGCACGCGCGGCGGTCCCTTCCTCGTCATCGGCGTTTACAAGGACGCCACCAGCTTCCTGTCGGGCCCGGAGCGCCCGCGAGTGGTGATGCCTGTGCTTTCACTTACGCGCCATCTGGGTGCACGGATACGGGGGGTGGGGCTCGTCGTGAAGCCTGCCGACGGCGTGCGACCAGACGTCGCCATGGATGACGTGACCGCGGCACTGCGCGGCTCCCGCGGACTCCGCCCGTCGCGTGAATCGAATTTCGCCATCATCACGCAGGACCGGTTGCTCGAGGTCTATGACAGCGTTTTCGGGATGTTCTTCCTGGTCATGATCTCGCTTTCGTCGGTCGGCTTGCTCGTAGGCGGCGTAGGCGTCGTGGCGATCATGCTGATTTCGGTTACTGAGCGGACCCGCGAAATCGGTGTCCGTAAAGCGCTTGGCGCCACCCGGGCGACAATCCTATGGCAGTTTCTGGTTGAAGCCGTGACGCTGACCGCGACTGGTGCAATGATCGGCCTGGCGCTTGGATGGGTTGTCGCACTCGCCGTGAAAAACTTTACGCCGATCGCGGCATCGGTGCCGCCGCTCGCCGTGGCCGCCGCTCTGGGAATGAGCGCGATCACCGGCATCCTGTTCGGCATGATGCCGGCCATGAAGGCCGCCAAACTCGACCCCGTCGAGGCCCTCCGGCACGAGTAACCCGGGCCCGGCACGACCCGGCCACCCGAAGAGACTGCCGAAACCGACAGCAGGGCGCGCCCGTAGTGGTGTCATGCCCTTTCTCGAAGCTGTTCGGCTCGCGCTCACCACACTGCGCGTCCAAAAGCTCAAGAGCTTTTTTACCCTGATCGGCGTCACCATTGGCGTGATGTTCCTCATCGCCGTGATCTCGATTGTTGAGGGAATGGGCCGGTACGTCGAAGAGGACTTCGCTGCAAAGATCATCGGCGTGAACACGTTTACGGTTCGACGCGCGGCGAACTTCAATCCGAACTCGACCGACGAGATGTGGCGCGAATACCTGCGCCGGCCCCGTTTTTATGTGAACGACGCCGCCGTCGTGAACGCTGCACTTCCCCCGGGAAGTCGCAGCGCTATCGTGAGCGAAAACTTTCTCTATGCCTCCACCAACGACAGGCGGCCGCGGCAGGTTCAGGCTGTCGCAACGGAAGCCGATTACTTCACGATCAAAAAGTTCGGCATCGCCAACGGACGCGCCTTTCAGCCGCAGGAAGTTGCAGCTGGAGCAAAGGTCATCGTCATTGGCGTCGAGGTCGCCGAGTATTTCTACGCTGATCTTGATCCGGTCGGCCGTGAGCTGCGAATCAGGGGCATTCCGTATATCGTCATCGGCGTAATCGAGAAACAGGGGTCGGTATTCGGCTTCTCGATGGACCGCCTTGCGATCGCTCCGTATACGACGCCTCTCCAGCGTGCCCTCCGCCCGGCCGGCGACATCCTTTCGATCGTGGTGCAGGCACCCAGCCAGGAGCTGGTGCGCGAAGGAATCGAGTCCGTACGCGGAGTGCTACGGGCCTCCCGGCACGTCCGGCCCGGCGAGAGCGACAACTTCGAGCTCGAGACGCAGGATTCGGCGCTCGAATTTTTCGCGTCTCTCAAGCAGCGTCTCGTGGTGTTCGGCGCGGCTCTGCCGGCCATAGGCCTGATTGTCGGCGCCATGGTCATCATGAACATCATGCTCGTGGCGGTGGCCGAGCGCACACGCGAGATCGGCGTACGCAAGGCACTCGGCGCACGTCGGCGCGACATCATGTCGCAGTTCCTGGTTGAGGCATCGACGCTGTCGGTCCTGGGCGCGGCCATCGGGATCGCGCTGGGAATCGCGGGCTCCCAGATTATCGCCGCGACGACCCCGCTCCCGGCCGCCGTCGCGCCGTGGTCAGTCGTCCTCGGACTGGTCGTCGGTGCTGGTGTCGGCATTGCAGCCGGAGCCTACCCGGCGAGTCGCGCGGCGCGGCTCGATCCAATCGCCGCGCTAAGGCAGGAGTAGCGATGCGACTCTGGGACAGTATCAAGATGTCGCTCGAGGGCGTGACTATCGCGCTCGACGCCATGCGCGCGAACAAGGCTCGCGCTGCGTTGACCATTTCCGGCGTCGCCGTCGGAGTATTCGTCGTGGTTGCCATGGGTGCCACGGTTACCGGAATCGAAAACAGCTTCAAGAGCGATCTGGATGAGTTTGGTGCCAACACCTTTCAGCTCCGGCGCCGCAACATCGGGATCAACGCGTGCGATGGCAGCGACGACACCTGCACCGACCGTCGGAACCCCAGCCTCGTGATCGAGGATTGGAACGCGGTCCGGCGACTCCCGGAAGTGCAGACGGCAACTGCATGGATCGGTGGTTCCGCCACCTTTCGCTACCGAAGCCGCGAAATCAAGTCGGTCGGATTCGACGCCCAGAGTGAAGACTGGATCCTGACTGACCAGGCCGACATTTCCCCCGGACGCTCGTTCTCCAAGGCGGAGCACGATGCCGGCACGAACGTTGTCGTCATCAACGACTCGCTGCAGGCCCAACTCTTCGGCGATTCCGATCCAATCGGAAAGGAAGTCACCGTCGACGGACGCCTCTTTACCGTAATCGGCGTCTTCCATACGAAGGCCGGGTTCATGAAGTCGATGGACGGCCGCGGACCCGACAAGCCGCGCGCCATCATTCCGATGCTCACAGCGTGGCGCCACCTCGACGTCTGGCGGTCGCTGCTAATCATGGTCAAGCCACGTCTTGACGTCAGCCCCGATGTGGCAATGGATGCCGTGACCGCGCTGATGCGATCGAGGCGCGGCCTGCGCCCGAGTCAGCCGAACAACTTCGCCATCGTTGGGCAAGATCGCATGCTCGAGTTGTTCGACCAGCTCTTTGGCGCGATCTTCCTCGTAGGGCTCGCACTATCCGCGGTTGGCCTCCTCGTGGGTGGCGTAGGCGTCGTGGCCATCATGATGATCAGCGTCACGGAGCGTACCCGGGAAATCGGGGTACGGAAGGCGCTCGGCGCCACACGCGCGACAGTGCTCTGGCAGTTTCTGATTGAGGCGGCGACGATGACCAGCATCGGCGCCGGGATCGGCTTGGCGATTGGCGCCGGGATCGCGGCGATCATCCGGGCCAACACGTCAATTCCAGCGGCTGTCCCGCCGTCTGCTATCGCCGCAGCCCTCGCCGCGGCAGCGCTCACCGGGATCGTGTTCGGCACGCTGCCGGCGCTGAAGGCGTCGAGACTCGACCCGGTGGATGCGCTTAGGTATGAATAGGGTGTGCAAAAACGCGACATAATCGTAACCGCGTTCGGAGAGATAGGAGCGAACAAGCTCCGGTCTTTTTTTACGTTATTGGGCATCATCGTGTCGGTCGCGTTTCTCGTGGCCGTCGTCGCGATCATCCAGGGGATGAACGCGTACGTGAAGGAGAACATCGCCGGCGCGGTGATCGGGACTAACGCCTTTCAGGTGCGCCGTACGCCCATTCAGGTCGGTTTTTTTGACGACGAGATGTGGCGCCGTGTCTCGCGCCGCCCGCGGATCACAGCGTCGGACGCACAGGCCGTTGGGGACGCGCTCCCCAACGCGGCTGCGATCGGATTGACCTCAGGTTTCCCCACCCCACAGGTCGACATCCGGTGGGGCGATCGTACGGTCGGCGACATTCTCGTCTTTGGCATCACGCCGCCGTATCAGGACGTTCAGGACTACGTCATCGAGCAGGGCCGCGGATTGACTGACGTCGATATCAGCCAGCGTAGGCCGGTGGCTGTTCTCGGTCACGAGGTGGCGGAAAAACTGTTTGAGCAGGCCGATCCGCTCGGCAGGTTCGTGCGACTCGGCCTCGAGCAGTTCGAGGTCGTTGGTGTCGTCGCGTCAAAAGGTCGCGTCCTTGGCCAGTCGTTCGACTCGTTCGCTTTGGTACCGCTCAGCCGGTATGAGATGCTCTACGGACGTCGGCTCACGACGACGATATCGGTGAAGCTGAAGGAGGCGGTCGACGTCGCTCCAGCGATGGCCATCGCCGAAGAAGCGATGCGGGTGGCTCACCGACTCAGGCCCGGCGAAGATGCCGACTTCTCGATCGAGACCGCCGCCGCGCTCGTCGATTTCTGGAAGCAGCTCACGCAGGTGCTGTTCAGCGTAATTCCAGCCGTCGTGGCGATTGGCGTCGTGGTCGGCGGCATCGTGATCATGAATATCATGCTGATGGCCGTCACCGAGCGCACGCGAGAAATCGGAATCCGGAAGGCCGTCGGCGCCCGCGCGCGCGATATCGAACGGCAGTTTCTTACCGAAGCCGTCGCGCTGGCCACTGCTGGCGGCGTGATCGGCGTGCTCAGTGGCTGGGGATTCGCGGCTCTCGTTGCGCTCGTGTCGCCGCTTCCGGCGCGCGTGACCTGGTGGTCGGTGGTGCTCGCCGTATCGCTTGGCGCCGGAGTGGGCGTCACGTTCGGCGTCTATCCGGCCCGGCGTGCTGCGCAGCTCGACCCCATCGACGCGCTGAGAGCCGAGTAGTGCCCGGCATCGCACTTGCCGTCGCTGCCCGCGAATGCGTGGAGGGCCTGTGAAGTTTCGCGCCTTTTCGCTTGACGCCATCCAGGAGAACGTCGCCATCGCCTTCGATGCGCTGCGCGTCAGCAAGCTCCGCTCGGCGCTGACCATCCTCGGTGTGGTGATCGGGGTGGCGACCGTGATGACGATGGCCTCCATCGTGCAGGGGATCCAGAATCAGATCACGAACGCGCTGGACGTTGCGGGGCCAACGACGTTTTACGTCATGAAGGTCTTCAGCACGTCGCCGGTGAACCCGGACCGCCTCCCCAAGTGGATTCGCATTCGGCCGGACCTCAGCACCGCAGAAGCCGACCGGATTGCCGCATTGCCCGAAGTGTTCTATGCCGGCATCTGGGCCCAGATCCAGGCGCGGATCGAGTACCGGGGCGAGCGCACGCGGCCGACAATCGTCACCGGAGCAGACGAATACTTCACGGAGATTCAGGGCGGCGATCTGGCGGCGGGCCGCTGGTTCACCAAGTCGGAGCTGCGAAGCGGGGCGCCGGTCGCGGTTATCCAGGAAGAAAAGGCGTTTCGCATCTTCGGACGGATTGACCCGCTCGGCAAGACCGTCCTCCTTGGCGGGAAGCCAGTCGAAGTGATTGGCCTGTACGTGCCACCAGAGAACATTTTTGCGCCGCCCGGCGCCGACAATGGCGCCATCATGCCGTTCCGATACGTCTACTATGCCTACAACGTGGACAAGACCAACGCGTTGTTCATTTGCGTGAAGCCCAGTCCCGGCGTCGCGGTTGCTGATGCGCAGGAGGCGGTCACGGTGACGCTGCGTGAAATGCGCCGACTGCGCCCGGCCGACCCCAACACGTTCGACATGATCACGCAGGACCAGATCCTCGACACGTTCAATTCGATCACCGGAACGTTTTTCCTGGTGATGATCGTTTTGGCCTCGGTCGCGCTCCTCGTGGGTGGCATAGGTGTGATGGCGATCATGATGGTGTCGGTAACGGCCCGAACCCGCGAAATCGGACTCAGGAAAGCCATGGGTGCAACGCGGCGTGACATCCTCATGCAGTTCCTGATCGAGGCGGCGTCGCTCACTGGAATCGGCGGAGTAGTCGGAATCGCCGTCGGCCTTGGCGCCGGGAAAGCGGTCACGGCCCTGCTGGCCATTGAGTCACAGGCCCCGGTTGGGCTGACGGTCATTGCCGTGGTCGTGAGCGTGGGAATTGGCGTCGTTTTCGGTGTAATTCCCGCCCAGCGCGCCGCCCGCCTCGATCCGGTGGACGCTCTCCGGTACGAGTGAGGGCCGGGGTGGCCCCCCCAGCCAGCGTCCGCAGCCGACTGCGCGTATTTTGCAGCAGACAACCGCGCGGCACCCTCGCCGCGCGAACCGACATTCCGAAACACGCTTCGGGGAGAGTATGCATGAATAAGTTCCTTATGGTGTCCGCAATGCTCGTTGCGCTGACCGCGACAGCCGAAGCGCAGGGTGGTGGCGGTGGTGGTCGTGGCGGTCGTGGCGGTCGTGGCGGTCGTGGGACGCCTGAGGCGCAGGACTCGACGCAGCTCGCCCGCCTGTTCAACGGAATCACGCTTAACGCTGACCAGACCATGAAGGCGAAGGAGATCATCACGAAGTCTCGTGAGGCTACGATGGCGATGGACCGCGAGGCCGAGGATTTCCGCGCTATGATGACGGAAGCGAACGCAAAGCGGACCGCCGACCTCAAGGCGCTGCTGACGTCCGACGAAGACAAGGCGAAGTTCGACGCGAACGCTGCGGCTGGACGTGGCCGTCGCGGCGGCGGGCTGTAGGAGCCGCTGGGCAAAGCCCATATCGTACGAAGCGGCGGCGAGGACTTCCTCGCCGCCGCTTCGCAATTGTGGGTGTCACACTGACGGGCGTCGCGCTCGTCCAATCGGCGCGATCGCTACTGGCGGCCGCGAATGGCCTTGCTCGCCATGTTATCGACGACGGTCGGCGCCAAGAGCTTGAGCCAGAGTCCAAGCCGGGCGCGAAAGCCTGGCACGATATCGCGCTTCCGAAGTGCGGCCCCAGCCAGAAGCATGGCAGCGCACTCGTCGGGAGTCTGGCCCCCGGAAACCTTGAGCGGCATCGCTCCAAGGGCACGGCCGTCGGTACCAAGGTTTCTGGCCTGCGAGCCCGTCGTGACGAATCCGGGGTGAATCATCGTCACCGACACACCTGTGCCATCGAGCTCGATTCGGAGCGAGTCCATGAAGCCGGTTAGCGCGTGCTTGGCAGCAGCATACCCGCTGCGGAGAGGAACTCCGATTTTCCCCGACAAGCTCCCGACGGCCAGCACGCGGCCTCGAGACGTCTTGAGGTGCGGCAATGCGGCCAGCGTGAGCCACACCGCACTGAGATAGTTCACCCTCAGCATCGCCTCATAAATCGAGAGGTCACTGACTTCGTCAGCCCGACCCCACATCCCTTGCCCTGCATTGTTGACGAGGACGTCGATTCCGCCAAAAGCGGCCACGGCTGAGGCCACGAGTGATTCGCACTGCGTGCGATCGGTGACGTCGCACGGCACGACGAGAATCGCGTCGTCTGTTCTGCCACTTGCACTGCGGCAACGCGTGGCCACCCGCTCGAGCTCGTCCGGTCGGCGCGCCGCGAGCGTGACGCGCGCTCCCGCGGTTGCGAGCTGCACGGCGATCTCCTCGCCGATTCCCCCCGATGCGCCGGTCACAATGGCGGCTTGACCGGCCCAGGTCATGAATCGACCGCGGCAATGGCCTGAATCTCGATCTGATAGCCGAAGTGGAGAACCTTCACCGGCACGACGGCGCGTGCGGGCCGGTGCTCGCCCATGACCTTGGCATACGTCGCGTTGACGCGCCCCCACATGTCCCCGTCCGCGATATAGACGGTCATCTGGATGACCCGGTCGAGTGAACTCCCGGCAGCATGCAGCACCCGCTCCACGTTTCGCAGGCACTGCTCGGTCTGCTCTTCGATCGTACCGATCGTGTGGCCCGATTGTCCCGGTACGGTCGGGAGCTGACCCGAGACATAGGCGAGTCTGCCGTGTACGAGCGCCGGTGAGTAGTGGCCGGCCGGTGGTGTGGCGCCGGGAATGAAGACGCTTTTCATGAGGGGCGTTTCCGAAAGGGTGAGGCGACCGCCCCGCCGAGAATCACGTCGCGGGCGGCAGGGCGACGGAAATTTGGCCCACGCGACCCCGCTGCGCACGTCATATCTTTCGCGCTGTGATCGAGCCGCTCGACGTTCTGGCCATTGGCCCGCACTGTGACGATGTAGAACTCACGTGCGGCGGCACGCTCGCGCGCCTCAAGCGCCTCGGGCGTCGTACGGGCATCGTGGACCTCACGCAAGGCGAAATGGGGACCCGCGGCTCGGCGCGGACGAGGGCCGAAGAGGCCGCTGAGGCGGCGGCCGTGTTGGGCGTTGACGTTCGTGAAAACCTCGCCCTTCCGGACGCCGGCATCGTCAACACGCCCGAAACCAGAGCGGCGCTCGCCCGGGTCTTGCGGCGGTTGAAGCCGGCCGTGGTCATTGCGCCGGCGCCGCGCGGCAAGCACCCGGATCATCGGGTGACGGCGCAGCTTGTTCGAGACGCCGTTTTTGTCGCGGGACTCGCGAAAGTCGCCCCGGACGTACCTGCGTTTCGTCCGCGAAAGGTCGTCCACGCAATTGCCTACCGTGAAGATCACGTCAAGCCGACATTCGTCGTCGACATCAGCGAAGACTTCGACACGAAGCTGGCGGCCATCCGCTGCTACGGCTCGCAGTTCGACGGCGCGCTCCAGGCAGGCGAGGTCTACCCGACCGGCGACCCCCTGTATCACGTGATCCGCCATCAGGCGGCGCACTACGGATCGCTCATCCGGTGCCGGTTCGGCGAACCGTTCTACACACACGAAACGATGAGAGTAGATGACCTCTCCACGCTCGAGGTATCGACGTTCTGATGGCTGACGAAGTCAATTACCCCGACTATCTGGCGCTCGACGAGTTGCTGTCGTTGCAGCGTCTTCGCTCCGAGCCGGAACATCCGGACGAGTTGTTGTTCATCGTCGTGCACCAGGCCAGCGAACTCTGGTTCAAGGTCATCGTACAGCAGTTGCATGCGCTGATCGCCGAACTCAAGGGAGGCGATACCCAGCGGGCGCTCTGGCACGTCCAGCGGATCAACACGTTGATGCGAATCGTCGCCGAACAGTTGTCGTCGCTCGACACGCTCCCGCCGCAGCGATTTCTCCAGTTCCGGAACTTCCTTGGCGCGTCGAGCGGTCAGCAGAGCATTCAGTTTCGCATGATTGGCGCACTGTCAGGCCAACGCGACGACAGCTTCGTTGCCGCCCTGAAGGCCGGCGGCACCGTACCGGCGCCACTGCAGGAGGCGCTCGACACGCCGCGACTCGAGGATCTGTTCGTCGAAATGGCAGCGAACCGTGGGCGAACGCTCGAATCGCTCTACACCGGACCCGGCCCCGACCCGCTCTTCTTTCTCGCCGAAGCGCTCCTCGAGTACGATCAGGCCTTCCAGCGGTGGCGGTTCCTCCACGTGCAGCTCGTTGAACGGATCATCGGACCGATGACCGGCGGCACCGGCGGCACGCTCGGTGCGAAATACCTCTCGCAGTCCGTGACGCAGCGATTCTTCCCCATGCTCTGGTCGCTACGGGCGAACCTCGTTACGCAGGAGTAGACCCGCCCGCTACGCCGTCTTCGGCCAGGATTTGTTTGGCGCGTAGTCCCGCCAAATAGCCGGCAACAATGTCGTATGCGGCGTGTACGACCATCGCGATGACTAGTGTACCAGTGAAGTACACGAGCGCGTGAAAAACCGCCGCAATCACGAAGATCAACGCCATGTTCTTGCCGCCCTGCACCGCGTGCGCGACAGCGAACGCCATTGCCGAGAGAAACATCGCCGGAACGACGTTGCCCATCACCGGCGCAAGAATCCAGACAGCAACGCCCCGATACGCCGCCTCCTCCGCAACACCGGCCATTACGGCGATCACTACGAACAGCGCGAACTCGCGGCCGTTCCGCGGCGCCATGCCGTAGATGAGGCTGCGCCGGTCCTGCTCCGGAGTCCGCATTGAGCGAGCGAGGGGAATCGCGCCAAGCAATAGGACGAATGCACCCGCTCCAAGCGCGATCTCCCGGAGGCCGGCACCACCGGTGGCGAACAGGCTTCGGCCCATCGCAATGGCGTTTATGCTCGATAGCAGCCATATCACCGCGAGTGCGAACATCGTCGAGAGGGCCATTCGCATGCGAGGCAGCGGAGCACCGGTTGCCTCGACCTGCCGGAGCAGGCGCGCCGAGCGAAGTGCGCCGCGCGGGGTCAGCACGAACAGCACGACAAGGAAGATGAAACTGACGAGGTTGAGCTGGTCCATTGATGCCGGCAGTGGTGAGGCGGTAATCTAGCGTCGTGCCTGAACTCCCCGATCTCACCGTCTACCTCCGCGCCCTCGAGCCCCGCATTGGGGGAAGTCGGTGCGAAGGCCTCGCCATCGTGAACCCGTTCGTGTTGCGGAGTGTGGATCCGCCTGTGAGCGCACTGGTGGGTTTGAGCGTGACCGGCTTCCGGCTCATCGGAAAACGCGTTGTCATTGCGTTCGAAGGCGACGTCTTCGTGGTCATCCATCTCATGATTGCCGGTCGGCTGCAGTGGAACGAAAAGCCCCCAAAGGTGAACCGCCGCCTGATGCTCGCGCTGTTCACGTTTCCGCGCGGCACGTTGATCCTCACCGAAGCCGGCACCAAGAAACGGGCGTCACTGTATGTCGTGCGCGGCGAAGCGGCGCTTGACGCGCTTGCCCGGGGTGGCATCGAACCGCTCGCGATCTCCGAAGCGGACTTCGGCGTGCGCCTCAGGTCGGAGAATCACACGCTGAAGCGCTCGCTCACCGATCCCCGGCTGTTTTGTGGAATCGGAAACGCCTACTCGGACGAAATCCTGCACCGCGCACGGCTCTCGCCTCTCCTCCAAACCGGCAAGCTGAAGGACTCGGACATCTCGACTCTATACCGTGCAACCCACGACGTGCTGACCGAATGGACAGACCGTCTCGGCGCCGAGGTGGGCGACGGTTGGCCGGCCAAGGTCACCGCATTTCGCGCCGAGATGGCGGTGCACGGCAAGTTCGGGGAGCCATGCCCTGTCTGTGCCGCACCGGTACAACGAATTCGCTACGCCGCCAACGAGACGAACTACTGCGCCCGATGCCAGACTGGCGGGCGGCGCCTGGCGGACCGCGCCATGTCACGCCTCCTCAAGCAAGATTGGCCGCGTGATATCGACGACATCTGAACCAAGGGGTTGGGGGACAGGGGTTTG
>JAQBYI010000067.1 GCA_027622655.1 Gemmatimonadota bacterium | reverse complement strand
CGCCTCGAAGTCGCGGCAGGCGTTGCCGGTCCAGTAGTTCACCTTACCGGAGCGGAGGACCGCATCGACGGCGGCGAGCTCGTCGGCTTCGAAGAGGGGCCAGGGGGGGAGGGTCACCATGGTGTTCACCATGGCTCCAGTTCTTTGACATGTCGAGCTGGGTTGCCAACAACCACCGAGTTGGGAGCGACATCCTTGACCACCACCGCACCCATTCCGATCATCGCACCCTTGCCAATGGTGACGCCCTCACGAATGCAGGCAGCGGTTCCAATCTCGACACCGTCTCCGATGCGAACATTCCCAGAGATTGCCACGAGCGGAGCTATCGTCACAAAGTCGCCAATGACAACATCGTGGCCGATTGTGCAGTTGAGGTTGGCAATGAAGTGCTTGCCAATCGAAGTGTTTACTGTGGTCCGAACACCGGCGACCAGCATTCCTCCATGGCTTATGGAAACGCTCGGGTGTCGCAATCCCTCGACATCGATTGTGACGAATCGACTCCCTCGCGCTGAGAGACGGGCGCAGAGAGCGCGACGCAGGCGCGGATTTCCTACCGCGATCACACATGGGTTGTCTGGCTTGGCGTCGTTGAGCACTCCAAGCCTTTCCCACCCTTCGATTGTCACATTCTCGTCAACTCGGTCATCAAAGAATCCCCAGACACTCCATGCGGGGTCGCATGCCTCGGCGGCCATCGCTACCTCCCGCCCGAATCCACCCGCGCCAATGATGACTAACGGTTCAGTCATGGATTCCCCGGACCGTCCTCAACATTGCAACCTACGCTTCCACGAAATGGCGGCATGGTCGCGTGACCGCTCGCTGAAATCCCTCGCCGAAAGATCACGCGCCAAAGCGTCATCCAGAGGATCCTAAGGTCTAGCCATAATGAGCGGTTGTCCACATACCACACGTCGAGTCGGAATTTATCCTCCCAGCTTATGGCGTTGCGGCCGTTGACCTGAGCCCAGCCGGTGATGCCAGGCTTCACATCGTGTCGGCGCAATTGCTCGGGCGTGTAAAGCGGCAGGTACTCCGGCAACAGTGGGCGCGGACCGACGAGAGCCATGTCGCCGCGCAGTACGTTCCAGAGGGTGGGAAGTTCGTCAAGGCTCGTCGCGCGGAGGAGGCGGCCCAATCGCGTGATCCGGATCGCATCAGTCGCCATCGGATCCTCTCCCGGGGACGCATCCCGCATCGTCTTGAACTTGTAGATCGTGAACGGCTTGCCGTGCAGACCGATGCGGAGTTGGGGGAAGAGGATCAATGAAGATTCACAGTGCACTGGATGGTAGCGTGAATTGGTGCATCGACCGACACCCCAACGGCCGCATGTCGTCATCGTCGGCGCCGGATTTCACAAGATGGTTCAGGGCGGCAGAACAGACGGACCGCTCGTCAGCTGGCGATGGCTGTTGGAGCACGTGGCAAAGCAAGAGCGCGTCCCATGCGATGTGTGCATGTACGACTCTCTGCCGCTCCTTTGGGAAGCGATTGTTACTGCCTCGGTTCGTAGGCACAAACGACGCGCGGCCCACGACGAGGAGCAGAGGCTTCGGAAGCGCGTCGCCGCGATTCTGAAGATCGAATCGGCAGCGTTTCGCCATGCCTACCATCGAAGCAGGTGGATGAGGGACTTCGTCCAAGCGCTCAAGGTTCGGCCTACTCACATCATTGACCTGAACTTCGACCACCTGCTTCCTGAGGCGTTCGGGTGTTGTTCACGCCCCCAGTTGTCCGTCGTTCGCAACATCAAGCGCAGCGGCATTCGAGTGGAAGATGCAAGGAACATGGTTCGTCGATGGAATCGAGCCGAAGGCAACATCACGGTGTGGAAGCCGCACGGTTGGATTGGAACCCCTTCGTCTATTCGTCTCGGTGCCCGAGACTATGGCCTGCAACTAGCCGCCTATTACCTCGGGTTTCAACGGTTCAAGCAGGTTGAGAGGTCCACACACGCAATGCTTGAAGTGGAACTTGGTCGATGGCGACCAGCATCTGTGATGAGTGATGCAGACACGTGGATTACGCGATTCATGGCATATGAGACAGACATGATCGGGGTTGGGATGATCTCGGACGAGTGGGCATTGCGATGGCTCTGCGCCCAACGCGATAGAAACGGCGCGCGGCACAGCACTCGGCCACTCCGCTGGCACCTCTGCAGCCCGGTTTTGACGATTCCTGGGGTCGCCTGCGTTGGCCACGGCACTTGGGGGCAAGCGTGGCAGGCAGTGACTGGCGGTGTCTGCGACACAGGAGACACGGCACACATATGAACACCCACCAGGCTCGGTGCGCGCCACTTCCACCCAGTAGTAGGGAAAGGCGACCTCGTGTACTGGTACTGCTCGCAACTCACAACGGCGCACGGTTCGTTTCGGTCCAACTCAAGAGCATCCTTGACCAGCAGGGCGCTGATGTGACCGTTGTCGCGAGCGACGATTCGTCCACAGACGGAACTCAGGAACTGCTGCGCGCTGTGGCGGACTCCGACTCGCGCGTGCAGTTGCTTTCGCCGGGGCATTTCGGTTCGGCAGCTGACAACTTTCTTCGTCTGCTGCGCGACTCACCAGTCGATGAAGCGGACTTCATCGGACTTGCTGATCAGGACGACATCTGGGAATCCGACAAACTAGTTCGTGCACTCGACGCGCTGTGGAGCGGTTGCGCAGATGGATATTCCTCAAACCTCCTTGCGTTCGATGATCTGTCAGGCACCGAGTGGATCATCGACAAGTCCTCACCGCCGAAGGCGCTGGACTACCTCTTCGGCGGCGCCTCCGCAGGCTGCACGTATCTGCTCAGTCGCCGCGCCGCGCGAGTCGTCCGAGACGCGATTCACACACAGCCACTGAGGGGGTGGTCCCACGACTGGCTGTTCTACGCGATTTGTCGTTCCCATCAGTTCCCCTGGGTGTTTGACAAGACTGCACGGATTCGCTACCGGCAGCATGCTGCAAATGCGTACGGTGCTCAATCTGGCATTCAAGGTGCTGTGTGGCGGGCGCGCCAGATAAGCAGCGGCTGGTACTGCAATCAGGTTCTTTCAAATGGGAGGTACCTTAGGCAGTCATCGGATGAACTCAGCGTGCTCAGACGAATGGCGGTGCTGGGTGCTCGTGAGCGCCTCTGGCTGGCAGCCAATTCGTTCCACTTCCGGCGCGATGCAAGTGGCGTGATTGGATTGGCGGCATTCATGCCGATTATGGGGAGAGGATCTGACTCGCTCAGAGCGGAGTACCTTGGTTGCTAGCCGAATCGCAACGATCCACTGTGCGTGGGCGGATGATCAATCAGTAGCGCCCAAGAAGAAGGACAACCCGAAGTAGCAGTTGATCCAGCACCGACTGTCGGTGAACCGTGGTTGTGAACGCAAGGCGCGCACGGGCGGTCAGGCTGTCCCTCGCTTCGAGCAACCTCACAATGAGGCGATGTTGGTCGATACTGAGCTGCCCTCCATGGATGGCCAGGAAGTCAGCGAGTTGATCGCACAGCGGCCTTGAACCGAAGGGCCGCAGAAAGTGCCTGCGAGCGCGGAGGGGCAACCCACTTAGCCCCGCTGCGCCACTCCCCACCACATTGGCCGCGTGCTGTCGGTAGCACAGGCGCGGAACTGAATCGTAGAGAACCGTACCGAAAGCGCTCGTCACGAGGTACATCCACCAGTCGTGCATCAGGGCGTGCGTAGGACGGCCCTTCGCACCGAGTAGTGCGGCGGCGTTGTTAAACGCCGCCGTGCACCCTACAACAATGTTTTCTACTACGGCATTCTCAACCCGCCCCGCCGGGACCAGTCTAGAGAGACCCATTCCGCGTCCAGTGGAATCAATGAGTTGCTGCCTGCCGTGAACCAACGCCGGCTGGCCGCATCCGGAAACTGCGAGATGGGCGCGCTCGACTTTTTCAGGGGTCCAAATGTCGTCTTGGTCAGCGAAGTGATAGGACGAGTGCCGCCCGGCGGCAGCGCGCAGAATCTCTAGAAAACTCTGACAGGGGCCGCGGCGGCCACTGGAAGGGAGCTCGTGCAGCCGGAATGGAAGTTTCGTAGAACGCAGGATCTCCACGGTCCCGTCGTTCGACCCGTCGTCGCGCCAATACACGGTGCCGTCACGGAGGGTCTGGGACCCAAGGCTCTCCAAGAACGCGGGCAAGTAGGTCGCGCCGTTGTAGGTCGCGAGAAGAATTGCTGCGCTCATCGTGGGGTGGACTCCCGAACGCTCAATCGTACCGATTGACAGGAATGGGCTGAACAGGTCCACTCATGGTGAAAGACTGACCGAGTAGGCGCGGGTGTTCATCGACCCTATGCTACGGTATCGTTGGTGGTCAGTGCATGACCTGCGGACCGGCCAATTGCGAGTAGGCAACGAGGGCAGTGCAGGAGACCTTGGCGAGCGGGTGGGGGCGGGGCATGTGAAGCGCCCGCACCGACGGGTCGGCACCGTAGCGGCAGCTTGGCTATTCGTACTGCTGACCGCTGAGTTGATGCTGGGCGGACCCTTCGGCAGCGTGTTTCTGGGAATGAATATCCGTTATGTGCTTTGGGGCGTTACGGCCGCAGTCTCGTTCCCCGAAGTGGCTCTTGCGGGGACCGGTTCGCGCCTATGTCGCGGCTGGGTGTGCTTTGCATTGACTCTGATGGTCGTGTGGGGTTTCGTAGTCCCCATCTCCACGGGCGGGAGTCTGGACGCGGCCTTTCAAGATTCCAGGCCTCTGCTCGCTTCAGTCGTAGTGGGTGCAGCCAGCTGCGCCGTTCGCTATTTCGGGCTGGGCAGGCTTCTGACGATCGTTGCATGGATCAGTGTCGTCCCGACGGTTGCCATCTGCAGTTCATGGACATGGCAAACAGCATTCGGCGATGGCTCGCCGGCGGAATGGTTAACTTTGTGGTTGCGCGGATCCGAGGAGTGGCGCTCCGGCGTCTATATCGGTCCAATGCCCGGCGGGTCGTACCGCGTGATGTGGGTGTTTGTAATGTTCCTGCCGTTCGTTGTATTGTCTAGGACCTACTCGCGTTGGTTCTTCATGTGGGTTGCCCTCACGGGCTACGCTGCCGCGTGCTCAGGCACACGTGCCATAATGGTCGCTTGGGGGGTGTCGCTTGCCTGTGTGGTGGTGCTTCGGTGGGGGTTTCGTGGAATCGTCGCCTCGGCAGCGGTTGCTGCGATTGGAGTTTGCTCGTATGCCGAAATCGAGGGCTTTCGAGGACTCTCTTTTGCCGATCTGAGCGACGAAAACGATCCCCGCCGGCTTCAAGCGAGCGCACTGCTGGAAGCTTGGGCGGCGGCCCCGCTCATCGGCCATGGATTCGGGAGCGCGGTCAACGTGGTGCGTTCTGACACAGCTCCCTTTAGTTACGAACTGACCTACCTTGCGTTGCTGTGCAAGGTGGGGGTCATCGGTGCCGCCATGATTGTGACCGGCGCAGTTGGGTTGGCGACGAAGTGCGCCAGGTTGACCCGAACGCAGCAGGCGCTTGCTGCGACGAGTGCCGGATGCTTTCTGTTGATAACGGCTACCAATCCCTATCTGCTCAATCTATTCGGCATCTGGCTGGCCAGCCTTCTAGTGGCGGTCCTTGACGCAATTCCCCGGAAACACCGAGCCCGCCGATGAGACATGGCAGTTCCGTACTGCTGAATGCCTATCCAATGCGGCTTTGTGCGATCACGCGCGTGGGAGTACCAACCCCCGCAATTGCGCGATCACTGCGGGAGCGAAGCGATAACAGAGGATGGCGTAGAGAATTGTCGTGAGCAAGAAGCGAGGCCCTGCGCTGACCTGGGGAATCGCGAGCGACAGCAGGTACGACGAGAGCCATCCCACCGCGAGCATCGCCACCGGAGCCAATAGTTCAGCCGAATAACCGGCGAATCCACCGGCGAATCTGTGACGAACAAACACGCGCCAAGCGACTACAAGCATTACCAGGCTCATGGCCGTTCCTGTCGCTGCGAGGGGCAAAGCACCAAATCCGGCAGCAGCGAGGAACGGAACAGACAGCCCAACAACGGCCATGGAGTTCCAGGAGGCGATCACCGAAGGTCGGCCAGCACCTGCAACCGCCGATTGCTCGACGGTTGCGATGAGCTGAGCCCACCCTGTAATACAAAACAGGGCCAGCAACGAACCCGTTCCTTGCCACTCGGGTCCGAACAAGAACCCAGCTGCCGGTGTTGAAAACATTGCTGCCCCGAGGAGCACTGGAGTCGAGGCGTAGGTCACCAACGCGCGGCCGGACCGGTGGACCCGAGCAACACGCGATGGGTCATGCAGTGTCGCAGACAGGGTCGGGATGGTCACCCGGGTGATCATCGGGCTCAGCCCCCCGACAACCCCTTGGACCAGGCCCCTCGGAACGCTGTACGTCCCGAGTTCCTTCGTGGTCAGGAGCCAACCTCCGGTCAGAAGATCGAGGTTCCTGCATAGATTGCTGGCGATTACCGAGAGCGCCAACTGCCACCCGAACGACAAGAACCGCGAGACCTCGCTGAATCGGAGTCGCCAAGCGGGGCGCCAGCCATCCGCGAGGATCATCCACGCCAAGAGTGACCGCAGAGCCGGGACGACCGCGACCGGAACGGCGAGCGCAAGCGCTCCCGCGCCACGGGCGGCGAGCCCGATGGCCAGGCAGGCGCCAACCAACGTGGCGGCGGCTTCCGTGCTCGCGACTACACGAAAGCTCAATGAGCGTTCCGCAACAACTTCGAGTTGGCGGCCAGCCTGCAGAAACAGGAAGCTAGGAGCGCAGATCCACATCAGCCCCGACAAGCGGGGTTCGCCGTACCACCTAGCAAGGAGCGGTGCAGCGCCGGCAACGATCAGCCCTACCAAGCTCGCCTGTAGCAGAGAAAACCAGTAGAGGCTCGACCGCTCGTCGCTGGTCGCGGGCCACCCTCGGATGAGTGCGCTGCCAAGCCCAAGGTCAGCCGTAACCGCAGCTGCAGTAATGTAGGGGACTACCACCGCCATGAGCCCGAAATCCTCCGCGTCGAGCAGTCGAACGAGTACTAGATATTGAGTCAGTTGGATCGCGGCTCGCACCCCCCCGCCGATCACGGTCCACCGAACCGCATGCTGCATTTCGTTGCGGCTTACCAAGTCTGACTCCCTCAACGTGCCATCGATTGTTTGGCGGTACCCATCATGAGCGTGGCGCGGGATGCGTAATGTTACTGGAGATGCATGTCCGCTTCTCAACTGCACTCCTAGTGAGCGTCTCGCGACCATCACCTCCGGTAATGTATGCGCCGTGAACCAGATCTATCAGCCCGCCGTTGGGTGTCCTGGCGTGTGGTGTCGGCCAACATTCAAGAGCATCAAGTACTCAGATGGGTTGGCAACGGAGCGGTACCTGCGCAGGGTGATGACGCGAACCTCCGATCGCTCAACGCTGTCCGATCAACTTCGACGGGAAATCATCGACTGGCCCACCGAGTATCACCTGTCTGCAAGGCGTCACTGCCTTGTGAGAGGATTGGGGATCTCGTCCACGGATTCGGTCCTGGAACTCGGCTGTGGTTGCGGTGCGATCACGCGATATCTTGGGGAGTTGGGCGCCACGGTGGTGGCTGTAGAGGGAAGTCTTCGGCGGGCAGAGATCGCATCCGCACGGGTCCACGGGCTCCCCACTGTCACGGTGCTTGCTGAGCGGCTTACCGAGTTGGAACTGGACCGCCAATATGACTGGGTGCTACTCATTGGGGTGCTGGAGTACGCCCCGGCATTCGTCCGTGGTCCCGACCCGATCCAAACTTATCTTGAGTGCGTAAAGAAGCATCTACGCCCCGGCGGGAAGTTGGTGGTTGCCATAGAAAACAAACTCGGGACCAAGTACCTCAACGGGATTGAAGAGGATCATGTTTCGAAGCGCTACTGGGGGGTGCAGGGACTGTACTTGCCTACACAGCCCAGAACTTTTGGGAGGCGAGAACTGGCGCAGGTGCTCTCTGATGCAGGGCTGCCCCACCAGCAGTTCCACTGTCCCTTCCCGGATTACAAGTTGCCGACACTCGTCATCTCCGAACACGCAATGGTCGAGCACCGACACGAGGTCATCAACCTCTTCGCTGAACTGCACGGTCGAGGATATGCCACGAGGGCAAGAGGCGAGTTTTGCGAGCCGCTGGTCAATCGCGAGTTCTTGCAGAATGGGATCTTGCACGAGTTAGCGAACTCCTTTTTGGTAGTTGCATCTGCGGATGCGTGGTCCGGAGGCGCTGAGGACGTTTTGGCCACGCACTACTCGCCGGATCGAAGTGCGGCTTTTGCGACGGAGACGGTGTTCCGCAGTACTGAAGGGGGTCTCGTCGTAGACAAGCGCCGCATGCGCGGCGAAACCGGACGGACGTGCAAGACCTCACAGGGAAACGTGAACCATGTCGTCGGGACTGTTCAGTTCGCCCACGGAGAGAGCATGTGGTGGGGCGTCGCCCGGGCCGCTGCCCGCGGGGGAGAGTTGCCTGAACTCTTGGACGCCCTTGGCCCATGGATGGATTTTCTCGTTGGCGCATCGACGGGCGACGGTCGATCCCTCTCCACCATGGCTCTTCCCGCGTCGTTTGTGGATGTTGGCTTGTCGAATGTGCTGCAGGGACGCGACGGGGCAACACTGATCGACACGGAATGGAGGGCAGAGCGGCCCGTTCCCCTTGGTTGGGCGCTTTGGCGAGCAATTGCGGTGTTTCAGAGCCGATTGGGAAGACCGACGCGCGGGCGGGCATCGGCTATGCGAATCGCAAGGATGTTGTGCGAGCAGCGCGGGATCGGTACCTCACGGGTTGAGTTCGTCCGGTATCGGCGCCTTGAGCGCGAATTCTCTGGGGAAGTTGGCGTACACGGATCCCGGGGGGTGTTGGTCCGGCGGTGTCGCGCGGGGCTGATTCCGCGTTTTCTGACACTGGCCAATCTCGTGTCATCACTAGCCATGCGGTATGGGCTGAACTCACGGGCATCCTGACCCTGCTTGCTGCAGGCTCGAGCGGTTCGGTGGTGGGTGTTGATTCGCCTAAGCACATGGTTGGCTCACAGCCCGTTGCCGGGCATCGCACTCCTGCACGAACTCCGCAGGCACCTTCCTGTTGCGGCGCTTGGATCCCATCGGGCGAATGTAGGGGGTTCGGATCGAATCGGAACGGGCGAGTTCGCTCTATTGCTGTGGTAGCGTGCCACCAATGCTCCTCCTCACCGGCGGCGCCGGGTTCATCGGCAGCAACTTCGTGCGTGACTGGTTTTCGACCGGGGGCGGACCGCTGGTCAACCTGGACAAGCTGACCTACGCCGGCAACCCTCGAAACCTGGAAGGGCTTCCGGCGGGCGCCCAACATGCCTTCATCCACGGTGACATCGCCGACCGGGACCTGGTCTCGGATCTCCTTGAAAAGCACGGCATTTCCGCCATCGTCAACTTCGCCGCCGAGAGCCACGTCGACCGCTCGATCCACGGTCCCGAGGACTTCATACAGACGAACATTGTGGGCACCTTTCGCCTGCTGGAGTGCGCTCGTGCGTACTGGAGCGGGCTGTCGGGAGACCGGCGCTCGAGCTTTCGTTTCCTCCAGGTCAGCACCGATGAGGTCTACGGCTCCCTCGGGCCGAACGATCCGGCCTTCACGGAACTGAACCGCTACGAGCCCAACAGCCCGTACTCGGCGAGTAAGGCAGCCTCCGATCACTTGGTGCGCGCGTACCACCACACCTACGGCCTGCCGGTGCTGACCACGAACTGCTCGAACAATTACGGCCCATACCACTTCCCCGAGAAGCTGATTCCGCTGTGCATCCACAATGCGCTGGCCGGCAAGCCGCTGCCGATTTACGGCGATGGTCAACAAGTGCGCGACTGGCTCTATGTCCGCGACCACTGCAGCGCGATCCGACGAGTGCTTGAGGGCGGTCGCCCTGGCGAGGTGTACAACATCGGCGGCTGGAACGAGAAGCCCAACTTGGATGTTGTCCGCACCCTGTGTGCGATCCTCGACGACGAGAGTCCCCGCACCGACGGTCGTTCCTACTCCGAGCAAATCACTTTCGTGAAGGACCGCCCCGGTCACGACCGCCGCTACGCTATTGATGCGCGAAAGATTGAGGCTGAACTGGGCTGGCGACCGCAAGAGACGTTCGAAACAGGCTTGCGCAAGACTGTGCGTTGGTATCTCGACAACTCTGAGTGGGTGCGAGAGGTCGTCAGCGGCGAGTATCGCAACTGGATCGCGACCCACTATGCCTCATGAAGTTCCTTCTCTTCGGACAGTCTGGCCAGGTTGGGTGGGAGTTGCGCCGTTCACTGCAGCCGCTGGGGCAGGTGGTGGCAGCGGAGCCCGCCGAGGCGGACTTCAAGGATCCAGACGCGGTTCGACGCTTCGCGCTGGCCCACCAAGCCGATGTCATCGTGAATGCAGCGGCCTACACAGCGGTCGACCAAGCGGAGTCGGATGAGGCCAACGCGCACCTGGTCAACGCCGAGTCCGTTGGGGCTCTCGCACGCGTGGCGGCGGAGCAGGGGGCGTGGCTTGTCCACTACTCCACGGACTATGTGTTCGATGGCTCCGGCACCGAGCCCTGGCGCGAATCGGATCCGGTCGCGCCGCTGAACGCCTACGGGCGAACCAAGGCCGCGGGTGAGAGCGCGATCAAGGCTAGCGGATGCAAGCATCTGCTGCTCAGGACGAGTTGGGTCTACGCAGCGCGCGGAAACAACTTCGTTCGTACGATCCTGCGACTTGCGGAGGAGCGCGATGAACTGCGCGTGATCGCGGACCAACACGGCGTACCGACGGCGGCCGAGTTCTTGGCAAGCGAGACCGCTGGAGCACTCGCGAAGGCGATGGCCGGTTCTGGTGCGCCCTTGTCTGGCACCTATCACCTCGCCCCGCGTGGCGAGACGACTTGGCATGGGATCGCGTGCGAGGTCGTGCGACTGGCATCAGAGTTGGGCGCGCCGCTCCGAGTCCACCCGGACCGGATCGTTCCGATTCCCTCCAAGGAGTACCCTCTCCCTGCGCCGCGTCCGGCAAACTCTCGCTTGTGCGTCGAGTTGTTTGAGTCGCGGTTCGGAGTTCGGTGCCCCGATTGGCGCGCGCACCTGCAGCGAGTGGTTGCGGAACTGGTTGGTGGACTGAACACATGACACGCAAGGGAATCATTCTCGCCGGGGGATCCGGCACACGACTTCACCCGGCGACGCTCGCGATCTCGAAGCAGCTCCTTCCCGTGTTCGACAAACCGATGATCTATTACCCGCTGAGCACGCTCATGCTGGCGGGGATCCGTGAAGTATTGGTGATCTCAACTCCGCAGGACACGCCCAGATTTGAGCAGTTGCTCGGGGACGGCTCCAGGTGGGGCATCTCGATCAACTACGCCGTGCAGCCGTCCCCGGATGGGCTGGCTCAGGCCTTCATCATCGGCGAGTCGTTCATCGGCGGACATCCATCGGCACTCGTCCTCGGCGACAACATCTTCTACGGTCATGAGTTCCCGCAGCTCCTAGCCCGCGCTTCGGGTCGAGCGTCAGGTTCCACCGTATTCGCCTACCACGTCCAGGACCCCGAACGGTATGGCGTCGTGGAGTTTGACGCGGGTGGAAAGGCTGTGACACTGGAAGAGAAGCCCAAGCACCCGCGCTCGAACTACGCCGTGACGGGCCTGTACTTCTACGACAGCACGGTGGTCTCGTTGGCCAAGTCGCTGAAGCCCTCGGCGCGGGGGGAACTTGAGATCACCGACCTGAACCGACTGTACCTTGAGCAGGGCACCATTCATGTGGAAACGATGGGTCGCGGCTTCGCATGGCTCGACACCGGCACGCATGAGTCGCTCCTCGAAGCCAGCCAGTTCATCGCCACGCTTGAGCACCGTCAGGGGCTGAAGATCGCGTGTCCGGAGGAGATCGCATTCAGGAGCGGCTGGATCGACCGAAGCGCGCTGGAGGCGCTTGCGAAGCCGCTCTCAAAGAACGGCTACGGCCAGTATCTCCTTCACATCCTGCAGGAATCAAGGGGATGATCGCGGAACGGCTCTCGATTCCTGAGGTGCTCCTGCTCACGCCGAAGGTGTTCCCGGATGACCGCGGCTGGTTCTCCGAGACTTACAACGAGCGTGTCGTCAACGAGGCACTCGGGAGCCCTGTCCGCTTCGTGCAAGACAATCACTCCAGGTCAGCGAAGGGGGTGCTGCGAGGGCTTCACTACCAGCTGCCGCCGCACGCTCAAGGGAAACTGGTGAGAGTCGTCCGTGGGGCGGTATTCGATGTCGCCGTCGATGTCCGTCGCGCCTCACCCACTTATGGTCGCTCTGTCACCGTCGAGTTGACCGAAGAGAACAGGCAGCAACTCTGGATCCCGGTTGGATTCGCGCACGGGTTCCTGGCGTTGTCCGAGGGGGCGGAGGTTCTCTACAAGACCACCGATGTGTGGGCGCCCGAGTGCGAGCGATCGATCCGGTGGGACGACCCGGCTCTCAACCTGCCATGGCCTGCGGGAGTGACGCCGCGGCTGGCGCCGAAGGATGCGGGCGCGCCGCGGCTTGAGTGTGCGGAGGTGTTTCCGTAGTGGCGCTTGCATCACTCCGCCAGCGCGCGCCTTCCGTAGGGGACGGCGAAACTGCCGCGGTGTCCGGAGGTCTGTGACCGACCTTGACGCAGTCTGTGTATTCCCCCGCGACCTTGACGCAGTTTGTGTATTCGGAACCCACATCCGGGGTCGAGGTCGGCAACGAGTACACAATCGGGGTTCACCTCGCCAGAGCGCACCCGCGCGCTGACTTAGCATCGCGCCACGATGACCAGCCATCGACTGCTGTGCGGAATCGTGTGGGCCATGGCGTACTTGGCCGCCGCCCATGCCACCTCCGCCGCCCCCCAATCCACCCCACCCATCCCCGGCACCTACATCGGCGCGCTGGCCGTCGGCCCTACATCGCTCGCCATCGTCTACCACATAACGCTCGCGGAGGATGGCACGCTCGCGGCGACGATGGACTCGCCCGACCAAGGCGCGTACGGCATTCCGTTTGACGCTGTGGAGTTCAACGCCTCGGATCGATCCCTCACGCTGCCCTGCAAGCTGGTGAACGGCGAGTTCAATGGTTCGCTCTCAGAGGACGGCACGGAACTGGAGGGCGCCTGGACGCAAATGGGAAACACTTTCCCGCTCACGCTGACACGCGGCGAGGTGGAGAAGCCCAAGCGCCCGCAGATGCCGTCGCCGCCGTACCCGTACACCGAGCGCGAGGTGACGATTGAGCGGACGCCGGCGCAGGGCGGTACACAGTCACCCTTCACCCTCGCCGGCACGCTCACGATGCCGGCGGCCGTGAGCAGCTCGGGCTCCGGCGATCAGCGCCAATCGGTCCCAGCCGTCATCCTCATCACCGGCTCAGGCCCGCAGGACCGCGACGAGTCGCTCATGGGGCACAAGCCGTTCCTGGTCTTGGCCGACGCGCTGACTCGCGCGGGGGTGGCCACGCTTCGCCTGGACGACCGCGGTGTCGGCGGGTCCACCGGGTCGATGGCGACCGCCACCACGCACGACCTCGTCCACGACACCGCCGCCGCGCTGGCGTGGCTCAAGGCACAGCCTGAGATCGATCCCACTCGCATCGGGCTCCTTGGCCACAGCGAGGGCGGCATGATCGCGCCGATGCTTTATGCGCAAGCCACGCGGGCTGGGAAAGGCACCGACATCGCCTTCATGATCCTTCTCGCCGGCCCCGGCACGCCGTGCGACCAACTGCTGCTCGAGCAATCAGAGCTCATCGCCCGCGCCGCGGGGGCGACTGAGGAAGACCTCGCTCCGCAGCGTGAATTCATGGCGCAATCCGTGGCGTGGGCGAAAGATCCCGCGATCTCAGATGCCGACCTGATCGGCCGCATGCGCGCAGCGGTGATCGCGCAGGGGCAGCCGATTCCCGCCGAAGCCCAGCCCGCTTTGGAGCAGCAGTTCCAGGGGATGGCCTCGCCGTGGATGCGCGCGTTCCTCGCCTACGACCCCGTGCCCGCACTTTCGGCCGTCACCTGCCCGACGCTTGCGCTCTTTGGCGAACGGGACCTGCAAGTCCCAGCGGGAAGCAACGACCCCGCGATGCGCGCGGCGCTCGCCCACAACCCACGCGCCATCGTCGAGACCGTCCCCGGCGCCAACCACTTGTTCCAGCCATGCGAGACGGGTGGGATCGATGAGTACGCCAAGATCGAACTGACAACGGACCCCGTCGTGCTGGACCGGATCACGCGATTTGTGCGCGAAGTCGCCGGCCAATCGTCGTGAAGAGTGGGTGGACCATCGGCGGTAACCTCCGCAGATGAAGCACAAGCCAGCCCCGCAAGAGGGCGTCGCCGATCACGTCGCCGATCAGCTTGGGGAGCAGGGCAAGCATTCATTCGCCGATCTCGGGCTGGGCAAGGAGTTGCTCGCCGACCTTGCCGCGCTTGGATACGAGGAGCCGACGCCCATCTGACCGGGTCGCTCTCATCGGTCCACCCCTTGTGAGAGTTGGGGGATGGTAGCGCTCACTTGAGCGCC
>JAQBYI010000066.1 GCA_027622655.1 Gemmatimonadota bacterium | reverse complement strand
GGGAGGCGGGGTTGATACACAGCGGGAGCGGAGTTTGGTGAGGCCAGTCCCAAGTGCCTACAGCCGCGCCCTCGACGCACTCTCGCGGCGCTCACGCTCGGCTGCCGACCTCTCCCGCTGGCTGCGCAACCGGAAGTACGAGCCCGACGATATCGCCGAGGTAGTTGAGCGTCTGAACGGCTCCGGGCTGCTCGACGACCAGAAATATGCCCAGGCGTTCGCGCGCTCTAGACTCCTCGACAGAAAGCTGAGCAGACGCAGGGTGCTCGCCGAGCTTGGACGGAGCGGCGTGGCGCGCGAAACGGCATTGGCCGCCGTCGACGCGGTAATCGAGGACGAGGGTGTCGACGAAGTGGCCTCGGTCGAGAGCGTGGCTGCACGGAAGCTGCGCACGATGACGTCGCTCGATCGCAACGTCGCGCGACGCCGGTTGATGGCGTTCCTGGCGCGGCGCGGATATGACCTGGATATGGTGCGCAGCGTAGTACGGAAACTGACGTAGCGCTCACGTTCACTTCGGAAGGCGCCGAACATAGCGTTTCCGGCCCGACGGCCGTACTGTCAATAGCTGCCCACGCGACCGACCACGACGACGCGGAGTACGTGATGCCTTCGATTTCGTTCACGCTCAACGGCAAGCCCGCCACCCTCGACACTGCGCCCGACCGTCGCCTCCTCTGGGTTCTGCGCGACGACCTCGGCCTGACCGGGAGCAAATTCGGCTGCGGAATCGGCTCCTGCGGCGCATGCACCGTAATGGTGGATGGCAAGGCGACGCGGTCGTGCACGACAGCGCTCAGCGCCGTGGCGGGAAAGAAAGTGACGACTATTGAAGGCCTCGCTGACGGGGAGAAGCTGGCACCGGTGCAGGAAGCCTTCCTCGATCACCTCGGCTTCCAGTGCGGTTATTGCACGAGCGGAATGATCGTGACGGGCCATGCCTTGCTCGAGCAGAATCCGAAACCCACGCGCGAGCAAATCGTGCAGGGAATGGAGCGCAACTACTGCCGCTGCGGTGCACATCCGAGGATCGTGGACGCGATTGAAGCCGCATCAAAGACGCCGACGGTCGGAGGTGGACGATGACGGCGCGCACAGGCAAGCCCGGAACGGCGGGCCGGAACAAGGCACCGGCTTCCGCGAAAGCTTCGACGGCGCAACGGCCGCAACGCACACTCGCCGAGGCGGCCGCTGAGGCTCGAGCGCTCGCCGAAGCCGAGCAGATGTCTCCCGAGGGCTGGGGCTTCGTAGACACGATCGACCGCCGCGATTTCATGCGGCTGACGGCCACCGGACTCCTGATTTCCTTCTCGGTCAAACCGTTGAAGGGAATGGCGCGCCCGGTCTGGAATCCGGCCAACCTCCAGCGTCCGAGTCCAGACTTCAACGCGTTCGTCCATATCGCCGCCAACGACCGAGTGACGGTGCTCGTCGGCAAGGTCGAAATGGGACAGGGCGTGATGACGTCGCTCCCGCAGATGGCAGCAGAGGAACTGAACGTTGCGATCGACAAGGTGGATGTCGTCATGGGCGACACCGAACTCTGCCCGTTCGACATGGGGACGTACGGTTCGCTGAGCACGCGCACGCTTGGCCCGGTGCTGCGCGCGGCGGCAGCGGAGGGGAAGGCGGTGCTGATGCAGATGGCGTCGGAGAAGCTCGGCGTACCAGTCGCTCAGCTCGAAGTGGTGGACGGCGTCGTTCGCTCGACGACGGATCGATCGAAGCGCGTCAGCTATGGCGAACTGACCGCCGGCAAGCGCATCGAGCGGAAGGTCGATGGCGCGGCTGCGCTGGAAAAGGTCGGTGACTTCTCGGTCATGGGTATTTCTGCGCCGCGTCGCGATGCTCCGGAGAAAGTCACCGGAAAGGCGAAGTATGCGGGCGATATGATTCTGAAGGGCGCACTGCACGCACGGCTCCTGCGGCCGCCGGCGCACGGCGCGACGCTAAAGTCGGTGGACACGAGCGAGGCAGAGCGCCAGCCGGGCGTGCGCGTAGTGAAGGTGGACGAGATCGTGGCCGTCCTCCACGCGCATCGCGACGAGGCAGACAAGGCGCTCAAGCTCGTGAAGGCAGAGTGGAATCCGTCGCCGTCAACGCTCAACGACAAGAACATCTTCGAACACTTGGAGAAAGCGGCGCCGGAAGGGCGGGCGGAGCAGCAGGCCGGCGACGTCGCGGCCGGCGAACGCGCTGCTGCGACAGTGGTGTCGACCAAGTACCTCAAGGGATACGTCGCGCATTCGCCGATGGAGACGCACTCGGCGGCTGTCGAAATCGCGCCCGACGGAAAAGTGACGGTCTGGGCCGGAACGCAGACGCCGTTCCCGCTGCAGACGCAGGTCGCGCGCGCTCTCAAAGTGCCGACCGAGAAAGTGCGCGTGATCGTGCCATACGTGGGTGGCGGTTTTGGCGGCAAGAGCGCGAGCGCGCAGGCGATCGAAGCCGCGAGGTTGGCGCAGGCCGCGGGCGTTCCGGTGCGCGTGATCTGGGACCGATCTGAGGAGTTCTTCTACGACGGCTTCGATCCGGCCACGGTGATCAACATCAAGTCTGGATTGACCGCGGCAAAGAAGATCGCGTTCTGGGATTACGAAGTGATCGCAGCGGGAAACCGCGGCGCGGAGCACTTCTACGACATTCCGCATCACCGCACGGTGGTGCGCGGTCGGTGGGGCGGCACGCAGGACGGTCTCCATCCCTTCGCGGTTGGGCCCTGGAGGGCACCGGGCGCGAACGCGAACTGTTTCGCGCGGGAGTCTCACATCGACGCGCTCGCTGCGAAAGCGGTCGCCGACCCGGTCCAGTTTCGGCTCGACAATTTTGCCCGTGATGCGTCAGGTGAACGGATGCGGCGCGTGCTCGAAACGGCGGCGAAGAAGTTCGGCTGGACTTCGCGGCCGACTCCGAGCAGAAGTGGCTCGATGGGTCTTGGTGTCGCCTGCGGCATTGATGCCGGCACGTACGTGGCGGGAATCGCCGAGGTGCGCGTGAACAAGGCGACGGGTGAAGTGAAGATGGAGCGCGTGGTGATCGCGCAGGACATGGGCGTAGTCGTGAACCCGGTGGGCGCGTTGCAGCAGTTGGAAGGGTGCATCGTGATGGGGCTCGGCTACACGCTCACCGAAGAACTCCGGTTCCGGAACGGCGAAGTGCTCGACAAGAACTACACGTCGTACACGCTGCCGCGCTTTTCCTGGGTGCCGAAGATCGAAGCGGTGTTCGTCGAGAACAACGAACTGCCGCCGCAAGGCGGTGGTGAGCCGGCGATCATCCTGGTGGGCGCAATGGTTGGGAACGCGATCTTCGACGCGACAGGGGTGCGGATGACGCAGCTGCCGCTCACGAACGCTCGGGTGAAGGCGGCGCTGGCGTAGCACTCGGGGGGCGCGCGAGCGGTCGCGTTCCCCTCGGGCGGGCTGTGCGGTGCGCGAGCGCCAGGCCGGCGCGCTACGCTCGTTCGACCGGCGGCTTCGAGTCGCCGGGGCCGAGCGTGCGCTGCATCCGCACCGTATTGATCCAGCGGCCGAACTTGTAGCCGACGGACTTGAGTTCGCCCGCGGGCGTGAAGCCGAAGCGTCGATGCAGGCGCACGGATCCTTCACTCTCATCGTCGCTGATTACGGCGATCATTTGCCTGCAACCGATCGCCTCGCACTCGGAAATAAGGGCGGCGAGCAGTGCGCGGCCGACTCCGCCGTTTCCGTGCGCGTGATGCACGTACACCGAATCTTCGGCGGTGAACCGGTATGCGCTGCGCGTGCGGTATACCGTGGCGTACGCCAAGCCGACGACAGACCCGTCGAGCTCGGCGACGAGATACGGCATGCGCTCTGCGATCACCTGAGCACGCCGGCCGGCCATCTGTGCCTCGCTCGGCGCGGTTTCCTCAAACGACGCCGTCCCGTGGGCCACCCAATGGGCGTAGATCGCAGTGATCGCGGGGATGTCTCGATCCTCGCACGGGCGAATCGTCGGGCCGGCCATTCGCCAAAAGTATCCGATTGGAAGGCGCGAGTGAGTGGCACGGCGCCGTAATACTTCGCCTAACTCGCTGCGAATGCTAGATTTCCGCCCATATGCTTGCCGCCGAAATCCGCAGTCGCTTTCTCGCCTACTTCGCAAAAAACGGACACGCTGTGCGTGCGTCGTCCGCGCTCGTTCCTGCCGACGACCCGACGCTCCTGTTCACCAACGCCGGCATGGTGCCGTTCAAGCGCGTGTTTCTCGGCATGGACTCGCCGCCCGACGATAACCGGCGTGCCACAACGAGCCAGAAATGCGTGCGCGCCGGCGGGAAACACAACGACCTCGAGCAGGTGGGTCACACCGCCAGGCATCACACGTTTTTCGAGATGCTCGGCAACTTCTCCTTCGGCGACTACTTCAAACGCGATGCCATTCGGTTTGCGTGGGAGTTCGTTACCGGCGATCCAGCCAAGGGCAACCTCGGCATTCCGAAAGAACACATACGCGTCAGTGTCTTCCACGAAGACGACGAGGCGCGCGCACTTTGGCGTGAAGAAGCCCAGCTTGCCGACTCGCGCATCTACGGCCTTGGCGCGCGCGACAACTATTGGCAGATGGCTGATACAGGGCCGTGCGGCCCGTGCACGGAGCTGTATGTAGACCTCGCGCACATCGCCAAGGACTATGCATTCCCGCGCGACGCGACCGGCGAGTGGACGCGCACCGACATTTCCGAGTTCTCTCTCGACGCGTTCGTCGAAGGCGCCGAAGCGGGACGGTTCCTGGAAATCTGGAACCTCGTCTTCATGCAGTTCGACCGGCAGGCCGACGGCACGATGGTTCCGTTGCCCAAGCCGAGTGTTGACACGGGCGCCGGGTTGGAACGAATCGCGGCCGTGATGCAGGGGGTCGCGAACAACTTCCACACCGACATGTTCGCGTCGCTCCTCAAAGAAGTGGAGCGCGTGGTGGGGATCGAGTATGCGCCCGGCTACACGCTCGGCTCACGCAAGCGGCGTTCCAGCGGGGCGGCCCTCCGCCAGTCACAGGCGGTTCGCAATGTGGACCCCGCGAGTTTCCGCGTCATCGCCGATCACGCACGCGCGGTGGCATTCCTGCTCGCCGACGGAGTCTTTCCAAGCAACGAAGGGCGCGGCTACGTGCTGCGGCGCATTCTACGCCGCGCGGTTCGCCATGCGTGGCTCCTTGGTCGCCGCGAGCCCACGCTCGTGTACGTGGTGGAGAAGGTCGTCGCGGAAATGCGGGACGTGTATCCCGAGCTTCACGTCCGGCACAGGCACATCGTCGAAACGACCCGCGCGGAGGAGGAACGATTCCTCGCGACGATTGACGGTGGAATGAGTCGCTTCGACGAGCTCGCTCCGCCAGCGAGTACACAGGGCTCCGACCGCATTCGCGGCACGATCTCGGGCGAAGACGCGTTTCGACTGTACGACACGTTCGGATTCCCGATCGATCTCACGCAACTCATTGCCCGCGAGCGCGGCTACCTCGTGGACATTGCCGGTTTTGAGGCGGCGCTGACGGGCCAACGCGAACGGTCGCAGGAAGAGCGTCGGTCGAAGCAGATCACCGTGATGGCGGATGAACTCTCCGATGCGTCACTGTGGGAGGTCGCGCCTGACGCCGCGACGCAGAAGTTCGTCGGCTATGACACCGTGGATGTCGAGACGCACGTAGCCGCCGTGCGCCGCCTCGACGGCGGTCGCGTGGCCGTCATTCTCAACGAGACGCCGTTCTATGCGGAATCCGGCGGGCAGGTCTCGGATACCGGCGAGATCGTCGGTCCGAAGTGGCGAGTGGATGTTGACGTCGTGAAAAGGATCGACGGGCGCATCTCCGCGTTCGGCGTACTTACCGGAACCCTCTCCATCGCCGATCGCGTGGAAGCACGCGTCCTAGCGCCGAGGCGGCGCGATATTGCGCGCAATCATACAGCCACGCATCTCCTCCACGCCGCCCTTCGCCGCAAGCTGGGCGAGCACGTGCACCAGGCCGGTAGCGTCGTCGAACCCGATCGCCTGCGGTTCGACTTCACGCATCACGGTCCGCTGACTCCGGCCGAACTCGAGGGGGTGGAGCGAGCGGTGAACGAAGGGATCTGGCAGAACGGCGAGGTGCGCACGACTGAACGCCCGTACGCCGAGGCGGTTGCCGCAGGTGCGATGGCGCTGTTCGGAGAGAAGTACGGCGCCAGCGTCCGAGTGGTGGAGATTCCACAGCGGTCGTCCGAACTCTGTGGCGGCACGCACGTGAGAAACACCGGGCAAATCCTGATGTTCCGCATCACGAGCGAGACGGGCGTCTCGGCCGGCGTGCGTCGCATTGTGGCGATTACGGGTGCCAAGGCTTACGAGACACTGCGCGGTCACGAGCGCACGCTCGAGGCCATTGGCGACCGCCTGAAGGTGAGCATGCACGCCGCAGGCGCCGAGGCGGTGGCGCGGAAAGTGGATCAGCTCATGGCGGACAAGAAGGCGCTCGAGAAGAAGCTCGAAGAAGCGATGCGCGGCGGCGGGTCGGCGTTGCAGGGCCTGCTTGCGTCGGCAACGGCGGTCGGGGAATGGCGCGTGGTGTCTGGACGCACCGATGCCGCCGCACTTTCTGATCTGCAGGCGCTTGGCGACTCGGTGCGCGAAAGCCTGCCGGGCGGCGCTGGCGTGCTCGGCGGCGTCTTTGAAGAAGGGAAGGCAACGCTGGTGTTCGTCGTTGGCGATGCGTTGCGCGAGAAGAAAGTGTCGGCCGGTGATTTGGTGAAAGCGTTCGCGAAAATCACCGGCGGGCGCGGCGGCGGAAAGCCGCACCTCGCACAGATGGGAGTGGATCCGGCGCAGATGGATGCGACGCTCGAACAGGCGCGCGAGTTCGTGTCACAGCAGCTGGCGGCGCTCGCGTGAAGCCTGCCGAGTGGGTGGCGACGCGGACTCCGCCGGCGCCGGACGAGCTGCGCGCGCATATGCACGGCTTTGTGAAAAACGGCGACGATGCCGCGGAATATTCCGGTCCGCTGATCTCTGCGTGCGAAGAGGCGTTTGCCCGCGTGCTTGATTCCGGCGCCGCGTCACGCGAATCGGCATTCGACCTGTTATCGGCCGACGCCTTCGTGACGTACGCGTTCGAAGCAGCGGCCGACGAGCCGGCAACGATTGCGGAGCGGGCGGACGCCGCGATGCGATGCGTATCCGATCTCGCCGCAGCGAGATTCACAACGGAGGCACAATGACGAATGCGCCAGGTGGCGCCGCGGCGCTCACCGAACACCTTCGCCAACTCGCCATTACGGCGACTGAGTCGGCGGACACTCTCGGTCCCGCGATTGAGCGGGGCGCAGCGATGGTCGCGGCAACGGTGAAGCGGGGAGGCACGCTCTTCTTTTGCGGCAACGGTGGCAGCGCCGCCGATGCTCAGCACATCGCCACGGAGTACGTGGTGCGCTATCGGCGTGAGCGGCGCGCGATTGCGGCCATTGCACTCACTACCGATACGTCGCTCCTCACGGCGGCCGCCAACGACTACTCGTTTGAGCAGGTCTTTGCCAGGCAGGTCGAGGCGCTGTGCAGACCCGGTGACTTGCTCGTGCTCCACACGACGAGCGGAAAGTCACCAAACCTCCTCGCCGCGATTCACGTGGCGCGCGAGAAGAGCGTGGCCACGCTGGCGCTGTCGGCCAAAGGCGGCGGACCGATCGCAGAGGCGGCAGATCACTGCATCGTCGTTCCAACCGACCGGACCGACCGCGCGCAGGAGATTCAGTTGGCAATACAGCACGCGATATGCGATATGGTGGATGATATTGTGTGAGGTGGGCGAGTGATGGGTGAGGTGGAAGCGAAGAGTGAGGAGTGAGGAGGACCTATGGATCCGTTCACACTGAAGGGGAAGAGGGCACTGGTCACAGGAGGCACGCGAGGAATCGGTGCTGCCGTGGCACGCCTGCTGGCACGCGCTGGCGCCGATGTGTGCGTCGGGTACCGCTCACGCCACGAAGACGCGGCGGCGATGCGCGATGAGCTCACTGCGCTTGGGGTGAAGGGTGTGTCGCTGGCGGCCGATTTAGGGTCGTCTGCGGGCGCCAAGGCGCTGGTTGAGCATTGTGTGCGTGAGCTTGGCGGAATCGAAATCCTGGTGCACTCGGCCGGCATATGGCCCGTCGCCGAAGTATCCGTACAAAACATGGACGACGAGCGTTGGGCCCGCACGATGCGCGAGAACGTGGACGCCACGTTTTTCGTTACGCGGGCTGCAGCGCACGCAATGATGGCGGCGCGTGCGCGCGCCACCGGAATGGGCGGTTCGATGCGCGCGAGTGGGCAGACGCCGGCAACGGGCGTCTCGCACGTGACCGGAGCGGCCGGCCCAACTGCGCAGGGCGTTGCCGCTGGCCGCACGCTGGGCAACCGCTATGCGGGCGGTCGCATTGTGTTGATTGCGTCCACCGCCGGCCAGCGTGGCGAGGCATTCCACGCCGACTACGGCGCGAGCAAGGGCGCGATGATAGCACTGGTGAAATCAGTCGCGGTGGAACTGGCGCCGTTCGACATCACGGTAAACGCCGTTGCTCCGGGCTGGGTTGATACCGATATGTGCGCCGAGCCGTTTGCCAATGGCGGAAAGGAACGCATCGCCGCCGGGATTCCGGTCGGGCGTATTGCGTCGCCCGACGACATCGCGTTTCCCACCGTATCGCTCTGCTTTGACGGTGCGCGGCACATCACCGGCGAAATCTTGAACGTGAACGGCGGCTCTGTCCTCTGCGGCTGACCGGCGTTGCCCTCAACCGGTAACCGTCAGCCGTGAACCGCGAGCCGTCAACTCGTAGTGGCAGTTCCCTGAAACCGCCCGAAGAGGTGGCCGACATCGCGGCGAAGCTCCGTGATGCTGGCTTCGAGGTGTGGTGCGTTGGCGGCGCCGTGCGCGACGCCCTGCTCGGACACGCGCATCTGGACTGGGATCTGGCCACGAGCGCACGGCCCGAAGTGGTGCGCAAGCTGTTCAAGCGGACGATTCCGGTCGGCATCGAGTTCGGCACGGTGGGCGTGCTCGATCGCCACAACGTGATGCACGAGGTGACCACGTTCCGAAAGGACGTGAAGACCGATGGTCGGCACGCGGTGGTGGAATTCGGCGCGTCGCTCGACGACGACCTTGCGCGCCGCGACTTCACCATCAACGCGATGGCGTTCGATCCGGCAACCAACGAACTCCGCGACCCGTTCGACGGACGCACCGATCTCAAGCGCGGCATCGTTCGCGCTGTGGGCACACCGGCCGACCGGATGCGCGAGGACCGGCTGCGCGCGCTCCGGGCGATTCGCTTTGCCGCTCGGTTCGGGTTTCATATCGAGCCGGCAACGTGGACGGCGATTCGTGAATCGGCGCCGCACCTCACGCGTCTGTCCGCCGAGAGGGTGAAGCAGGAACTCGAAAAGACGATGCAGCAGGTGGAACGGCCGAGCGTGGCGATGGAGTGGTGGCGCGAGAGCGGTGCGCTCGCGGCGTTGGTACCGTCGCTGGCAGGCGCGCCGGCAGAGCGGTTTCGGGCGCTGGATCAGCTACCGCCGCCGAATGCAGAAGTGGCCGACGGCGACCCGAAAGGCGCCGTTCTCGATCGCCTGGCGATGCTCTTCTTTGGCGATGAGCCGCGCGCCGTCGAGAAGGCGACCAAGGCGCTCAAGTTCTCCAATGCTGACTCAGGGTGGATCGTTGCGCTGGCTCGGGCACGGGCCGAGATCGGGGCGGGGATGGATAGGGCGGTAGAGGCGGTCGAGGTGAGGAGGGCGGGTGAAGAGTCAGGAGGAAGCGAGGGGGTGAGGAGCCCAGGTGAGGGGAGAGGAGAGGTGCGGGGAGAGGAGCGAGGAGAGGTGCGGGGAGAGGAGCGAGGAGAGGGAAGCGTTTTGGCCGCGGATATCCGACGTTGGGTTGCCGTCATTGGTCGCACGCGGACGGAGACGTTCTGCCGGCTTACTGCCGCGTTGCATCTCGCTAGGTCGGCCAAGCCCGATCCTGGGAACGGCCACTGGACGATTGACGAGGATCAGCGTGCGCGGCTCGATGAGTTTCGCCGGACCGCTGTTGAGATCGCATTTCGCGATCCCATCGAGATCGCGGACCTCGCAGTTGATGGTGAAGACCTGCGCTCTGTTGGTGTTCCGGACGGACCGGAGATGGGGCGCATGCTCAAGACTCTGTTGGAGCGCGTGATTGACGATCCGGCGAGCAACACGACGTCAAATCTGAAGGAGCTAGCGAAATCGCTCACGGGCGGGAGCCGCTGATGGGGGCGCTGGCAACATGATATCCGCCCTCTTCTACGCGAGCATTGCCGCCGCCGGTAACCTACTCGGCGCGCTGGTTCTCACTACGCGCGCATCGTGGACCAGGCATTCGCTGGAATTCGTGCTCGCTTTTTCCGCAGGCTTTCTCGTCGCGGTATCGCTCGCCGAACTCGCCCCCGAAGCGGTCATTCGAGGCGGTGCCTCTGCGGGCCTGTGGATGCTCGGCGGATTCGTCCTGGTGCACCTCACGCAGCACGCGCTCGTGGGCCACTTCCACTTTGGCGAAGAAACGCACCAGGTATCGGGGCAGGTTGGTCTGAGCGCACTCGTCGGCCTGATGCTGCACACGTTCGTTGACGGCGTCGCCATCGCCACATCGTTCGCCGTGGACGGCCGGATGGGCTTTGTCGTGCTCGCGGCAATCGTGCTCCACAAACTCCCGGAAGGGCTAGCGATCGGCTCGCTCTTCGTGGCCAGCGGGCGATCGGTACGCGCGGCGATCGGTGCCGCCGCCGCGCTGGGCCTCGCCACCATTGTCGGCGCTGCGCTCTCCAGTTCCGTGGAACTGCTCGCCACGCACGGCCTCGCGATTTCCGCGGGCGTCACGCTGTACGTGGGCGGCTCGAACCTCATTCCGGAGTTCCAGTCACGAAAGGGGTGGTCGCACAACGCGTGGTTCTTTGGCGGCGTGGCGGCTTACGCGCTCGTCGCGGTCCTCGTGCGTGGGTAGCGCGACCCGGTACTTTCTCTGAATGGCACGGGCCAGATCGGAAGCACGCCAACCGTCGGTATTTGAAGCACTCGCGGGTGCCGCGCCGCTTGCCGCGCGCATGCGACCACGCTCGCTCGACGAAGTCGTAGGCCAGCACCACATCCTCGCGCCGGGGAAGGCGCTGCGCAGCGCGATCGAGGCGGGCGACACCGGCTCGATCCTCTTCTGGGGACCGCCGGGCTCCGGCAAGACCACCATCGCGCGGGTGATCGCCCATCACGTGAAGGGCGAGTTCGTCCCGTTCTCGGCGGTCAACGAAGGCGTGCCCCGCATCCGCGAGGTTGTCGCCGATGCTGAGCGCCGGCTCGTCATTGGGCAGAGAACGATCGTCTTCATTGATGAAATCCATCGTTTCAACAAGGGTCAGCAGGACGCCCTCCTCCCGCATGTCGAATCGGGAATGCTGACGCTGATCGGCGCTACCACGGAGAACCCCAGCTTCGAGCTGAACGGCGCGCTGCTTTCGCGCATGCGCGTATTCGTCCTGGAGCCGCTCGCCGTTGACGACCTGTCGAAGCTGATTGTTCGCGCCCTTGCAGACACCGAACGCGGACTCGGCGCACTGAAGGTCACCGCCGAGCCCGACGTGATTGCCGCGCTCGCCAGTGAGTCTGATGGCGACGCACGTCGCGCGCTGACGATTCTGGAGGCGGCGGCGAATCTGGCTGTGGGCAACGTCTAGGGGAGCGCCAAGGGCACGATCTCAAAGGAAACGGTCACGGAGGCCGCACAGCTTCGCTTCGCGCGCTACGACAAGAGCGGCGAAGAACACTTCAACCTGATAAGCGCCTATCACAAGGCGCTCCGGGGCAGCGACCCGGACGGATCGCTCTACTGGCTGGCGCGCATGATCCAGGGCGGGGAAGATCCGCTGTATATCGTGCGGCGAATGGTGCGATTTGCGACCGAAGACATTGGGCTCGCCGATCCGCGTGCGCTCGAGATCACCATTGCCGCGCGCGACGCGTACCAGTACCTCGGCTCACCAGAGGGCGAACTCGCGATTGCGGAGGCGTGCGTTTACCTCGCGACGGCGCCCAAGAGCAACAAGGTGTACGAGGCGTGGAAGGCGGCGCAGCGGGCGGCCAGCGAAACGCCGAGCGCGCCCGTGCCGAAGCACATTCGGAACGCCCCCACTGCGCTCATGAAAGAACTCGACTACGGAAAGGGGTATCAATACGCGCACGCCGTGCCCGACGCGTACATCCCGCAGGAATATCTTCCGGACGAAGTGCGTGACCGTGCGGGCGCTACACCGTTCTACCAGCCCGGTCAGTTCGGCTTCGAGAAAGAAATCGCAAAGCGGCTCGAGTGGTGGAACTCACTCAAGACGCGCGTGTCAGACTGAGATCGGCGGGCCGATCACTGCATTGAAAAATGCAGGGAGATTCACCGAGAGCGGAGTCGACCTGCCCTCGGGGTGCCATTCGAGCACCGCCGCGCAGCGCTCGATCGCAGCGCCCGGACGAACGACGTGCACAACGCGTTCGCGGTGGTCCACGATCCACGCCAGGGGGATTCCTTCGCGCGCGTAAAGCGCGGCCTTCCCCACCAGGTCGTGCGTACGTGTGGATTTCGAGAGCACCTCAACGATGAGCAGCGGCCGCGGCACGTCGCGCCACGTGAGCGTGCCCACCGGAAGGGAAACGCGCACGACGCTCAGGTCAGGGTCCACGCAGTTGCAATCGTCGAACTTCAGATCGTTACGATGGAACAGTTGGCCAAGCGCCTGCGCGCTCGCGTGCGCGCGCACCTGCGGGCCTACGTAGGCGCGGATTCGCGCGGCGAGTTCATTGAGTACCGCCTCGTGCGCGAGGGATGGGGCCGGGGTCACGAGCAGACGCCCGTCCACGATCTCGTACTTGTTGCCGTCGTCCTCAGGCAACCTTTCGAGGTCGTCGGCGGCCCAACTGTTCGGTGCGGCAAGCATATGCATACGGTACGCTCGGCGGGCGGCGGGAAGGAAGTCGGGAAGCAAGTCGGGAAGCAAGTCGGGAAGCAAGTCGGGAAGCAAGTCGGGAAGCAAGTCGGGAAGCAAGTCGGCAAGCAAGTCGCGGACGTGCAGGCACAGTGGGCCACTGCGGGGTATCATCCGTCATCACCTTATCGCCACAATGACCAAAACTCTTCGTACCGGTGCGACCCGTTTGGCCGCCGCGATTCTCGTCGTCGTGGGCACCGCCGCGTGCGCGACTTTCGGCCGTCAGGCGTTTCAAAACCCCACCGTTGAACTGCGCGATATCCAGATCAGGGAGATCGGGCTCGACGGCGGATCGCTCGACCTGATTCTCGATGTGTACAATCCGAATTCTTTCCGGATTGACGTAACGCGCCTCACATACACGCTCATCGCCGACACGTCCAAGGTCGCAACGGGATTTGTGACCAAGCGAGTGACGCTGAACAGCAAGGCGGCCAACGACGTATCGCTTCCCGTCAGGTTCACGATGAAGGAACTGATGGGCGCGGCCGAAGTGCTGCTCCGCAAGGGGAGCGTGGACTACACCGTGCGCGGCGAAGTCACCGTGGATAGCCCCTTTGGCAGTGTGACCCGCCCCTATGAGGGAAAGGCCACGTTCGACAACGCGACGCTGCTACGTCCCTAAATTGCACGCGTGTCCCGCGACCTGATTGATCTCGTCCCGCCCCAGGAACGCGCCATACTCGTTGGCGCGCCGCTCAAGCGCACCAACGCGCGTCATGCCGCCGTGGAGCATCTCGAGGAACTCGGCCGTCTGGCCGACACCGCAGGCGCGCGCGTGGTTGGCACGCTCACGCAACTCATCGACCGGCCCGATTCGTCCACTTACATCGGGAAGGGAAAGGTCCAGGAGCTGAAGGACATGCTCACCGAGCACGACGCCACGGTCGTGATATTCGACGACGAACTCTCGCCGGCTCAGGGAAAGAATCTCGAAGGCGAGCTCGGCAAGCGCGTCATCGATCGCGCGGAACTCATCCTCGACATCTTCGCGCTTCGGGCAAAGTCCGCCGAGGCCAAGATGCAGGTCGAGTTGGCGCAGCTGGAGTATTCGCTGCCGCGGCTCAGAAACATGTGGACGCATCTCGAGAAGTTTCGCGGCGGCATTGGCGTGCGCGGCCCGGGCGAAACGCAGCTCGAAACCGACAGACGACTCGTGGGGCAACGAATCGCCGTCCTGAAGGAACGTCTCATTGAAGTGCAGAAGAGTCGCGAGGTGCAGCGCAAGAACCGTCGAAACGCCTTTCGCGTCGCGCTGGTGGGGTACACGAACGCCGGCAAGAGTTCGCTTCTGCGCGCGCTGGTGCGGCACGGCGACCGGCCCGACCAGCGCGCCGATGGGACCGATACCCCGGGCCTCGACATCGTCGTGGAGGATCGTCTCTTCGCCACGCTCGACCCGCTCACGCGCGACGTATCGCTCGGCACCGGCGCCACTCCGCTGGTCGTTACCGACACGGTGGGGTTCATTCGCAAGCTTCCCCATCATTTGGTGGCGAGTTTCCGCGCCACGCTCGAGGAAGTGCGCGAGGCCGATCTCCTCCTGCACGTGATTGACTCCGAGAATCCAGCGTGGGAAGAGCATCGCCTTGTCGTTGACGAAGTGCTTGACGAACTCGGCGTGCACGACCGGCCGGTGCTTCACGTGTTCAACAAAACAGATGCGCTCGAGCCCGAATCACTCGCCGCGATCACCGAACGGATGACGAACCTCCTGCCGGGCTCCGTGTTTGCCAGTGCCGTGGCGCCCGGCGGGGCCGACTCGCTGGTGGCCGCGCTGCGTGCAGCGTCCGAAGAGGCGCGGCCGTTGCTCCGGCTCAGGGTGCCGGCCGCCCAGGGGAAGTTGCTCGCCGAGATTCATCGGACGTCTCAGGTTGTCGCGGCTGAGAACGACGAGGAGACCGGCGACGTGCTGCTTACCGTGCGGGCCGATGCGGCGGAGCGGGGGCGCTGGGAGCAGGCGGGGGTGGTGGGC
>JAQBYI010000013.1 GCA_027622655.1 Gemmatimonadota bacterium | reverse complement strand
CCCCGAGCGTGTCATGCAGTGGTCGCCGCCATTTGGCGCAAATGACACGAAGGTGTTGTATGCGGCAGATGGTGCCATTGCGTCGCTCGCGTTCACCGACGACGCGAAGGAAATCTTCGTCGGTACGTCGGCGAACAGCATGGGCGAGATTTATCACGTAGACCTCGCCAATCCGACCGAGAAGCACACCATTGTGAGACAGCGGGCGTACACGCCGTCGATCGGTGGTCGTGGCGGGCGCGGCGGTGGCGGTGGTGGGCGCGGCGCAGCGGCGCCGGACGATTCGCTGCAGTTCTATGCGAACCCCGGCTCGCTGCTCACCAAGCGCGGGACACAGGGCGGAGACGTGGCGATGGTGTCGTCCGACGGTGCCGTCTACCTCTCGGGGACACAGTACAACCCCGATTACCTCCGCAATGCGCCGCGAGCGTTCGTCGACAAGGTTGAAATCAAGACGGGAATCAAGACGCGGCTATTCGAAGGCGCGGCCGATGCCGTGGAAACGGTGTCAGCTCCGCTCGACGACGACTTCACCAAGGCCGTTGTGAGCCGCCAGTCGCCGAAGGAAGTCGCAGACTACTATTTGCGCGACATGAAGGCCGGCACGATGACGAAACTCACGGTGAACAAGGACTACGCGCCGGAGTTCACGAACGCCGTTCGCAAGCGCGTCGATGTCAAGCGCGCCGACGGTTTCAAGTTCGTCGTCGACCTCACGCTGCCGGCCGACTACAAGGCAGGCACGCGGTTGCCGGCGATGTTCTGGTTCTACCCCTACGAATACACGTCACAGGAGAACTACGAGCGCACGCTGCGAACGGAAAACGTGAACACGTTCCCGAACTCAGGCGCACGGACCATCGAGTACCTGACGCAGGTGGGCTATGCGGTGGCGAACTTCAGTCCGCCGATCGTTGGTGAGCCGGGGCGGATGAACGACAACTACGTCTCCGATCTGCTGATGAACCTCTCCGCCGTGATCGACGAACTCGACAAGCAGGGATATATCGATCGTTCGCGCCTCGGCATCGGCGGTCATAGCTACGGAGCGTTCAGTGCGATGAATGCGCTTGCGCACACGCCGTTCTTCAAGGCGGCCATCGCCGGCGACGGCATGTACAACCGGTCGCTGACGCCGAACAACTTCCAGAGTGAACGCCGCGACTTCTGGGAGGCGCAGAAGACCTACGTGGAAATGTCGCCGTTCTTCTATGCCGACAAGATCCAGGGTGCGGTGCTCATGTACCACTCGACCGAGGACCAGAACGTCGGCACGGCGCCGGAGAGTTCGGTGCGGATGATGCAGGCGCTCCGGGCGAACGGTAAAACGTCGGCGCTGTACATGTATCCATATGAAGACCATGGGCCGGCGACCCGCGAAACCGATCTCGACCAGTGGGCCCGCTGGGTGGCGTGGCTGGACCTGTACGTGAAGCACGCGAACGAGCCGAAGGCGGCAGCGATCGTTCCGTGATCCATTTCCGGAGTAGCCCGATGCGTGCCCTGCGTACCTCTCTCGCCGCTACCTGTGTGTTCGCGATCGCCTTTGCCACCGCCGCTACGGTCGCTCCGGCGGGCGCACAGGCGACACAACGCCGGGCGCTGGCGATTGAGGACTACTATCGCCTTCAGAGCGTTGGCGCGTTGTCGATTTCGCCGGACTCGCGGTGGGTCAGCTTCTCCGTGACCACGCGCGTCGAGGAATCGAACGGAGACGCCTCCGAAGTGTGGCTCGTACCGTTCGACGGTTCGTCACCGGCACGGCGCGTGAGCCCAGCCGGCGTCGGGGCGGGCATGCAGTGGTGGCGCGACGACGGGCGGCTGGTTTTCACCGCCGACGGCCAGCCGATGACGCTTGATCCGGCCGTTCCAGACCGCGTCGAAGTGGGCGGCACGCCAGCGGCCGGTGCGGGGCGCGGAGGACGAGGCGGCCGGGGCGGACGAGGTGGACGAGGTGGACGAGGTGGCGCAGCGGCCGGAACCGGCGTGCAGAGTCCCGACGGGCAACGGTTCTTCGTGGTGCGCGACGTGCCGCCTCCGAAACGAGAGCGGGTGTTCGAGTCCGATTTCGACAAACGCCACCAGGAGCGATTCAAGGGTGCCGACTTTGACTGGCTCAACTTTCATCGCGACGGACAACCGTTTCCGTTGCCGAACGTTCAGGATCCCGCCGTGGAACCGCCGCAGGAGATATTCATTGCGCAGAGCGTCGGGCGAAACGACGGAGCCGAGCAAAAGCTCACGTCGCTGGGATTGCGTCCCACGGGCGTAGCGTGGAGCGCCGACAGTCGAACGATTCTGTTCACAGCCGATTCGCTCTACCGCGTTGAACTGTCATATGGCCTTTCGCAGATATGGACGGTGACGCTCGACGGCACGGTTCGCAGGGTCTCGCCGAGCAAGGACTACGACTACCGAGGCGCGGCGTACTCGCCGGATGGCAAGTGGATTCTCTCCACCCGCAAGTACACAACCGACTACGTGCTCGCGAAAAGGCTCAATCACGGTGGCGCCACCGACCTGATCGTAATTCCGGCCGGAGATGGTGCGGAGAAGAACCTCACGGCCGACTGGGATTTTCTTCCGTCGGCGGCGCAGTGGAGTCCCGACGGCAAGTACGTCTACTTCACCGGCGGCGTGGGTGGAACGACGCATCTCTTCCGCGTGTCGCCGGAGAGTGGAGCCGTTGAGCAGGTCACGAAGGGCGAGCGTCGGATAGGCAATCTGCAATTCGACGCCGGGATGACGCGGATGGCGTACACCGTCGCCACGTTCGACGCTCCGTCAGAAATCTGGACTGCGAACATTGATGGAATGAACGAACGGCAAGTGACCAGCGTTCACGATGCGTTCGCGGCCGAAGTTGTCTTTGCGCGCACCGAGCGGTTGCAGTTCAAGAGCGCAGACGGCACGCCGATTGAGGCGTGGATCACGCTGCCGTACGGGTACAGCGCCGCCGGCGACCGATATCCGCTGCTCGTGAATAACCATGGCGGGCCACACAGCGCCATTCAGTACGGCCTCAACTTCAAGAATCAGTATTTCGCTGCGAACGGCTTCGCCGTACTCGAGGTCAACTTCCGGAGTTCAACGGGCTACGGCGAAAAGCATCTATGGGGAACGTGGGGCGCCTGGGGCACGAAGGACGGTCAGGACGTGATGGCGGGAGTGGACTACGTGCTCGGTCGATATGCATTGGACGCGAAGCGTGTGGCCAGTATCGGCCATTCGTACGGCGGCTTCATGACGAACTGGCTTATCACGCAGTACCCCGACCGATTCGCCGCCGCGGCGTCGGGCGCCGGAATCGTGAACTGGATGAGCGACTATGCCAACTCCGACATTCCGCGAACGAAGGAGACGGAATTTCTTGGCGCGCCATGGGATCCCAAGGCGCGCGAAGTGATGATCCGGCAGTCGCCGCTCACCTACGCCGACAGGGTCAAGGCGCCAACGCTGTTCGTAAACGGCGAGATTGACGAACGCGTGCCGTATTCAGAAAATCAGCAGTTCTTCGTTGCGCTCAAGAAGAACGGGGTGCCAGCGCGGATGCTTCGCTACGACAACATGCCGCACTCGATTTCGGGAAACTGGAATATCGTTCATCGGATGCTGAACGAACGCCAGTGGTTCGACCGCTGGTTGAAGCCGACGACGAATACAGTTCCCTAGATCGGCGCGCTTACCCCGCGGCGGCAGCGCTTTGATCCTGCTGCCAGAGGACGTTGGCAAGCCAGACAACGAATACCTGAACGAGCGGCTCAACCGATGCTGGTAGGTCGGCGATCGTCTGGGAGCGCAGGAGGCCTTTCCGTTCGATCGATCCGACCACGGAATCGCCGTCGGCAAACTCCCGCCCCATCACGAACCAGCCGCTCTTGCGACGCAGTTCGTACGTGTTTGTCCCGGCCGTGATTTCGTAGCGACGGCGCCAGAAGCCCACCGGTTCGGCGCTTACGATGACTGAATCGCCCCTCGAGAGTTCGTACGCTCCCGAAAACCAGCCGGCACGACCGACGCCGTACTCCCGCCCGCCGTAGTGGATGGAGGCGACTGAACTGAAGGTCTGATGCCGGATTTCCGCGACGTGGTTATCGCCTTCGTAAACCATCAGATCGCGCGAAAAGAGTCGGGGTTGGTGGATGGTGAGCACGGTGCCGCCCGAGTGGGGTATGATGGTTGCCGAACGTGCTCCTGACGGGCAACTTGGCTTGGCTCGACCCGCGGAGTGTGTGCGGGCCATTTCCTGAGGATGAATATGCGACTTCGAATTGCCTTCTGCTTCTCGCTGGGCGCCATTGCGGCGCTGGCCTTCATCGCGCCGCTCACCGCCCAGCAGCCGTATCAGCCGGTGTCCGTGTCTGCGAGCGAGTACGCTCTTGCGGAAACGCGGCTGACCGCTGCGACGAATACGCTCGTGAGCGGCGGTAGTGTCAACGCAAATTGGCTTCCGGACGAGCGAATGTGGTATCGCCGGACGATACCCGGCGGGAGTCAGGTCATTCTCGTGGATCCGGCGAGGAAGACCAGCGTCGTTTGCAATGCGACAATGAGCAACTGCGCGGGCGTGCCGGCGACTGCAAATACGGCTGTCCCCGGGGGGCGCGGCGGTCGTGGTGGCGGCGGGGGCGGACGCGGTGGGCGGGGCGGGGCCGATGCCGGTCCGCCGCTTGCGATGTCGCCGGACGGCAAACTCGGTGCCTTTATCAAGGACTGGAATCTCTGGGTTCGCGACGTCGCGACGAACCGTGACCGCCAGCTCACCACCGATGGATCGAAGTACTTCGGCTACGCGACCGACAACGCCGGATGGACGCGCAGCGACCGCGCAATCCTCCTCTGGTCACCCGACTCGAAGAAAATCGCAACGCAGCAGCAGGACGAGCGCAACGTGCGCGAGTGGCACATGACGAACGTCCGGGTCGGCCAGCCCGTTCTGCAGTCGTGGCCGTACCCGCTGCCGGGCGACAGCGTCGTCGCGATGGTCCATCGGGTGATCATCGAGGTGGAAACCGGCAAGATGATCCGGCTCAAGCTGAGGCCGGAATACCACCGCGCCACGCTCGGCGACGACATCAGCATGAGCGACTACAAATGGAGCCCCGACGCGTCCAGGCTCGCGCTCGCATCCACATCGCGCGACCACAAAATCACCACGATGCGCGTTGCCGACGCGGTGACCGGCGACGTGCGCGATCTCTTTACCGATACGGTGGCCACGCATTTTGAGTCGCGCACTGGATGGCGGGTACTCTGGGACTCGAATGAACTGCTCTGGTATTCCCAGGCGGACGATTGGGGCCAGCTCTACCTGCACGACCTCACGACGGGCCGGCTGAAGAACAAGGTGACGAGTGGCGAGGGGCCGGTGACGCAGGTTGTTCACCTGGACGAAAAGGCGCGCACGCTCTGGTATATGGCCAACGGCCGCGAGCCCGGGCAGGATCCGTATTTCGCACACGCCTATCGTGTGGGGCTCGACGGCAAGGGCGCAGTCTCGCTTACCCCGGACGATGGCTCGCACTCGGTGCAACTATCGCCGAGCGGCAAGTATCTGGTGGATACGTATTCGAAGGCGGAGGTGCCGCCCGTGGTCGCGATACGCGATGCGGCCGGCAAGTTGGTGCTGGCACTCGAGCAGATGGACATCTCCAAGCTCGTTGCGGCGGGGTGGAAGCCGCCGATTCGGATCACGATGAAGGCCGACGACGGCAAGACCGACATCTACGGGATGATGTTCCTGCCGACGAACCTCGATCCGTCGAAGAAATATCCGATCGTCAATCAGGCGTATCCCGGGCCACAGAGCGGCAGCGTCGGCTCGCGTGCGTTCAGCGCCGCGCGGGGCGACCGGCAGGCACTGGCCGAACTCGGCTTTATCGTCGTGTCGATTGACGGACGCGGCACGCCGGGGCGGTCGAAGTCGTTCCACGATCACTATTACGGCAAGATGGGACGCGACAACACGATTCCCGATCAGGTTGCGGGAATGAAAGATCTTGCGCGCCAGTATCCCTACATCGACATCGATCGTGCGGCGATGTGGGGCCACTCAGGCGGCGGGTTCATCACTGCCGGCGCAATGTTCCACTATCCCGACTTCTTCAAGGTCGGCATCGCCGAATCGGGCAACCACGACCAGCGTCTCTACGAGGATGACTGGGGTGAGCGCTATCAGGGACTCCTGACCGGTAATGCCGACGGCACCGACAGCTACAGCGTCGAGGCGAACCAGGAGTACGCGAAGAACCTCAAGGGCAAGCTTCTGCTCGCGCACGGTACTCTCGACACCAACGTACCGCCGGAAAACACGATGGTGGTTGTGGATGCCCTCATCAAGGCGAACAAGGACTTCGACTTGCTGATGATCCCCAATGCCGGCCACGGTTACGGCAGTGCATCGAACTACATGATGCGGCGCCGCTGGGACTATTTCGTACAGAACCTGCTCGGAGCCGAGCCACCGAAGAACTATGAGATCGGGAGGCAGGTCACCCCGTGACGATTCGGCGCGGAGCCGGCACGCGAGCGGTCATCCGCGTCGTTGCTGCTGTGGTGGCAGTCCTGACGATTGAGGGCGCTGTTGCTACGAACGCCCGGGCGCAGGGGTCGTCGGGCGCGCGCCGCTACACGCACGCCGATTCACTGCGCGGCGGCAACGGTCCCGGGCGATCGTGGTGGGACGCGACGTTCTACGACCTGCACGTCGCCGTGTCGCCGACCGATTCCAGTATTCGCGGCTGGAACGGCATCACGTATCGCGTGTTGACGGAAAGTCAGGTAATGCAGGTGGATCTGCAGCCGCCGCTCGTTGTGGACAGCATCAGGCAGAATGGTCGCAACGTGACTTACACGCGCGATGGCAACGCGGCGGCCGCCGTGGGACGGCGGATACATCTGGCGCACTGACCCGACCGGCAATCCGGTGGGTGGCGACGGCCAACGAAGGGCTCGGAGCCAGCGTCTGGTGGCCCAACAAGGACACGTTCGCCGACGAGCCGGACAGTCAACGCGTGGCGATCACGGTGCCGGACTCGATGGTCAACGTGTCAAACGGCCGCCTGCGCTCGCGCGTGCGGAATGGCGACGGCACGACAACGTATGAGTGGTTCGTTCACGAGCCGATCAACAACTACAACGTCGCGGTGAACGCCGGGTCGTACGAACGCTACTTCGGCGTCTATCAGGGAGAAGCCGGCACACTCTCGCTCGATTTTTATCCGCTTCGGATTCATCTCGCCGATGCTCGCAGGCAGTGGGCGCAGGTTAATCCGATGCTGGCGTGCTTCGAGAAGTGGTTCGGCCCGTACCCCTGGTATCGCGACGGCTTCAAGCTCGTCGAAACGCCGTATCTCGGAATGGAACACCAGAGCGCGATTGCGTACGGCAACGGATTCCAGAACGGCTATCTGGGTCGTGATCTCTCCGGCACGGGACGCGGCCTGTCGTGGGACTTCATCATCATCCACGAGGGCGCGCACGAATGGTGGGGCAACAGTCTCACCGCGAGCGACGCGGCGTACATGTGGATTCACGAGAGCTTTGCCAACTACGCCGAAAATATTTACGTCGAGTGCGAGACGGGCGATAAGAAGGCCGGCGCCGAGTACGTCATCGGTACGCGAAGACTTGTTCAGAACGACAGGCCGGTGGAGGGTACGCCCGGGGTGAACGACGAGGGGAGCGGCAACGACCACTACTACAAGGGCGGGAACCTCCTCCATCTCGTACGCCAGCTCGTTGGCGATGACGAAAAGTGGAAGGGCATCCTTCGCGGCCTCCAGTCCACTTTCCGGCACCAGACGATTTCCGGCGCCCAGGTGGAGTCGTACATCGCGCGTGAGTCTGGCCTCGCGCTGAACAAAGTTTTCGACCAGTACCTGAGGACCACAAAGATTCCCGAGCTCGAATACGCGCTCGATCGCGGCAACCTCGCGTACCGATGGACCAACGTGGCTGACGGCTTCGACATGCCGGTACTCGTGAACATTCCCGGACGTGGCGCCGTGCGCCTGCGTCCGACCACCGACTGGCAACGCGACTCGACGCCGCTCGCGACCCTCGACGGATTCTCTGTTGATGACAACTGGTATGTGACGTCGAAACAGCGGACGCGGCCCGGTCGCTGACATACCGGCTGCGGTGATCGCGCACGAGGTGCGCGACCGGCGCACGATTCGCTGTTAGTCGATCTCGTGTTCGTGCCCGAGCGGGCACGTCACGTATGTCGCTTCGTGCCAACTGCCACTCCATTGCGCTTCGATCGCGTAGTGATCGCGGCAAAACAAGCGATTGCATTTCTCGCAGAACGCATCACAGCCGCCGGGCTGAGTTTCGCGCAGGTGCGCCACGACCGCCGCGGCGTTGCCGGCCTCGAGCAGCGCGATCACGTCGCCCATACGCGGCCCCGCAACCGGACGAAACACCGTTACCGGCGAGAGGCTGCTCACCACGAGTTGTTCCGGCTCGACCGGACTCGTGGCTGCCTTGGACAGCGTGACGGCATCACCGCCGCAAGCGGCGCACGGAAGGCTGAACGCCTTGTCGCCGCGCCGCGTGACAGGCGCCGGTTGGCCGGACTCGAGAATGTTGCTGAGCTGAGCGACAAGAGCAGCGACGCCGATTTGCATCGCGCCCCGTACCGCCGAACCCACTGTGGACGCCTGGGAATTGTCCGCGAGGTATCGTTGCCATCCGTGACCACTGATGTAGTACAGCGAGGCCATCTTCGCGGCCGCCTCAGGCACAGCCGGCTGCGGAAGCTTCGACAGAGCGCGATTGGCGGCCGTGACTGCCGTAATCAAATCGTCTATCCGGCTGACGACGGCAAGCTGAACGTCGGGGCTGAGTTCGAATTCACCGGCCTCGACTCGCCCGCGAACGTCGCTCAGCGGTGTGGCGGGCATCAGCGGTACAGTGCCGCGGGGTCGCCCAGTGTTGCGCCGACGAAATCGTCTGGTAGCAGCTCGAGATTGGCGCGCGGTGCCTGCACGAGCCGAAGCGGCCACTGTGATCCGAACACGAAACGCGACGGACCGATCGTTCGGAACAGCTTTGCGAGGTGGTCTTCCGGTGGACCCCAGATCCAGCTGATATCCCACAGCACGCGAGACTGTTCGTCGGGAGTGAGTCCCCAGTGAACCTCTTCGATGAAATCCTTGCCCGCCGCGCACACGACGAGGCGAACCATCTCGTCCGCACGCGCGAGTGAACGCACTGCAGCCGCTGTGACGTCTCCCGCCGTATCCAACGGATGTCGCTGGCGCAGGTCTTCGAACCGCACGGTCAACACCAGCGGCAACTTGTGTTCGCCGCTGGCGATGGCGAGGTCGCCGAGGCCGGCGTCACCGGGCGCGAGCCTCCATTGCGGCGGATACACGCGAATCGCCGCAGCGCCGCCGGCGACTGCTTCGTCGAGAGCACGCTCCCATCCGGGGAAATCGGGCCGGACGGCCGGTGCCGGGGCAAGCCGCGCGCGGTATGGTTCGAGGGCTTTGTGCAGTTCGGCGTTTCCCGCAGCCGGATCGCGATGGAACGCCGAGGGGAGGTGACCAACCCAGGCGTGGTCGATTCCTTCGCGATCCATCACGCGAACGAGTACGTCCGGGTCCGGGTGCGGAACGTGCCGGAACGGATAGGATCCGATGAACAACGATGGATCGGTCAGCGGCATCGTCGATGTCTCATGCCACACCGAGCCGGGCGGCGCCGAATATTCGCGCGGCGTTCCGCCACTTGATGTCCTCGATCTCGCCATCCGACAAGAGCCCCGTGGCACCGAGTGCGCGCAGCTTGGCGAGTCCCGTCTCCATCGTGAGATCGGTGCCGAAGAGGAGGCGACCCGCGCCTATTTGGCAAACGGCATCGTCGAGCATGCCGCGATCGACACCACTTCCTGAGATGTCAGCCAGGATGTTCGGTACGTCGCGCACCGCGTGAAACGTGTGCTGATAGTCTCCGCCACCACCGATGTGCGCGAGAATGAACGACACTCGCGGGTGTCGCACGGCTAGCCGTGCGAGGTCAGCTCCATCGGAAATCTCCTGATTCGGCCACTCGCGCGTGCGATGCTGCCAGATGTGATGCAGCAGTGGCAGCGCGTGCTCGGCTGCAAACGCACAGATGGGATCGAGCAACGGATCGTCGGCGCGCCTGCTCGCGAGCAGCTTGACGCCAATCGCGCCGCGCTTGAGGCAGCGTTTCAGCTCGGCAAGCGCGTGCGCGGTGTGGTTCGGGTTCACGGTCACGAGCATGCGCACGCGTGCACCCTCGCTTTCGCAGAGGGCGAGCATCGCGTCGTTGCCAGCCGTGACGTCGGCCGGTGAAGGGAAGTAGGTCGGCGAGGTGAAGCCGTAACTGCCGAGTACCGACGCTACGTGGCACGTGATACCCATCTTCGCGCCTGCACGAAACCGGGCGGCGTTCACATCGGCCCAGTCCGTACGTCCGCAGCCCGCGTGCAGAAAGTGTGCGTGCGCGTCAACCAGCTGGCTACTCACCCTTCGTTCTCGTCGCGAATGGCGACGAGCGCGTTGCTCGTGCGCGATTCGATTTCGTGGATGGTTCCGGCATCGTGGGCGAGCGAGGGGAAATTGTACGGCCCGCGTTTGAACAAAATGCCGTTGGCGGCGGAAGCCGTGAGGAACCGCGTTTCAAGCGCTGGTGAATCGAAAGTCAGGAACCACATAGGATCGATTCCTTCTATCGAGATGCCCGGCACGCGGCTCGCGCGGACGGCATTGGAAACCGCGGACCGCATTTCCGTACCGATACGGGCCAGGTCGGCGCACACGTCGTGTTCAGCGTGAAGCTGAAGCACCACACGCGCGGCCGCGAGCGCCGTCGCTTCGCCAGCCAGCGTGGATGAAATCCAGGTCCCGCGCGCGGCGTCCATCAATGCCGCGCTGCCGCACACGGCCGCCAGCGGAAAACCATTTGCAAGTGCCTTGCCGAATGCTGAGAGATCTGGCGTGATTCCGGACTGTTCCTGGTACCCGCCCGGGGCGAGCCGGAACCCGGTCTTCACTTCGTCGAAGATGAGCGCGGCACCAGCTTGTGTGGCCAACTCGCGGGCGCGCGACACCCACTCAGTGGGAGCCAACGTTTCCACGACGGGTTCAATCACAATCGCGGCGAGGTTGGAACCGGCCGCGCTTACGGCGTGCTCGAGCGCCGCAACGTCACCGAATGGAATCGCCGTGTACAGCGCGCGCGTGGCAGCCGGCACGCCGGATTCAGTGACACTCCAGTCGTGCCAGCCGAAATAGCCGCAACCGATCACGTGATCACGTCCGGTATATGTGCGGGCGAGCCGTACTGCAGCCGCAACCGCTTCGGCGCCGGTCTTGAGGAACTGCACCTTTTCGGAGCACGGCACGGCTTCGCAAAAACGCTCGGCGACGTCCACTTCGAGCGCATGCGGGAGCCCGGCAACGTTGCCGCCGGTCATGGCCGCTACAACAGCGCTTGTAATGCGTTCGTCGGCGTAGCCGAGCGTGACCGATCCGAGCGCCATGGTGCAGTCGATGAGCGTTTCATTGTCGATCGTCGTGACTTGGCAGCCCACAGCGCTCACGTAATGCGACGGCGCGTGCGCGTCGGCAGCGCCCCAGAGCGCCTCCATCCGTTTGCTTCCGGCGGAGCTTCCGGTGGGAAGCACGGCCATCGCCCGTTCGAGCCATGTCTGGTCGGGGAGCGCCTCCGGCGACTCGACGTCGTCGAATTCGGGCGATTCGCCCGCGTCGTCCGCAGGCTCGTCAGCGGGCTCGCTGGCGGGCTCGTTGGCGTCGTCGTTCGGCTCGGGATTTCCGGCCGACTTGAAGAATCGTGAGAAGACCATGGGTGAAAGAGAGGCGGCAACGCCCCGTGGTTCAAGTGACCGAAAAGAGAACTAGCTGCGACGGAGCGTGCCGGTCGCCCCTCAGGTAGACGAACTTCCCGGCCGCGCCGCTCATGACCAGCTGTCCGCGGCGTCGCGCGCGGCCCGGAACTGCGTCGTTGACGATGACGTCGAGCGCGACCTGCGATCCGCGCAAACCCGGGACTGGAAGTCGCGCACGGACCTCGAATCCTCCGGGAACCGCGCGCCACTCGGAGCGCGGCAGGAAGGCATCCGACCGACCAACCAGGCGCCGTACCCTCACGTCCGAGGAAAGCAGTTCCGGCACGAGCATCCACCCACAGCCGTCCGACGCGGTCATGAAATAGAGTTGCACGCCGTGTCCGTTGATGTCGGCATGCTCGTTGTCGAACGGATTCACCGCGTCGCTCGGAATGAAAACCGGCTCCGGGGCGTCGACAGCGACCTCCACGACAATCACATCGTGCTCCGCCCGCACGGCGACGCGCGCCGTGGGGCGTATGTCGCTCCACAGTTCTTCCGAGCGCCGATAGTGTTCCTCGCCGAGTTCCAGCACTGCCCACTCACCTTGCGCGGCATCGTCAGCGTCGGAGAACCACTCGTCCGACGGGGGCGTGACGCGCAGTACTTGCGTTCCCCACAATGGCACCGGCGGCTGCGTGTCACCCGGACCGGCCAACTGTCCACTGTTTTGCGCCATCGAGCGTCCGATGCGAAACTCCGCGCCATTCGCTGCGCTAACAATCCACGTTGCATCGCCAACGGAGTGGCGATCGGTCGCGCCATCGCTCGTGACGGCGACCACCGAGTTGGTCCACTCGACGCTCACTGCCGACGGTCGCCAGCTCCAGACCGAGCGAATCACGCCGTGTGTGCCAGACTGCCGCACGACGTAGAAGCTGTGGGTGACGGTGGCAGGCTGCCCCGGCGCGCTTGCGCGAAACCACTCAGAATCAATGTCACTCCACACGGCGGCGCTCGCCGACCTTCCATCGCGTTCGGCTTTGAGCTGCACTGGCACCGTTGCCGCAACCATTGCTCGTTCGGCGTCGCGAACAAAATCGAAGCCGTCTTCCATACCGTGCGCGCCGTCGAAAACCGCGGAGGCAAACGTGAGTCCCGGCGCTTCACCGGCGAAATGCATCGGCAGCTCAAAGCGCACCGGCTGTGCCGACCACCATCTGACCTCGTCAATGAAGTAATCCGCGGCCGTCACGACCGTCCGTTCAACACGCACGCCGGGGGCGATTCCGTCGGTGCGCGCTACCACGGAATCGAATCCGGTGCCGCGTGCCTCCGTGATCAGTTCGCCATTGAGCCGAAGCTGCGAAGCGCCGTTGATGAGGGGCGCATTGTGCGCGAGCGTACTGCGGTACCAATGAAGCGACGGATCGACATACGAGCCCGTGCCGAGGTCGTCGAGCCAGCGTACGTCCCCATGGGAGAAAAGGAGATTGAGCCGGTCGGCGTGCCCGTGTCCGCCGCCGCTCTCGCCCCAATCGAGCGCCATGTATGCGCTGCCCTGGTCACGCCGGTGGATCGTGAGCCCCTGCGAGTCGATCGTGATCGCCGCCGGCAGTGAACTCGTCAGCGCGGCCGCCGTTCCCGAGCGCCGTGAAAGCGAGGAAAGCGACGGGAGCGCAAAGAGCAACGACTGCCAGCCAAGGTCGGCCCGCGACAGGCGAACCGCGGCCGAGTGTCGCTCGGCTTCTCCGCTCGACCGTGCACGGCCGGTGTCGCCGTGCGGAACGTCGGCGGCGTACATGCGTTCGAGTGCCCAAGTGAGCAACGGATCGCGGGTGCGAGCCAATCCGAGTTCACACGACTCGGCGAACCGCCACTGCCGGAGCGACGCGGCATATCGCGAATCCTTTCGAGCCGGAAAAGTGAAATCCGGGAGTGCGGTGCGATACGGCGCCGCAAATCCCGAATGGAATCGATCGACCGATGTGCGCTGAAAGTCGTATCCGAGGCGCTCGCCAAGCGTGAATACGTACCACATGCCGCGATGGGCGAACTGATGATAGTTGTCGCCTTCGTACCAACTTCCGTCCGCGCCAACGGCCTGCAGCAGGATCGATTCGGCATCGGCCAGCGCGCCGGCAATGCCCGCAGAGTCGGCGTCTTCGCCAAGGAACGCGCGCGCAGCGACAATCGCGGCGTCATTCCATACCTGCCGGTTCGACGTGCCTTCGTGGTACTCCTCAATGAGTCTCACCGCCGGAACTGCTATGCGGTCGCGAACAGTATCGGCAGTCTCACGGTCGCCGGCGTCTTCCAGCAGGTCGCCGGCAATGCACACGTGCAAGAGCCAGAGAGACTCGAGATAAGTGCTGAAGAAGAGCCTCGACGGACCGAGCACGTTGTCGCGGTTCGGATAGCTGAGGTAGCGATCGGCGTAGCCGGTGAGAACGGAGCGCGCATACTCGGCGTGGCGCTTGTCGCCGCCAACGGCGTAGAGTGTGGCGGCGTGCACTGCGCGTTCGGCGAGCCAGAGGTGGTACGGGTAGAACCACCAGCGGTCGTGCCAGTCGCCAGTGTGTATGCGCCCGCACGCGGGGCAGCGATGCGCGTGCGGCGAGTGGGGGTTGAACTCGAGATCGGTGCCGTCGGTTTCGCACCGACCTCCAATGCGGGAAAGGAGCGCCTTGCCATCGGGCACGAATGGCGGAGCGCTGAGGAGCGGCTCGAGGTCCGCCGTGAGCGAGTCGGCGAGCGGCTTCAGAGCACCGGCCGCAATCTGTCGTCGCTTGGCGAGCTGTTCGCGTGTCAGCAGCAACATGGTCAGCGCGGTGTGACGCGCCAGCGCGCGATCGATTCCAGCTCGCCGCGGAGGTCGAACGTCACATTCTCAATGTTGCGCGAGACGCCCTGCAATCCGCGCGAGTGATAGATCCACACGGCCGGCACGTCGCGCGCGAGCACGGTTTGAATGGCTCGCCACGCGTCGGGAAGATCGTTGGCGGCGGCGCGCCGGGCGACGCCAAACAGCGCGTCGAGTTCCGGCGTGTGGTAGTCGCCGTAGTCGAGTGCTCCGCCCCGCTGGCGCGAGTCGTACATCGCGCCGAGCGAGGAGAGCGAGAGGTCGCCTGGGACTCCGGTCACGAGTGCGTCGAAGGCCTTGGGGGCTGCGCGCGCGCGTGTGAGAAAGGCGCCCATCTCAAGTTGGCGAATCTCGACGGCGATGCCACGCTCGCCGAGGTCGGCCTGAATCAGTTGCTCGACCGCGTTGTCGCCGCTACCGACCGTGAGCAGCTCCATCTTCAATGGAACGCCGTCGCGCGAGCGGCGCCCGTCGGTTCCGCGCGCCCATCCGGCTGCATCGAGCAGGGAGTCGGCCACACCGTCGTCGTGGAGCGGCGATCGGGCCAGGGCGAGCGGACTTTCGGGCGGAACCGGCCCCGCAGCCGGGCGCCCGTAACCTGCGAGCGCGGCGCGTACGATGCGGTCACGGTCGAGCGAGGCGTCTATTGCGGCGCGAACACGCGTGTCGTCGAACGGAGGGCGGTGTGTGTTGAAAATGAGCGCTGTCGATAGCAGGATGGGATAATCCATTACCCGAATCGTCGGGTCGCGAGCCGCGAGCGCTGCCATGGTCGGCGCGATGCCAGCGAAATCGAGATCACTGCTCGTCAGCCCCGCGAGTTTCGTGGTGGGTTCGTCCACCACTGCGATCACGAGCCGCTGTATGTTCGGCGGTCCGCCAAGTGCCGCGGGGAACGTGGAATCACTTTCGAACACCCAACGCTGGCCAGGAATGCGTTCGACAAAGCGGAACGGTCCGTTGCCCACGGGCGCGAGATTGAACGGCGCCCGCCGCATCTCGCTTCGTTGCACGTCTCGGAGCAGATGCTCCGGCAGAATCGGGAGCTCGCAGAGCACCAGCGGAAAGAGCGGTTGTGGGTCCGCAAACTCGATTGTAACGGTGCTGTCATCAGCCGCGCGCACGGTATCAATCGCCGAGAGATCCGTACCGCGCGGGTAACCCGTGCGCGGATCGCGCGCCACGAGAAGCGTGAACGCAACGTCGCGGGCCGTGGTCGGCGTGCCGTCGTGCCACGTAAGACCGGTATGCAGCGAAAAGGTCAGCGTCGCTCTGTTATTCGACCAGCGCCACTCGCGCGCCAGGTATGGTGCCGGGGCGAGTGCGCTGTCGTAGCGGGCGAGTGTGGTGAAGAGCACGAACCGCTGTACCTGCCGCGAGAGTCCGTGAATCGTGACCAGCGGGTTAGCCGATTCCAGATCGGCGCCTGACGCGAATACAACCACACCGGGAGGTCGCGCCGGTGGTCCGCAGGCGACAAACACGACAAGCGCCGTGAGTAGAACGGCCGTCAAACTGGCCCGCGAATGACGCTGAGTGGCGGCACCCGGTGTGCCGCGAGCGGGGGCGCCCCGAAGGTTGGTGATTGACGTGCGAGCGTCCGGTCGCATTATCAACGCGTGTCCTTCTCGTTGATCGTGCGCCGAGTGGCCGGGGCGGCCGCTTTGTTCTGGCTGGTGGTTACGCTCATCTTCGCGCTCGTGCGAATGGCGCCCGGCGACCCCGCGACGCTGCTCGTTTCACCTTCGGCGACCGCCGACGACACGGAGCGGTTGCGCGCCGAGCTCGGCCTGGACCGCCCTATGGCCGTCCAATATGCACGTTGGGCTGGGGCGCTGCTCCGCGGCGACCTCGGTGAGAGTTTTGCACTTCACATTCCGGTCGTGCGCGCGCTCGCCGACGCTGCGCCCGTGTCGCTGGCGCTGGGAATCGCGTCCATCCTCCTGACGTTCGCCATCGGCGTTCCGCTGGGGCTGGCGCAGGCCATGTGGCGCGGGCGCGCTGCGGATCGCATTGCCACGGTCGCGACCGCGGCCGTGTTTGCTGCACCGACCTTTTGGGTTGCTTTGGCCCTGGTGGCGTTCTTCACGTACGGCGCGGCGACGATCGGCCTCCCGGCCTGGATGCGATTGCCGGCGTTCGGCGTGCGCACTCCTGGAGTCTCACTCACCGGATGGGCCGATCTAATCGACGTCGCCCGGCACGCGATTCTGCCGGTGGCGACACTCACCGCCGTTGGTGCTGCCGGGGTCGCGCGCTATGCTCGCACCAACTTTGCGGACGTGCTTGGCCTCGATCTAGTGCGGGCCGCGCGGGCGCGCGGTGCGTCGGGGGCGCGGGTTCTCGTGCGGCACGTGACCGGGAACGCGCTGCCCGGTCTCGTCGTGCTTTTTGCCCTCACACTTCCTGGCGTCGTCGCGGGATCCGTGTTCGTCGAGTCGGTGTTCGCGTGGCCGGGGCTCGGCCGCCTGACGCTCTCTGCGATTGCTGCGCGCGACTATCCGGTCGTGCTCGGCGCGGGGATCTGGTATGCCGGGGCCGTGATTGCGGCGAACCTCGCCGCTGATCTGGTGCTGCCTATGCTCGATCCGCGCCGACGGAGTACGGCAACGTGAAGCCGCGAAGTGGCTGGAGTACACTCGATCGTCCGAGCCAGCTGGCCGTGGTGGCGCTGGGAGCGCTTGCCGCCGGGGCGGTGCTGGTGCCGTTGCTTGCCACGGCCGACCCGCTCGCCATTGGCGACGTGGTCGCACGAAAACTCCTTCCGCCGTTCGCGCGGGACGAAGCCGGCGGCTTTCACCTGCTTGGCACCGATCGGTTCGGGCGTGATCTCTTTGTGCGCATGATGCTCGCAGGCCGGATTTCGTTGGCCGTTGGCGTGCTTGGCTCCGTACTGGCCGCGGCGATGGGAACGGTGGTTGGTGCGCTGGCCGGCTGGAACGGTGGCGCGATTGACAGGATCGCGATGGCTGCCGCCGATACCGTGCTCGCCGTTCCGCGGTTGGTGCTCCTGTTGGTTTGTGCAGCGCTCTGGCAACCGGGCACGACGACCGTCGTGATAGTGCTCGCAGCGACGGGATGGATGGGCGTGGCGCGCATGATCCGTTCCGAGGTCGCGGCTGCGCGGGTGCGGCCGTACGTCGAGGCGGCCGGAGCGCTTGGAGTTCCGACACTGCGCACGCTTTGGCGCCACGTACTTCCCAACGCGATCGGTCCGGCGCTTGTGGCCACGACGCTTGGCGTAGGCAGCGCGGTGATGCTCGAGAGCGGACTGTCGTTTCTCGGGCTCGGCATTCAGCCGCCGGCGCCGAGCTGGGGGAACATGATTGCCGGCGGTCGCGACCTGATCGTGTCGGCCCCGTGGGTCGCGCTCGCCCCCGGACTGACGCTGATCATCACGGTGGTCGCGGCAACGATCCTGGGCGATGCGTGGCGCGACCGATTGTCCGGCGAAGCACCGGTCCGCGCGCTCGCGGACCGGGCCTAGCTCCTACACCAGGTCGCCGGCGCTGCCGGCCGATCGTTCCGCGCGCTTGTCTGTCGGAGCGCTATTTCGCAGTCAGCACCTTCACCATCGCGTCGAGACTGCGCGTGCTGTTAAGCCACCGCGCCACGATCACGAGATCGTTTACGGGATCCACATACACGAGGTTGCTGCCGTTGCCGACGTGATAAAACGCCTGTTCCGGCGCGCTCGGCAACGGTCGCTTGCCGGTATTGAGGTAGTAGTTCGCGAATCCATACGTGTTGTTTGCCGGTCCCGGGACCTTCGACATTCGGATCCATTCCTCTGAAATCAGCTGTCGGGTGCCCCATTTGCCGTTGTGCAGGGTGAGGAGTCCGAACCGCGCCATGTCGCGGGCGCTGATGATCATTCCACCGCCCCAGTGTCCGCCACCGGACACCGATTGCGTGAGCTGGCCGTCCATCACGATCCAGGAATTGTCGTAGCCGTACCAGCGCCACGTGGGTGACGCGCCAATCGGATCCATCACAAACTCTTTCAGCACCTGCGGGAGCGGGCGACGCCAGACGCTGAGCGACGCGAGCGCCATCAGATTCACTCGCACGTCGTTGTATTCGAAAACAGTGCCGGGCTCGCTGAGATTGCGCGACTGCCAATTGGCCGTGTCGCGGCTCGGCCGGTCGGCCCAGTCCGGTTTGCCCCAGAGCGTGCCCTGCCAATCGCTCGTCTGACGCAGCAGATGCTCCCACGTGATCTTGCGGTTGTGCTCTGACTCAAACGGCTCGAGCATTTCGAACGCGTCGAACGCGACGGCTTTGCTTGACGCCGCATCTAAACCGGCCCGCCCCATATCGCTCGGCGGAACCGTCACGAGCGGTGACCCCGACGACGGCGGCCCCTTGAGAGCCACAACCGGCGCCACGTAGTCGCGCACCGGATCGGTGATGGCGCCAATCATCTTGCGGTCGAACGCGAGGCCGATGGTCGTGGTGAGGAAACTCTTGGTAACACTGTGCGTCATCTCGACGCGATTCGGATTGCCCCACTCGGCGACGATGTAACCGCCGCGAATGATGATCCCAGTTGCGTCACCACGTTCACGAAAAGGGCCAACCCCTTCGCCGAACGGTTCGCGACCAAACGAACGGCGTTGCGATTCGAGTTGATCGCGCGGCGCCGTGGATTCGTTCGCCTTCGCGATTGCGACGGCGCTGTCCACGGCCCTCGCCGTGAGGCCTACCTGCGCCGGACTGCGTCGTTCCCATGCGTCGCCCGCCGGCGGGTAGTAGACGCCTCGTGCCGCGCCCTGCGCAGCCGCGGGCGTTGCGGTGCCGGCCAGCAGGGCGCCAACAATGCCGAACGCTCCGATTGCAGAAAGCGCGAATGCGCGGCGATGCGAACCTGAAACGAGATGCGTCATCCAGAACCCCTGTAAGTGGCTGGCAGAAATTGTCGTGATCAAAGCTTCGCGCCGAGCGGTGGCCGCAGCAAGACTACGATCACCGCACGAGAATCGTGACGATGCCGCGCGGCCCTGCGCTGAAGGCGATCCGACTGTCCGCTATGGCGAGGGGCTCTCCTGGCGTCTCGTCCAGCCGCGCCATGCGCGCCTCGACGATGCTGAATCCGGTTCGCCACGAACCCGTGCACGGCCCGTCCGTCACGTTTACGCAGCGCAGCACGATCCAATCTCCATCCTGGCTCTCGGTAATAGCGGAACAGGCAAGCCCTGCTCCCTCGAGTTCCACTCCAGTCACGGGCGGCGGAACGACGAGTGCCGATCGCAGCGTCGCACCGGTGAGTGGGAGGAGGACGTCGTCTGCGCTGTGCTCAATCGCGTCGAGAGTCGGCGCCGATCGCGTTCCGTGCAGCATGAAAGCGAACTCCGCGGCAAACGGCCCGACACACTGCGCTTCCGGAGTGTGCGTCGGCCAGCCAGCGTGTCCGGGCCGCTCGGGGAGATCGTTGCGCGATAGTTCGGTTACCGATCTCACGAGCGTCACGAATACGTTTCCGTCGCCGCGCGCTTCGTACTCGCCTAGCCCGTCGGAGAAGAGCGTAGCTCCGTTCGAATCGCCAAAAAGAGAGACGTACCGGTGGAGTGGCGCGGTGGGCGGGGGCGCCTCCATGGCGTGGTCAGACGGTGATACGTCTGGCTCTACTCGCTCGACCGGGCCGAACATCGCGTCGGCAAATACGCGGGCGTTGCTCACGTCGGTGGAGAACCCGAGTCGCAGTCGATGGTCGAGTACTGTGTTTACGCCGTCGACGTGCACGCGCACAAAACGTGCGTCGGCATCAACGATTAGCCGGAGCCGAACATCCACGCGCTCTCGCGCCGCGCGCAACGTCCACCGGGCTTCGATGGTCGCGCGGACGGGTCCCTTGTGCAGCACACGCGAGCTCCGGAACGCCGGGGTCAGCCGCGGCTCGCGAATCGAAGGCGTGTAGAGATCGCCGCGATCGGTTCGGCTTTCCCACTGCACGACGCTGTCAATCGTCCGTCCGGTAGCAACGTCTGTGATTGAAACGCGGCCGTTGTCATCAACGCTCACCGACACGAGCCCATTGCCGATCGAGCTGCCTTCTACGACGACCGGATTCGGCGGGAGCGACCGCCGCATACGCGACTGATGCGGGAAACTTCGGATGCCATACCCCGGCACTTCTGGAATCCATGCGGCCACTTCGGTGACTTGTACGATGTCGTCATCAGGATAGTGGCGCGGCGCCTCGGTTCGTTCGTGTTCGACCCGGCGACCAAGAATCTGGAGCGACGTCACGCCAATGAGCGCCGGCGTGCGCGGCTTGGCCGTCTCCACAGCGCCGGGCGACGCGTTGGCGCCGACCTTGACGTCCGACACGAACGACGACAAACAAATGATCGCCACGCCACCCCGCGGCCGAGCCGCTGCATTGCGCACGACCGCCATCGGTGTCCATCTCTCGCGATGCACGCGAGCGCTGTCTGGCGAGTACCCGATGAGGTCGACGATTGCGTCGTCCCGGAGGCCGGCACCCTGCGCGATGGCTTCGTCGAGCCGCACGTCCATGGCGCGCGCGACTTCGTCGGTCGAGCAGCCACAGAGCGTGTCGTGCGGCTGGCACAGCAGGAGCGATTTCCACGCAGCGTTCACGAGCGATGCGCGCGATGCGAGCGATGCGAGCGATGCGAGCGACGGCCCGCTGCGGCGCGCGGCGAGTGCCACCCACGGCTCGGCATCGCGAACCAGAAGTCTTTCTGCGTGCGCATTGCGGCGCTTTTGGTGTGCCCGCGTGCCGAACGTACCCTGCAGCGTCCAGGTGAAACCGTAAGAGTCGCGCAGCTCGCCACGGACAAAAGCGAGTTTCCGATTGGCCGCGCGCGCCACGGCATCCGCGGCGAATCCACTCAACGATCCGGCGCGCACATCGTTTGGTTTGGCGGCTTCGGCCAACGCGGCGATCGCCGCGCCGAGTCCTTCCTGCCGTGCGTGATGATCGGCGCCGTTTGGAAGCAAGGCCACGCCCAGGCGAGAGCGACCGAGGAGGTCGTCGCGCAGCGACGCCCATCGATCGCGCGACTGCGCCGCATCGGTCGGGAGGTTTTCGCCGATGTCGTACCCTTTTCGCGAGAGATGGTAGAGCACGACTTCGTCGCCGCTCGGAGCAATCCACCGCACTGTGTCGCCGTCGGGCCAGCGAGCACCGCCAAAGCCGCGGGACAGAATCACCAATGGCAGGCCGAACCCGACGGCCAACGCCGGAAGCGCCGCTGGATGTCCGAACGAATCCGGGCAGTAGAGCACCGGCGGTGCGTTCGCGCCGAGCCGCGCGAGCATCCGCTTGCCGGCCAGCAGGTTGCGGACAAGCGCCTCACCACCGGGAATGAGTTCGTCCGCGAGCACATACCACGGACCGGCCTCAACGGCGCCGCTCGCGAGCAACGCGGTCAGAGCGCTCGTGCGGTCGGGTTTCACGTCCAGATAGTCCTCAATCACGACCATCTGCCCGTCGAGGAGAAAAGTCGCGCCGCCGGCCGGCGGATCGGCAATCAGCTCGTCAACGAGGGCGACGAGACGCTGGCGAAAGCGCGCGGCCGGCAGGTACCACTCGCGATCCCAATGCGTGTGCGACACGACGTGAATCGTCGCCGCTGCCTCATCGGAATTCTTCGAATCGCTGTCTGACTGGCGTTCTGGAGACACAGTATCTTCCCGCCAACGTGGAATTCTCTACCGCTGCTTCCCGCACAGTCATCGTTCGCGCACCCACGCGCGTCGACCTGGGCGGCGGCTGGACCGATGTTCCGCCTTACTGCGACGAACAAGGCGGATTCGTGTGCAACGTGGCGATCAACCGCTATGCGACCGCCACGGTGCGTGCCGACGAAACGTATCGCCCCGATGCCGCGGCGGGAGCGCCGACATCCACGGACCCGCTCGTCGCAGCCGCTCTCCGTCGTGCGGGAGTGTCGGGCGTACGAGTCGAGCTCACGAGCGACTTTCCCGTGAGTTCAGGGCTCGGCGGCTCGTCGGCAGCGAGTGCCGCGGTGTTGGGTGCGCTGGACCGATGGCGCGGCGTCGAGCACGATCGCGCAGCGATCGCGGAAGCAGGGCGCAGTATCGAAGTGGAAGAGATGCGAATCGCAGGCGGCAGGCAGGACCACTACGCCGCGACGTACGGCGGCGCGCTCGCCCTGACATTCACCGAAGCGGTCGCGGTAAACAGGATTCCGGTTTCCAGCGAAACGGCCGCGGAGTTCGAACGCCGGGGCATTCTGGTCTACACGGGTGAATCACGAGTCTCCGGGAGCACGATTCACGCAGTGATCGATGCTTACCGTGACCGCGATCCGCGCGTACGTGGAGCGCTCCTTGCCATGAAGACACTCGCTGCCGGCATGGCCGAAATGCTCGAGTCGGGCGACATCGACACACTCGGAGCGATGATCGCGGAACATTGGTTGCACCAGCGTGAGCTTCACCCCTCGATCCCGACTGCTCGCATTGATGAGATCGTGATGCGAGCGCACGGTGCCGGAGCGTGCGGTGCGAAAGCGATGGGTGCGTCGGGTGGCGGCTGCGTATTCGTGCTCAGTGCTGCAGACAATGTCGACGCAGTTCGCGCTGCGGTCGTGCCGCTCGGCGAGATCGTTCCGTTCGCGATTGATCACCACGGACTCGCTGACGTGGCGCCGGAGCCTATCTCGCCCCACTGAGCACGGCATCGACGAGCGCGCCAAGCACGTCGGGCCGGTTGGGCTGCACATGCAGACCGGGTAGCCACACGATTGTTTTGGGCTCGCGCGCCGCTGCGTACAGCGCTTCGGCTGTGGAGCGCGGAATCCGCTCGTCGTCGAGAGTGTTGACCATCATGACAGGGCGTGGGGCGATGCGCGACACCCAGCGTTCCGGTGCGAACCGCGGCCCAGACGCAAGCGTGCTGGCCAGCGCGGCGCCGAACTTTCGCGCAGGCATGAACCCGATTTCGGACTGCAGGCCGGCGAGAATCAGCGTGTATGGATCGCCGCCGCCCTGCACGAGCCAGACCCGTTTCACACGCGGATCGAGCGCACCAACGACGGCCGCGAACGGTACGCCAAAACTTGCACCCACGAGCTCGACGCGTGCAGGATCGACATCCGGTCGCGTCAGGAGGTAGTCGAGCGCCAGCATCACAGCCGGTGGCGTGTCCCAGATCGCGCGGCGGATGCCCGGGACCTCGCCGACCACGGCGACGCCAGTCACCCGCTCATTGCCATCGAACGGATATGAGAGTGAAGCGACGACGAATTCGCGAGGATCGGCTATGAGCGACGCGGATTCCTTTCCGGACATATGACCGCCGAGGAGGACGAGGAGCGGAGACGGTGTGCTCGCAGCTGTGTCGGCTCGGCGGCGGACGCGCATTTCCACTCGCAAGCCGCTGCTGTCGTGGACGACGACGTCTTCTTCACGCATCGCACGGTCCAGCCGGACGTCGCTTACCTGGACCGAGGCCAGTCCGGAGTGTCGTTCGCGGAAGTGAGGCTCCGGATCACGCAGCAACCACGCGCGTGTGCCTATGAGCGCAAGAGCGACGGAGCCGGCCACGATGCCAAGCGTCCGCAGTTTGTGGCGACGTCCCGTCGCTATCGTAGCCACCGGTCGCGACGCTCGGCGACGAACTCGTCATCGGACAGTTCCGGATGCGCTGCACAAACGCGTGCGATCTCTTCGGACTGCCCCGGCGAAAGTTGTTCGGCCGGGTCCAGGCACCACGTGCCTTCGAGCAGCCCCTGGCGGCGCAGCACTTCATGAATTCCGGGGATGCATCCGGCGAATCCGTGCTGCGCGTCGAAGATCGCGGCGTTTGCGGCCGTTAGCGTGGCGCCGCCGGCCATCAGCTGTGACGGGACTGCTCCATTGGCTCGCGCAGCGTGAACCGCGGCCAGAAGCTCGACGGCCCGCCGAGTCCACACAGCCCATTGGCCGAGCAGACCACCGACGATGCGGGTCGTTCCGTCGCCGAATGGGAACGACGCGATGAGATCCGATACGATGCTGTCGTCGTTGCCCGTGTAGAGTGCGATATCGCGACGGCCGCTCTCCGCCACTGCGCGTACGACATCCAGCGTTTGATACCGGTTGAACGGCGCGATCTTGATGGCGCAGACATTCTCGATCTCCGAGAACGCCTGCCAGAAATCGTAGCTCAGCGCGCGCCCGCCGACGGCGGTCTGCAAATAGAAGCCGAATAGCGGGAGTACCGCAGCGACCGAGCGGCAGTGAGCGATGAGCTCCTGATCGGTGGCGCGCGGCAGTGCTCCGAGGCTGAGCAGTGCGCAGTCGTAGCCCAGCGCCGCGGCGATTTCTGCTTCGCGAACGGCCTGCGAAGTCAGGCCAATCACGCCGGCGACCTTCAGGAACGGGCGCGGGGAGCCCGCCAGCCCCGTACGAACGGTCTCGGCGGCCAGCGCGAGCACCGGCTCGTACAGCCCCCGGTCGCGAATCGCGAACTGGGTGGTGTGCACGCCGACGGCCACGCCGCCGGCACCGGCATCCATGTAATAGCGCGTAAGCGCGCGCTGTCGTCGCTCGTCGAGTATGCGAGTGGCCGTGAGTACGAGCGGGTGCGCCGGAATGACGCAGCCGCGGCCCAGGAGGGAATGCGTTGCGATATCCATCAGAACTTCCCATCCCGCACATCGAACATCGTCGGCTTGCCGAGGAGCGGCTGGCCCGCAGCAACCCAATCGCCGGTCCATTCGAGCATCGTCGCGACGGAAACGGCAGGCGGCGCGATGAGGGTGCGCATCAACGACGAGTCACCGAGTAAAGCGTCCGGCGATTCTGTGCCGCTGAACATCGGCTCGCGTCCAAGTCGTTTGCCAAGTTCCACGGCGAGCGCGCGCACCGACAACGGCTCTGCGCCGGTGACATTGACGATTCGCGCGGGCGACGACGCGTGCGCCAGCAACTCGATGGCCGCACGATTCGCGTCCCCCTGCCAGATGATGTTGACGTACCCCATGGCCAGAGCAATCGGCGTGCCGGATGCGATTCTGACAGCCAGGTCGGTGAGCACGCCGTACGTGAGCGCCACCGCGTAGTTGAGTCGCACGATTGCGACGCGCGTACCGCGCCGGGCCGCAGCCTCGAAGACCTGTTCCCGGGCCCGGCACGATTCGGCGTACGCCCCGACGGGGCCAGTGGCATCTGTCTCTCGAGCGCCGCCACCCTCGATCGGGACAAGCGGGTACACGTTTCCAGTCGAGAACGCGACGATTCGCGACGACGCGTAACGCGCCGCGCAAATCTCGGGCACGCCGACATTCAGAGCCCATGTGCGTTCCGGCGCGTCGGTCGCGCCAAACTTCTGCCCGGCCATGAAAATCACGTTGGCCGCGTCGGGGAGCGTGGCGACCTCATCGGCGTTGAGCAGATCGCAGCGTCGCGTCTCGACGCCGGCAGCGGTGAGCGCCTGTTCCGCGCCTTCAGACGAGAATCGCGACACGGCCGTGACGCGCCGATCCGGGGCCGCCCGCGCGGCCATGCGGGCGAGGGTGGGACCCATCTTGCCCCCGGCGCCAAGCACGACGATGTCGCCCGGGCACTCCGCGAGCGCCGCCACCACTGCGTCGCCGGGCTCCGAAAGTCGGGCGTCCAGCTCGTCAGTCGTCTGAGGCGCGCCGCTCATCCCGTGGTCACTGACTGGTCACCGAGTGGTCATCGAAAGGTCGAGATATTTGCCAGCGGCTTTCGGGAAAGGCGGGGGACGCTGGCGTCGTCGGCCGGATAGCCGGTTACCACGAGCATAATCGCTTTTTCATTTGCGGGCCTTTCGAGCACTTTGCTCAGGAAACCCATCGGGCTCGGCGTGTGAGTCAGCGATACGAGACCTGCGTTGTGGAGTGCGGCAAGGAGAAATCCTGAAGCAATGCCGACCGATTCGCTCACGTAGTAGTGCGTAGCACGGGTTCCGTCGGGCGCGAGTCCGTAGCGCTGCGCGAACACAGCGATCAGCCACGGGGCGGCTTCCAGATACGGCTTGTTCTGGACGGTGCCAAGCGGCGCGAGCGCCGCGAGCCATTCATGTGGCGCCGTGGTGTAAAACTCAGCTTCGGCCACTTCGGCTTCGCGCCGGATTGCGGCCTTCACGTCCGCATCGCTCACGGCAACGAAATGCCACGGCTGCTGATGTGCACCACTCGGCGCCGTTCCAGCCGTTTCAATGCAGCTTTCGATGACTTCGCGGGCCACCGGCCGATCGCTGAAGTGGCGCGTTGTGCGCCTCCGTTGCATCTCGGCGGCGAAAGCGCGGCTCCGCGCGAGCATTTCGTCCGGCGGATACTCTCTGTAGCTCGAGAGCGGCTCGAATGGCGCGGCGGAGTTGTCGTTTGGAGCGGTGTTCGGGTACGTCATCAGAAATCCTCAGGGCAAAAAGGCGCCAGGCGTGAATCGGGCGGCGGTCTGTGCAGCGCCGGATGTCGCGATTGCGTAGTTGAAACGTGCGGTTGAGCGATTTGACCGGTTAGCGGGATTCGCTCGCCGTCCCACGCATCCGACGTTAACATCTTCACCCTGCCCCGGCCCGGATGATTCGATGGGCCGACCCGTTGACCTGCCGGAGGTCCGATGTCCAGGATTGCCCCCACGCTGAAACTCGCGCTCGCCTTCATTGCCCTGCCGCTGGCGGCTCAGGCCCCAGTCGCGACCGAGTTCGACAAGCTCCACTTCCGGTCGATCGGGCCGGCCACCATGTCGGGCCGCATTGCGGACATCGCGGTGTACGAGGCCAATCCAGCGATCTGGTACGTCGGGACCGCTCACGGCGGTCTGTGGAAGACGACGAGCAACGGCGCGCTGATGATGCCGCTGGCCCAGGACAAGGGTCTGCTTTCCGTCGGTGCCATCGCCATGTCGCAGCTCAATCCCGACATCGTGTATGTCGGCATGGGCGAGGCGAACAATCGGCAGACGACGTCGTGGGGCGACGGTATGTGGAAGTCCACCGACGGCGGCACGACGTGGGCGCATATCGGTCTTGAGAATTCAAAGCATATCAACCGCGTTGTGCTCGATCCGAACAACAACGATATCGTTTTCGTTGCCGCAACAGGTCCGCTGTTCGGCCCGGGCGGCGATCGCGGCGTCTTCAAATCCACCGACGGCGGGGGCAGTTGGCGCAACGTGTTGCCGGGCGACCAGGACACGGGCGCGAACGACCTCGTGATTTCCTTGACTGACCCGCGGATCATGTACGCCTCTATGTATCAGCGCCGCCGCACCGCCTGCTGCATGAACGGCGGGGGCCCGGGTTCGGCGATCTGGAAGTCCACGGACAGGGGCGAGACATGGACGAAGCTTGCCAGCCCGGGACTCGCGTCCGGCTCGCTCGGTCGAATCGGTCTCGATGTGTACCGGCGTTCGGCGGATGTGTTGTTTGCCAACGTCGAAGGCCCCGCCGGCGCCGGCGGTCGTGGCGGCCCGCAGGGAGGCGGCCCCGATCAGCCGGCCGCTGGGACCGGGACATATCGCTCGGACGACGGCGGAACGACCTGGCGCAAGACGAGCACCAACAACCCGCGTCCCATGTACTTCAGTCAGGTGCGGATCGATCCGAACAACCCCGACCGCGTGTTCATGGGCGGCGTCGGCTTGCAGATGACGATCGATGGCGGCCTCACCTGGGCGACCGACGCCGCATTCGTCACGCACGACGACATCCACGCCATATGGATCAACCCGAACAACTCCGATCACATCATCACCGGCAACGACGGCGGCATAGCGACGTCGTGGGACGGGGCGAAGACCTGGGTCTTCCTCCCGAATCTCCCTGTCGGGCTGTTCTACCACGTCGGCTTTGACATGGAGACGCCGTACAACGTCTGTGGCGGCATGCAGGACAACTACAATTGGTGCGGACCGAGCCGTTCGCGGCACGCCGGCGGCATCTACAACTACGACTGGTTCCAGATTCAGGGCGGCGACGGTTTTGTCGCGATTCCCGACCTGCGCGATTCGCGCATCGTTTACACCGAGTCCCAGAACGGCAACCTCACGCGCAAGAACACGGTCACGGGCGAATCGAAGAGCATCCGCCCGACCGCCGCGAACGTGTCGCCGCCCGCGGACTCCGGCGAGAGCTACCGATTTCACTGGGACACGCCGTTGATGTTCTCGCCGCATGATCCGGGCACGCTGCTGGTGGCGGCGAACAAGGTCTTCAAATCAACCGACCGCGGTGACTCGTGGACGGTGCTCAGCCCCGATCTTACGAGCAACGCCGACCGCGATACCATCGTCACGATGGGGCTCAAGGGGAGCGACATCCAGATCGCCAGTAACGATGGAATCTCGAGTTGGCCGACGATCGTCGCTTTGGCCGAGTCGCCGCGACAGGGCGGTGTGTACTATGCCGGAACCGACGACGGCACCGTCTCCATGTCGCGCGACGGCGGCAGGTCGTGGACGAACGTCACGAACCGCATGCCTGGCTTCCCGGCGGGCGCTTTCGTCTCCCGCGTCGTGCCGTCGCGCTTCGACGCCGCAACCGCGTACGTCAGCGTCGACAATCATCGCCTCAACGACTATGGCCCGCATATCTGGGTCACAAAGGACTTCGGCGCGACGTGGACGCGCACGACGAACGGCCTTGCCGGTGAAGTGACGCGCACGCTCACAGAAGACACAAAGAACCCGGACGTGCTGTATGTCGGCACCGAAACCGGGCTCTTCGTCTCGCTCGATCGAGGCGGCAACTGGCGGCGCCTGAAGGGGAATTTCCCGACCGTGCGAGTTGACGAGATCACGCTACACCCGCGCGACAACGCCATGCTAATAGCATCGCACGGCCGGTCCATCTGGATTCTCGACGACCTTTCGCCGATTCAGGAGTACGCGGCCGCGGCAATGGCCGATGCGAAGCTGTTCACGCCCGGTCCCGCCTTGCAGTGGAAGAGAATGGACAACCGGAACGATGAGTTCTGGGGCCATCAGGTGTTCGCTGGTGAGAATCCGCCGCTCGACGCGGTTCTTGCCTTCAACCTCAAGCGCACAGTGCCGGGTCTCGGCGTGCGCATCGTGAGCGGTGGTCGGACGATCCGCTCGCTTAGCATACCGGCGGCGAAGAACATGGCCGGCATCCAAACCGTATGCTGGGACCAGCGCGGCGAGCCCATCGCGGCTGGAATTGCACCGGCGACGGCGCCCGGCGGGCGTGGCGGCGGGCGTGGCGGCGGGCGTGGCGGCGGCGTTGGGCGCGGCGGAAGCCCGCCCGTGCCCGGCATTCCGCAACCGCTTCCTGAGCCTGGATACCTTCCGGCCGATCCGTGCGCAGCGGGTGAAGACGACGGCGGTGGCGGCGGCGGTGGTCGGGGCGGGTTCGGCGGTGGTGGCGCGGATGCGCCGTACGTCGTCCCGGGCACATACACGGTTCAGCTCGTTGCCAACAACGCGGTGCTCGACAGCAAGCAACTGCGCATTGTTGGTGACCCGGCGGTGCGGCTCGCCGCCTCCGAGCGCCGGAGGTACGACGATGTGGCGAATGAACTGCACGCCATGCAACAGCGCGCGACGGATGCGCAGGGGGCGTTGAACGCGCTCAATAGGCAGATCACCGACGCGACGCCAAAGGTGCGCGACGGTGCCAGCATTCCGGCGGCGGTCAAGACGCAGTTCGAGGCGTTCACCAAGGACTTCGACGGCGTTCGTCGCAAGTTCGGCGCGGGTGGCGCCGCTGCGCCGGCCGGTGGTCGTGGCGGCGGTGGCGGCGGTGGCGGCGGACGCGCTGCACGCTCGTCGGGTAGGAGTAGTGGAATGGGAGGTGCGGGCACCCGCAGGAGATAGGCAGGTAGCTACTCGTACTAGGCGGTGGCGGCGGACGCGGCGGAGCGGCTGCCGATCCGAACAACGTGCTCGGCCAGATCACAGCAGCCAAAGGAGCTGTGACCGCGTTCTGGGAAACACCGAGCCCGGCAGTGATGAGGCAGTACAACAGCGCCAAGTCCGCGCTGCCACGCGCCATCTCTGAGGCGAATGCATTCATCGCAAAGGCGAACGCGATGAGCGCCACGCTCAGCGCCCATGGCATCACGCTTACTGTTCCCGCGCCGGTGAAGTAGGCCGCGCGATTATTTGACTGAGGAGTTACCGATGCGTTTCCGTCATCCGATGACCGCACTCGCGCTTGTGACCGCGGGCGTGCTGACCCTCGCAGCCGGTTGGCAGTCAGACCGCGCCGTCGAGGCGCGGGGAACGATCGTGGGTGCCGCACGTGCGGCGCTCGATTCCGGGCTCATGAGCAACTATCGGTGGCGGGCGCTTGGGCCCGATCGAGGAGGCCGCTCGATTGCCGTGAGCGGCGTACGTGGTCGCCCGAACGAGGGATACTTCGGCGCTGTTGGCGGCGGACTCTGGAAGACCACCGATGCTGGGGAAAACTGGGAACCGGTCACTGATGGCCAGATCAACAGTGCGTCGGTGGGTGCTGTTGCCGTCTCGGAATCGAATCCCGACATCGTGTACATCGGAATGGGCGAGACGTGCATTCGCGGCAACATCATGTCGGGCGACGGCGTCTACAAAAGCACCGATGCCGGCAAGACGTGGTCGCACATCGGCTTCGCGTCGAGCGAGAACATTTCGAAAATCCGCATCAATCCGCTGAACCCCGACATCGTTTTTGTCGCGGCGTTCGGCAAGATGAGCGCTCCCAATGCCGACCGCGGTGTTTACAAGAGCACCGACGGCGGCAAGACGTGGCGCAAGGTGCTCTATCGCGACGACAAGACGGCCGCGATCGATATCACGATTGACCGCACGAACCCGAACGTGATGTACGCCTCCATGTGGGAGGCGTTCCGTAAGGAGTACACGATGTCGAGTGGCGGTCCGGGCTCCGGGCTGTTCAAGTCCACCGACGCTGGCGAGACGTGGACGGAGATCACGCGAGCGCCCGGATTCCCGCAGGCAGGTGTCGTCGGCCGAATCGGTGTCGCGGTGTCGGGCGCGAATCCGAATCGCGTCTATGCGCTCTACGAAAACGACAGCGGTGGGCTTTTCCGGTCCGATGACGCGGGCCGCACATGGTCGCTCATCAACGACAGCCGCAACATCCGTCAGCGCGCGTTCTACTACACGCACGTGCACGCGGACCCGAAGAACGCCGACATCGTCTACATGCAGAACACGTCGCTTTTCCGGTCCACAGACGGTGGCAAGACGATGCAGTCCATCGGCGGTTCGCACGGCGACAAGCACGACCTCTGGATCGATCCCGACAATTCGCAGCACCTCATCGAAGCGAACGACGGCGGCGGCGCAGTATCGGTCGACAACGGCCGGTCGTGGACCGATCAGGATTACCCAACCGAACAGTTCTACCACGTAATCACGACGGCGCACACGCCGTATCACGTGTGCGGCTCGCAGCAGGACAACTCGACTCTGTGCATTCCGAGCGACTGGAACCAAGGCGGCGGTGGGCGCGGTGGGCGCGGTGGGCGCGGCGGACGTGGCGGCGCTCCCGCCGCACCGCGGAGTGACGTCGAGTTGGCGGCTGGCGGAGTGGCAGTGGCGTACCGAGCCGGTGGCGGCGAGCCTGGCTACATCGCGCCAGACCCGAACGACCCGGATCTTTTTTACTCGGGCACCAACAACGGCGGGTACGTCAACAAGTTCAACCGGCGAACGGGCTACAGTCGCGAAGTGAACCCGTATCCGTGGTTCTACTCCGGCGAACCGTCGAGCGAGGTTCCCGAGCGCTGGCAGTGGACCTTCCCGATCATCTTCTCGAAGGCCGACTCGAAGCTTCTCTTTGTATCGTCGCAGCGACTCTGGAAGACCACCGATGGCGGACGACGGTGGACGGCGATCAGTGGCGACCTCACCCGACACGACCCGATGACGATGGGTCACTCGGGTGGCCCGATTACCGGCGACATGAACGGCCCAGAGATGTATGCGGTGATCTTCTCCGTGGCGCCCGGCAAGCGGAACGTCAACGTCATCTGGACCGGATCTGACGACGGACTCGTGCACGTGACACGCGACGGCGGCAAAGTGTGGACGAATGTCACGCCGAAAGACCTGCCGGATTTTGCGCGCGTCAGTCAGTTCGACGCATCGCAGTTCGACGACGGCACCGCCTACTTCTCGGCGCGCCGTCCGCTGCTCGACGACAAGGCGCCGTATCTCTACCGCACGCGCGACTTCGGGAAAACGTGGACCAGGATCGTGAACGGCATTCGCGCCGACGACTGGATGCACGCGATCCGCGAGGATCCCACGCGAAAGGGCCTGCTATACGCGGCGGGCCAGCACGGCGTCTACATCTCGTACAACGACGGCGACACGTGGGAATCACTGTCGCTGAACCTGCCGGACGTCCCGGTGGCGGACCTTATCGTCGAGAAAAACGATCTTGTCATCACGACACACGGACGCGGCTTCTACGTGCTCGACGACATTGGCCCGATCCGGCAGTACAACGCCGAAGTTGCGGCGGCGCCGTCGTGGCTGTTTTCGCCACCGAATGCGATTCGGTCCACCACCGGCGCAGGCTTTATCTATTGGCTCAAGAACCCCGCGCGAAGCGTCAGCGTTGACGTGCTCGACTCGACGGGCAAGGTGATTCGCACGTTCGGGCCGCCTGCTGCAAGCGCGGCGAATGCGGGCGCTGGCGGCGGCGGGCGCGGTGGATTCAACCCGACAGCGTCGAATCGGGCGGGACTCAACCGCATCAACTGGGATCTTCGGTACCCGCCGGCCGTGACGTTCCCGGGAATGATCCTGTGGGGGGCGAGCACGCAGGGACCCGCGGCCCCGCCTGGCACGTACAAAGTTCGACTCACCGCTGACGGCAACACGCAGACGCAAAACTTCCGCGTTACGCGAAACCCGATGTTCACGGACGTCAGCGACGCGGATCTTCGCGCGCAGTTCGCGTTCTCGATGCAGATATTCGCCAAGGTGAACGAGGCGAATCAGGCGGTGATCGACGCACGGCGTATCAAAACGGATGCCGAAGACCGCCTGTCGAAGAACAACGACGCGAAGCTCAAATCAACCGGTGATCAACTCACCGCCAACGTGAGTGACGTCGAGGACGACATCTATCAGGTCAAGAACCGGAGCGGGCAGGATCCGCTCAACTTCCCCATTCGGATCAACAATCGAATGGCGAACCTTCTTTCCATGACACAGCGCGGCGATGGTGCGCCCCTGGCCACGTGGCCGGCGCTCTTCCGTGAATACTCGGCGCTGCTGAAGACACAAACCGACCGCATGGACAGGGTGTATGCCACGGATCTAACCGCGTTCAACGCGGAGCTCCGCCGATTGGGGCTTTCGCCAATAGCTCCGCCGTGCCCGGCGGGACAGAATTGCACAATCGTGCCGTAGCGGCCGACTGGTGCGTTTTCGGGGAGTGATAGCCGCGGCGCTCGCCGGACTCGGTCCGGCGGGTGCTGTGGCGTTTGCACAGAGTCCGGTTGCGTTTCCCAGCTCGGCGTACGCCGAGCGCCGAGCCAGCCTTGCTGCACAGGTGAAGGGCTCCGCGATCATCGTTCCCGGCCGGTACCTCGTTGGGAATCACGAACTTCCAAAGCAGGACGCAAACTTCTGGTATCTCACCGGCGTCGAGTCGCCCTACGCGGTGCTTGTCATCGCGCCGGACTCGCGACCGAACGCGCGCGCTGGCGCACTCCGGACGGCGCTCTTTCTGCCTGACTCGTTTCAGTTTGCCGGTGCACAGTTTCCGCACGAAGACTCATTGTTCCGGCGCGCCCCGTGGAACATTCCGCGCCAGAGGCTCTCGCCGGGCCCTGATGCGGTCCGTGCCACGGGAATCAGCGAGGTCTATCGCGTTCGCGAATTCCTGCAGCGCGTCAATGAAATCGTCGGACCCGCAAGAACCGTGTATCTCCCGACCTCGTTCGATTCGCTGTATGCGCCACTCGGCATGCTGGCACCCCGTTCCGTTGAGGAACAGATTTCGCAGTCCATTGCGGGACGCATCGGCGACCGTGATGTGAAAGACGTGTCGCCTCTCATCAAGCGCATGCGGCTTGTCAAGGATTCGTTCGAGATCGCGTCGCTTCGCGCGGCAGCGAGCATCAGTGCCGAGTCGATGGGTGTACTGATGCGTTCCATAAGACCGGGTATGAACGATCTCGAGGCCGCAGGGCTGCTCGAATACGAGTGGAAAAAGAACGGTTCGCAGCGCGCGTCGTTCGCACCGATCATCGGGTCAGGACCGAACTCGATGACATTCTTCACCGTGATGGGTGAGAACTACAAGGCAGTGAACCGCAGCATGCAAGACGGCGACCTGTTGTTCGTTGACTACGGGGCCGCTGAATTCAACACGTACGCGTCGGACATCTGCCGCACGCTCCCCGTCTCTGGAAAGTTCACGCCCGACCAGCTCAAGTATTACAACATCGTGCTCGAGGCGCAGGAAGCTGCCATCGCAGCCGTGCGGCCGGGGGTGATGATGCTCGATGTAGTCAGGGCTGCAGCGCTGGTGTTCAAGAAACACGGCCTCGACCGGAATGAAAATCCGGGCACGATGGGCGCCGATCTCGTGTGGGGCGTGATGCCCTCCCCCACCCACTACATCAATCGGAACCTGGGCATCACCAAGTACACGCGCTACGGTGCCGGAGTGCGTGACATCGGCCACCACGTTGGGCTCGAAACCACCGATGGTCGCGACTGGACGGTGCCCCTCGCTGCGGGAATGGTGATCACCATCGAGCCGAAGCTCTACATCCCGCTCAAGCAGATCGCCATCATGATCGAAGACATGATTCTCGTGACGCCGAACGGACGAGAGAATCTCTCAGCGGCCGCGCCCAAGCGTGCGGTGGACATCGAGCGGGAAATGGCGGCCGCCGCTGAACGCGTCGTCCGGCTCAACTCCCGGCTCAACTCCCGGCTCAACTCGTGGCTCAACTCCCCCACTTCGCGGCCATCTTGCGCACTGTCCGCAGATTTCGGAGCGTCGTGCGCTGACCAAGCGTTCGCTCCATCACCGCTGTTGTAAAAGTGGGTTCGCTCTGCCTGTTGTCCGAGTACCACCAGAACTCACGTCCACACACGTGGATGCGGTCCGCCTTTGACCGTAGCGCCATCAGCTTCTTGGTCGTTGCCGCGTCGAGCGGCGCCGCAAGGAACCCAACGACATACGTCGGGCCGTCATCAATGCCCTTGAAGGGCGTGTACGCGGCGATTTCACTCAACTCGGCTGCTGTGCGGAGGAATGACGCGACTTCGTAGCCGAGCGCGGACTTCAGTGCCTCCGAGATCTTCTTCTCCAGCGCGGCGCCACTCCGCGACGACGACTCGAAGACGATGTTCCCGCTCGCGATGAACGATTCGACGTTCTTATGGCCGAGCTTCACAAAAATGCTCTTCAGCAGATCCATTTTTACCACGTGCCCACCCACGTTGAGCGCGCGCATGAACGCGGCATAGCGCGTCAGGCCGGCCTTGCTCACGGGCGCTCTCGCGCCAACTCGGCTTCAGCCGCGATGTAGCCGAACGCCCCCCACTGCCCGCCCTCGATGATGCGGCGCCAGGTGCGCTCGGCGTCGGCGCGACGTCCGTTGTACCAGTGCCAGTTTGCCAGCCCATATGCGGCCGTCGCATCCGTGACGCTCATTTCGCCGTTCGGACCAACGGTCAACACGGAATCCGGTGACATGAGCCCGCGGTACATCAGCATGAGCTCGTGGTACGTCCCGTTCTCGATCACGTTCATCTGTCGCGAGAACTCTGCGGCGACTGCTGTCGCTTCATCATTGCGGCCGAGCCGGCGGAGTGACATGTAGAGCCAATGCGCGATGGAGACTCGGCGATCGTCGTTGTTCGCCGTCTCGAGTTCTCGCCGATACACCGGGAGTGCCTTTTCGAAATCGCCCTTCAGGTAGTAGGCGAGCGCGAGATGGTAGTTGATGTTGGAGTGCAGCGTGCCGATTGGCTGGTTGGCCGCGTTCGGCTGGCCGTCGGGCTCAACTATGTCCGGTGTGCCCGCGACCAGTGCTGCCGCGCGCTCGAGATCGCGAATCGCATTGTCGAACTCGCGGACGCTGATGTAGCGATGCCCGCGGTGCCTGTACATCCACGGATCGTCGGGGTGCAGTGCGATTCCGGCTGAATACACGGCTATCGCGGCGCGAAGTTGGCCAACGTACCCGAGGCGTCGTGCATACCAGATGATGGAGTCTGGGTTCTCTGGCGTGCGTTCGTATGCGCGCTTCGCATCGGCGAGCTGCGTTTCATACCGTTCGCGCACCGCCGCAGAGAGTGGAAAGGTCCTCAGCGTATCGCCCAGCAGGGAAATCGCTTCAGCGCCCTCCGGCAGCGCCGTCGGGGGCGCCGAACTGTCTGCTTGATCGCCCGCGCACGAAGCGCACACGAGAAAGAGTCCCAACACCACTGAGGTCGCGCGTCCCGCCGTTCCTGTTCCTGCCGCCATAGTTAGCTCCTCGCGAATTCCAGTAATACTGAAATATTGTCGCCGTCGGCAATGCGAATTGCGGCAGCGTACCGCTCCGAAAGCTCGGCGGCGGGGAGGCGCGAGATGGCGCCCCACGTAAATGGCGCCTGGCGCAGCTCATGCATGAGCGCGTCGGCCGAAAGTCGCGTCGCGCGGCCGTTTCCGCGCTCAAACGGGCGAATTTGTGACATGCGATGGTGAAAACGAATGGAGATTTCGTCCGCCGGGTACGCTTCCATCTGAATCCAGTCCCGGGTCCTGGCAATTACATCCTCGACCCTCGTGGAAACGGTCCATGCTGGTACACCTACGGGCGATTTTGACCGCCGGTAATGCCCAGCGTGCTCCCACGTCTCGCCAAACATGTGTTTGTGCAGGTTCCGCAGGAATCTGCTCGTCAGGACTGAGCCTCGGCGCGGCCGCTGCTCCAGCCAGGCGACTGCGCGGGCAAAATTCGCCTGCTCCCACGCCGCAAGTTCATACGTGGTAGATAGATGCATCGGAATAAGCGCCTGGCGCTCAGCCAGGTCGAGCGCCCATGTTCGCGATGGCAGAGCAATGGCGCTCAACGGACGACCTTCCTTGCGTGTCCGTGGTACCGCGGAGGCGGCGCGGGCTTGGCGCCGGCCTCAGACTCGGCGGCCCACAGGGCGCGCGACCGCTCCGCAGCCAAGTGTGCCGCCAGCTCGTCGACCTGCCGTTCCTGTTCTGCGGGCCCGACCAAATGAGCGTCAAGCTTCATGGACTGCGAGATCCGAGCGAGGTGCCGTTCGGCTTGTTTTCGCCCTTGTCTGAGCAGTACCTGATTGAGCGATCCGCGCGGCACAATGGCGTAGACGACCTCGCAATCGATGGCGTCTGCTGCCTTCCGGAGTGACGTCCAGGTAGACGTCCTATTGCGCTCGGCGGCCTCAAGCTGCAGAACCGCCTGACGGGTTACTTTCATTCGAGCTGCAAGTTGCTCGGTCGTCATTCCAAGCGCCTGGCGCAAGGTCCTTACCCAGCCGTCCGGCGGGGACTCGAGGGCAGCCAGATCCCTGACTTTCTCGAGTCGTTCGTCCAATTGACGCAGTTGAATGACGCTAAGACGTTTTGCCATATACTCTTACCTAGTAGAATCTCAACCCTATTCTCTGTCCAAAGAGACGAACGAAAGAATAATCTGTCACATGTTCGTCTCAATGACAAGAAAATCATTGTCGCCGATACGAATCGGATGGCAACCCTGTCGTGAGCGCAGGCAAACTGTATTTTGAACATGCCGTCGCGAAGACCATCCACAGTACCACCCGAATATGCCGCTCACAGACGTCTCGATCACGCACCTCGAGCTCTCGAAATCAGACTTCTCATCCAGAAAGTCGAACAGGCAGGGTGTATCGTTTTCGCACGTAAAGACGCCGATGCCGGAACTGAATCGGTTCTTCTATTCGGCCATTGGCGGGCAGTGGTTTTGGCTCGAGCGGCGGCCTTGGACACTGGTTCAGTGGGCCGAATATTTGGCGAACCCGGAGCAGCTCGAGACATGGGTTCTGGCCGTGGACGGCGTGCCGGCCGGGTATGTCGAACTCGATCGGAAACGCGACAAGGTGTTCGAAATCGCCTACCTCGGCCTCCTTTCGGCGTTCATTGGAGGAGGTCTCGGGGCGCACCTGTTGAGCTGCACCTGCGAACGCGCGTTCGAGCTTGGCGGCGAGACGATCCTGCTCAATACGTGCAATCTCGACCACCCCAAGGCCAGGGCGAATTACGAAGCGGGGGGGTTTCGGGCGGTGCGGACCGAGGTGAAGCGAAAGGATGTACCAACCGAGCCACCTGGGCCGTGGGAAGGTGCACACGGGAGAGCAGAATGACTGAAACAAGTGTTTCTGCAAATACACCACGTCAGCTGCTCCGGCATGCTGTTGCCACGGTGGCCTATCGTGGTGCCAAGGCACTACGCGGCGCACCTCCGGAGTTCGCCACATTCAGCGCGGGCGAGACTACGCGTGAGCCGATCCGAATACTGGCGCACATCAACGACCTATATGATTGGGCTCTTTGGATGGCCAAGGGAGAGTGGAAGTGGAACAACTCCGAGGTTGGTACGTGGGACGCCGAAATAGCCCGATTTCACGCCGGACTTGTGGCGTTCGACGCCTATCTCGAGAGCGATGCCCCGCTCGGCAACAGCGCCGAACTGTTGGTGGCCGGGCCGATTGCCGACTCGCTCACGCATATCGGGCAAATCAACATGCTGCGCCGAATCGCGGGCTCGCCGGTGAAGGGCGAGAGCTACGCTAAGGCGGAAATCGTGGCGGGCAGGGTCGGGCCGGAGCAAACGCCGCCCAAACGCGAGTTCGACTGAGCCGGGTCGAGCGACTTAGGAAGCAGGGCGGCTGAGGCCCAGCTACTCCGCACCATCTTCCCGGTCGTCCTGCTTCCCGATCCAGCCGAGTCGCTTGAATCGCCAGAGCAGCCCGAACCCCGTCACTAACATGATGCCGAGCACGATCGGGTAGCCGATGCGTGAATGGAGCTCCGGCATCGCATCGAAGTTCATTCCGTAGACTCCGGCAATGAACGTGAGCGGAATGAAGATGCTCGCCGTCACAGTGAGGGTGCGCATCACCTCGTTCGTGCGGTTGCTCTGGCTCGACAGGTAGACGTCGAGAAGTCCGGCAGCGGTTTCGCGGTACGACTCGAGCACATCGAGCAGTTGCACCGCGTGGTCGTAGGTGTCGCGCAGATACAACCGGGTCGTGGCGTCCACGAACGGACTTTCGTCACGCACGAGCGCGTTGATCACGTCGCGATGCGGCCACACTGCGCGGCGCATCAGCAGGAGTCGCCGCTTTGCGTCATAGATACGGCGAAGCGTACCGCGCGACGCTCGCTCCACGACTTCGTCTTCCAGCTCAGCGAGTTCTTCGCCGATCTTTTCGAGTACCGGGTAGTACTCATCGATCACGGTGTCCATGAGCGAGTACGCCAGGTACGCGGCGCCCGCCGACCGAATAGGGCCGCGGCCTTGGCGGATGCGTTGGCGAACCGGATCGAAGACATCACCGTCTCGTTCCTGAATGGTCGCCACGTAGTCCTTGCCGATCAGAAATCCCACCTGCTCGAGCTGCAGCGCCCCGTCGCTCATCATCGCCATCCGCAGGATGACCAGTTGATGCTCGTCGTACAACTCGCTCTTCGGGCGCTGCGGCGCGTTGACCATGTCCTCCAGCGCCAACGGATGAATCTTCAATTGCTCCGCGATCGCGCGCAGCGTTTCTTCGTTCGCCAAGCCGCGGACGTCGATCCACGTCGTGGCCTCGGCGCGCGTGGATCTCCGCAGTTCTGCGGCCGGCACGTGCTCGTGCTCGGCGACCGCTTCCGTGGTATAGTCCATCACGCTGATATCGGTCGCCTGTGCGCCGGGTTCGATGACCAGCGTGCCCGGACGCGCGCCGACAGGCGGGTGTCGCTTGTGGAACGGACCGACTTTCATGAGGCCTCCTGATGACGCTCGATGACGTGCTGGGCTTCCAACTGCTACAGGTGCGCGGCGTGACGCTAACGGTTGGCACGCTGCTCACGGCGCTTATGATCGTAATCGTCGGGTGGCTTGTCTCCAGCGCGATCCAGAGAATGGCGCGTCGGACCCTGGCCAAGCGCTCGGCAGACGACAACCGGAATCTGCACGCCGTCCTCCGCCTCGGCCATTACGCCATCATGTTCGTGGCGTCGGTGCTCGCGTTCGAAACGCTTGGTATCAACCTCACAACTCTGTTTGCCGCAGGCGCGATCTTCGCGATCGGCCTCGGCTTTGCAATGCAGAATGTCGTGCAGAACTTCGTTTCCGGCGTCATCCTGCTCGTCGAACGAACGATTCGCCCCGGCGACATTCTCGAAATGGGTGGCGAGGTGGTGCAGGTAAAAGAGCTTGGGCTGCGCTCCACGCTCGTGCGCACGCGCTACGAAGAGGAAATGATCGTCCCGAATTCGCTGCTCGTCGTGGCGACTATCAAGAACTACACGCTCCATGACGCCCTGTACCGGCTGCGCACGACGGTCGGTGTGTCATACATGTCGGATGTGAAGGCCGTCTTTGCCGCACTCGAGGAGACGGCGCGACGTTTCAACGAGCCCCATGGGCACAAGGATCCCGTCGTGTTGCTGACGGGCTTCGGCACCTCGTCCGTGGATTTCGAGGTGTCGATCTGGACTGACGATCCGTGGAACGAGTGCAAGTTGAAGTCGAGCCTGAACGATGCCGTCTGGTGGGCACTCAAGGACGCCGGGATCACGATTTCGTTCCCGCAGCAGGACGTGCATTTGGACCGCGAAGTTGTGGACGCACTGCGCGGGCTCGCGAACGGAAAGTGAAACGCCAATGCGAACTGTCCGTACGGTTCGCATGTACGTCAGCGGAGTGGTCCGGGCGGAGGTCGCCGCAGGCGGAGATCTGGACACCGCGGGCGCGGGAAGCGACGTTCAGGGTGAGCGCGTATTGCGTACCGAACGCACGAACGGCATACCCCCTTTAGCTCTCCATAAAATGCGTACTTCCCGCGATACATCACTTCCGCTGCCCGCTCCCCGGCTGCGCCGCGCCCTTGTTACGGGCACATGGTTGTTTGCTCTGGTGCTATCTGCAGCCTGTGCCGGTGGTGCTACGACGGCGGCGCCGGCAGCAGGCGCGCCAACCACTGCGCTCGATGGACCGCGTGGAATGGTATCGTCGGCGAGCGCGATCGCGAGCAATGCAGGCGCCGACGTGCTCGCAGCCGGAGGCAACGCGGTAGACGCGGCGATCGCGACGGGCTTTGCACTAGCGGTCACGCACCCGACGGCGGGCAATATCGGCGGCGGCGGATTCATGGTCATCCGCTTTCCTGACGGCCGAGCGACAACGATCGATTTCCGCGAGGTGGCACCTGCGGCGTCGAAGCCGGAGATGTTTGCCGATTCGACTGGGACATACTCGTCGCGAATCCACCACCGAACGCATCTCTCGGTTGGTGTACCGGGAACAGTTGCCGGTTTTGCGATGGCGCACCAGAAGTACGGTGTCGCGACATGGAAGCAGGTTGTGGACCCCTCGGTGAAACTGGCCGGCGAGGGATTCGCGCTTCCGCCGGGGCTGGCGTCGTCGCTCGCTGGCGTCGTGTCGCGCTCGAGCTACCCGGCAACGGTGGCTGCCTACTCCAAGGGCGGAACTGCCTACGCGGCCGGTGAAGTGATGCGCCTCCCGGATCTCGCCGGGTCACTTGCGCGGATTCGTGACGAGGGTCGTGACGGCTTCTATCGTGGCGAGACGGCGCGCCTCATTGTGGCCGAGATGGCGCGCGGTGGCGGCATCATCAGTGCGCAGGACCTGGCGAAATACGAGGCCAAGGAACGCGCAGCGGTGAAGGGGACGTATCGCGGCTACGAAGTGATCTCCATGGCGCCGCCGAGTTCCGGCGGTGTGGCGATGATCGAAATGCTCAATATCCTCGAGGGATTCGATCTCAAGGCCGCGGGCCATAACTCGCCGCGCTATCTCCACCTCCTCACCGAGAGCATGCGTCGCGCGTTTCTCGACCGTGCACGTTTCCTCGGCGATCCGGATTTCACGGCACAGCCCGTCGAGCGTCTAACGAGCAAGGCGCACGCAGACGCGCTGCGCAAGACGATCAACCTCGACCGAGCGTCGCCGTCCGAGCCGGCGCAGGTTGCACAGCCCGAAGAAAGTCTGGAAACGACGCACTACTCGGTTGTGGACCGCGATGGCATGGCTGTTTCCGTGACGTACACGCTCGAGGCTGGCTACGGACTCGGTGCGGTGGTGGCGGGCGCCGGCTTTCTGCTCAACAACGAGATGGGCGATTTCAACGGCAAGCCTGGGCTCACCGACAGCACCGGCCTGATCGGCACGCCGGCCAACGTCGCGCGCCCCGGAAAGCGAATGCTCTCGAGCATGAGCCCGACGGTTATCGCAAAGGACGGCAAGCTCGTGGCCGTCATCGGCAGCCCGGGCGGACGGACGATCATCAATACGGTGATGCAGGTGGCGCTGAACATCATGGAGTTCGACATGGCGCCGGAAGCCGCCGTGGCAGCCGCACGCATTCACCATCAGTGGCTTCCGAACATTATCACCGTCGAACGCGAGGGAATCCCGGCGTCAACTGTCAGCGCGCTTGAGGCGATGGGACACCGTGTGCGCGTTGGTGGCGGGCAGGGAACGGCTCATTCGGTGATGGTCGACCAGCGGACAGGCCGGCGCATTGGCGTGGTCGATCCACGAGGGCGGGACGCGGGCGCAGTGGGGCGATAGCGGAAGACGCCTTCGCCATGCGGGGCGCATCGATCATCAGACGACGATGCGCGGCAATCCCGGATTGAGGTGCATCAGCACGTCGTACACCGACGTTCCGGTCTTGCCGGCGAGCGTGTTGGGATGAATCGCGTCCGCGTGCCCAACCGGCAGCGTGGCAATCCAGGTTGGCGCGTCTGCCTTGAAGCGCCGTCCGTAGCTGACCGTGTCGCCCGCGCGCATCTGCGCGACGCGCACCACCCGCGCCTTGAGACGGAATGCAGGAGTGAGTTCGGCTATCGACCGTTCGCGTCCGTCGTCCGTTGGATAGCCACCAAGGAGCGCCATGCCCGCCGCACGCGCCTCCATCGCCAGCACCGACAGTCGCCGTACTTGCTCGGTGTCGAAGTCGGGCTCCTCGGCCAACTCAGTCATCATTCCGGCAATCGCAAGGCGCGGCACGCGCGAGAGATCACGGAGGACGGGAAGCGCCGAGTGATAGGGAAGTCCCATCCTGCTCATTCCCGTGTCGATGTAGAAATGGCCGCTCGCGTCCCGACCGGCTGCCGCGACCGCTCTGGTCACGCGCGCGCCGATATCCGGAATGCAGAGGCTGAGTGAGATGCCTTCGCGGACTAGTGCCACGCCATCGGTCGTTCGAACGCAGCGCGGCCGGGTAGACCTCGATCCACGGCTCGAAGCGGCTGGGCTCGGGAGCGAACAGCAACCCTGCGCCGGGAAGCGAGACGCGCGACCCCGCGAGAGTCGGGACGAGCGGCGCGAGCGCGACCGTCGCCAGGAACGAGCGGCGAGATGTCGTCATTGACGTGCTACCTGTAGCCGTGGCGTCCGAATCCGCGGGGAATGGTGGTGCCCGTGGCCGCAAACGTGCGCTCGAGACGGCCCGGAAGTTGCGACTGGGCCTGCCGAATCAGCGCTGGCCCGCCGGCCTGGCTTCGTACGCCGTCGAGTACGACGCGAGTTGATGCGAGGCCCGTGAAACCGGCGAGCGCGCGAAACGCGAGGTACGAATCAATGAAACTGCGTGCCATGACGCGCACCGTCTTGTTATCCACCACCGTGGCGCCGGGAAAGTTGATCGCGACCGCGGCCTGCTCGGGCATGACGTATCCGTAGTGATTGTCGAACTCGGCGGGAAGTTTCGGATCCCACGGGGGAATGGATTTCACGTTGCGCAGTCCGCGCTCCGCGGCCGCCTCGATCGCCGCGGACACGTCGGCGCGCGGCCGCGACTGGGCAGAGTCAACCTGGATTGCCTGCTTCACCGTCACGTACTCCGTGAGCGGCGAGAACGCCTTCACTTCCTGCGCGAGCACATCGTCGCCCGTGACCAGAATGACCGGCGTTCCGTAGCGCGCGGCGGACGCGGCGACGAGCATGCTTTCGTTCATGTCGTGCCCGCCCATTACCCAGCGTGTGTGGCCGTTGTAGGTGTGCGCGAGAAAGCCGTTCGTGCCGGCCTTGCTGTGCATTGCGATCGCGACCATGGCGTCGTAGCGCTGGTCCATCAGTTCGATGTACGGATCGAACGGCTCGTCGCGCATTTCATGGCGAGCGCCGGCCGGCATTCGGTCGAGGATATAGTCCGGGTCCGGGCTTCCGCTTCCGTGCCCGTCAATGACGACGATCTCGGTGGCGCCGGCCTTTTTGAGTCCGCGAATCGCAGCGTTCACGTCTTCGACAAGCGACTCGCGCGTGGCCTGATACGTCGCCGAGCCAAAATTGACGTCGGTAGGCCGCACGGCGCCGGTGATTCCTTCCATGTCGTAGATCAGGAGAACGCGGGTGGCGCGTGCGCCCTGCGGTTCGGCGGCTGGTCCGCGGGTCGCCGCGGCGGATACCAGCGCGAGTGCCGCGAGTGCCGCGAGTGCTGCTGCCGCGTGGATACGTGTGGACGTCGTCCGCTTCATTCCAGGCTCCTGGCCGATTGTTCGCTCGCTGGACCTGAGGTATTCTCGACGTAACTCCAACCCTCTGTCAATGATGCAGCAACGCGCGGTGATCCGAAGGGCGATGCGGCGCAGCGTGGTGTACGCGTCGTTCCGCACGGCGGCCATCGGGTTTCTTGCCGGGTTGGCGGCGTGCGCTGGCCGCGCGGTTCAATCCGACCCCGCGCCCGGGGGTAGTAACGGCGGGGCGGCGGCCACGGTAAACGTGGTCAGTTACAACATCCGGCACGGACGCGGCATGGACGACCGCGTCGACATCGCACGCACCGCAGCCGTCGTTCGCGAGCTCGCGCCCGACATTGTCGGGCTACAGGAAGTGGATGTAGGCGTCGAGCGCAGCGGGCGAATCAACGAGCCCGAAGAAATGGGCCAGCTCCTTGGAATGAAGCACGCGTTCGGGAGTTTTTTCGATTATCAGGGCGGGCAGTACGGAATGGCGATCCTTTCGCGCTTTCCCGTGCTGCGCAGCGAATCGATTCGCCTACCCGATGGGAACGAACCGCGTGTCGCACTGGCCGTCGAGATAGATCATCCGGCGATTGGCCGCCTGATGGTCGTGAACGTGCACTTCGACTGGGTGGCAGACGACGGATTCCGATTCGCGCAGGCAACTCGTCTCACGACGTTTCTCGATTCGCTGACGATTCCGTTCATCCTGCTCGGCGACTTCAACGACACGCCGGGTTCGCGCACGCTTGCACTCTTCACGCAGCGCGCGTTCGAAGCAAGGAAACCGGCGGACGATCATTTGACATTCTCATCCACGAAGCCGGAGAAGGAGATCGATTTCATCTTCGGTTCGCCGGCCGCGCGATGGTCGGCCAGCTCGGTTCGAGTGATCACGGAACCGGTGGCGTCCGACCATCGACCGGTGACGGCAGTACTCGCGTTCGCGCCGCCTGCCCGGTAGCAGGTTCGTGGACGTGCTGGAAAAGGTCGCCGCGAACGGTCTCTAGTCCTGCGAATTGGGCACGATCGACGGCGGATGCTATTCGCGCGTAGGCGGTGCGAGCAGCCGATTGGAAGCAAAAAACGCTCCGATTCGGCCCCACGCGCGTGGGCAGTCGTTGTGTCCGCACCGGACTTCGTGGAGCTCCGCTCCCGGAACAGCGGCAGCGAGCGCGCGGCCATGAGAAACAGGAATGATGTCATCGTTCATGCCGTGGACGACGAGCATCGGTCCGCGATAGTCCTTGAGCGCGCGCAGGTTATCGAATGGATCGCGCACCAGCGGTCCGGGCATGAGCATGCGCGCGGCCAGTGGGCGCACGCTCGTGAACGACGACTCGAGAATGAGCCCGGCCAGTGGGCGCGCCGCCGCGATCTGCGCGGCCGCGCCTCCTCCCAGCGAGCGTCCATAGGCAACAATGGCGGCCGCGTCCACCCGCGGATCGCTGCGCGCCCAGTCGAAGGCGGCGAGTGCGGCTGCGCGAATGCTCGCTTCCGACGGACTCCCTTGCGACCGGCCGTACCCGGGATACTCCAGCAGCAGTACGTTCCATCCCCACGACCGGGGCACGTCGAACTCGTCAATCCAATAGTCGGCGAGTTCACCGTTGCCATGCGCAAAGATCATCAGTGGCGCCGGCCGGGCGGGGGGCGCTGGATACATGATTGCTCGTTGGCCGAAGTACATCACGGCGATAGTGCCGATCGCCGCAAGGGCCACGGTAAGCGCGACGGTTGCCATCTTCGAGCGGCGAATCACGCCAGCGGTCTGATCGGCGGCGCAGCCGACCAAGCCCGCGTGCCGCAACGTCGAATCCCAGCCATGGCCACCTTGTTCCGTTAGTGTCCCGACCGATCTCTGCGGACGAGCAACTTCTTTCCCTTGATCGTCGTCGCGGCGAGCGCCGCGATGATTTCATCGACCATCGGTTCAGGGACTTCGACGATCGAGTGTCGGTCCCAGATGCGAATCGCGCCGATGGAAGTTCCGGCCATGCCGGTCTCATTCGTGATGGCGCCCACGAGATCGCCCGCGCGAATCTTCACCTTGCGTCCGCCGCCAACGTACAGTTTCGCCACGGGCCCGCCAAGCTCTGGGTACTCGCGCTTGCCCGCAGTCTTCGGCGTCGATTTTGCATGCGCCTTGGAAATCTCCTTGGCTCCGGGCCTGCCACCAGCGACTTCGCGCCGAGCGGCCCGATCGGCTTCCCGATCGCGCGCCGGATGTCGCTCGCGAGCCGGAGCTGCAGTCGGAATCTCCTGTTCGTCCTCGGCGGCGCCGTCCTTGAGCGCGGCCTGCTTCACAGCCGCGGCGGCGATATCGGCCAGGTCGAATTCGCCAGCCAGCGCTGAGACGACACCGCGCCACGGATCGAGTCCGCCTTCGACGATTACTTCACGGAGCGCGGCCTGGGCAACTTCGAGGCGGCGGGCCTTGAGGTCGGACACGGTCGGAACTGTGAGGATTTCGATAGGACGGCCGGTCACGCGCTCGATGTTGCTCAGCATCCGCCGTTCGCGTGGTTCGGCTAGCGTGATGGCCGTTCCTGAGCGGCCGGCACGGCCGGTTCGGCCGATGCGATGCACGTACGCGTCACCGGCGGCGGGAACGTCATAGTTCACCACGTGCGATACGTGCTGCACGTCGAGTCCGCGTGCGGCGACGTCGGTGGCGATGAGCAGATCGGACGTATGCGCACGGAACTTCTTCATCACCCGATCGCGCTGGATCTGTGAAAGCCCTCCGTGCAACGCCTCGGCGTGGTAGCCGCGCGCGTTGAGCGTTTCAGTAAGGCTGTCGACCTCGGTGCGTGTGCGGCAAAACACGATCGCGCTCTTTGGTTGTTCCGCGTCGAGGATGCGCCCCAGCGCGACCATCTTATGCGCGCGCGCGACCACATAGGCGACTTGTCGGACTTTTGCGGTGACGCCGGACTTCACAGCCTCGGCGTCGATTCGAATCACTTCGGGGTCACGCTGGTGCGTGCGGGCGATTGCCGAAATCCGCGGCGCCAGTGTCGCCGAGAAGAGCGCGACCTGCTTATCTGCGGGCGTCTCGGCGAGAATCGCTTCGAGGTCTTCGGCAAAGCCCATGTCGAGCATTTCGTCGGCTTCGTCGAGCACAACGGTGCGGATCGATGCGAGGTGAATCGTTTTGCGGCGGATATGGTCGAGCGCCCGCCCTGGCGTGGCGATCACCACATCGGCGCCGCGCTTCAGTGAACGAATCTGCGTCTCCATCGATGCGCCGCCGTAGATGGGCACGGACACCGCGCCCATCGCCTTTCCATACCGATAGAAGGCCTCAGCAACCTGCATCGCCAGTTCGCGCGTCGGAACGAGCACGAGCGCGGTTGTTCGCTGGCGGGGCGGAGCATCCGGCGTGATGCGGTGCAGCAGGGGGAGCGCGAACGCTGCGGTCTTGCCGGTTCCCGTGGCGGCCTGCGCGAGCACGTCGCGGCCGGCGAGGAGCGGAGGAATTGCTGCGCTCTGGATGGGCGTCGGCTCTTCGTACCCGAGCTCCGCCAGCGTGGCAAATACGCGCGGGTCGAGGTCGAGTGATGTAAAACCCGCGGCGGGAGGCCGGTTGGCGGGCGTAGTGGGGCGTGAGGACATAGAGAAACTTAGTCGGTCCGCGCGCGTAAATTTCATTGAGGACCACTCGCCTTGATCAGTTTTGGGACTCCCTGCGCCAGTCCATGTATTCGACCTGCATTTTCTGCAACAAACCGCTTGGCTCGAACGAGTCCATCGAGGCATTTCCGGTCGGAAAACGCCTGGCGTTCGACGCTGCGCGCGGCCGACTGTGGGTGGTCTGCCGGTCGTGTGAGCGCTGGAACCTCTCGCCGCTCGACGAACGGTGGGAGGCGGTTGAGCAGGCCGAAAAGCTGTATCGCGATTCCCGCAAACGGGTGACGACGGACAACATTGGGCTCGCGAAGGTCGGTGACGGAACGACGCTGGTTCGAGTCGGCCAGCCTCTCCGCCCTGAGTTTGCGGCCTGGCGCTACGGCGATCAGTTCGGAAAGCGGCGAACGAAGGCCGTGCTCTATGCAGGCGGAGGTGTGACGCTCATCGCGGCCGCTGCCGTTGGCGGCGCGGCGGTCGGCGCCTTCATCGGCGGGTTTGGTTGGATGACCGTTCAGGCGATTCGTGCGGCAGTGAAGGGAAGCCCCAACACGGTGGTGGCCAAGGTCCGCAGCGACAGCGGGCGTGTCATGCACGTACGCCGGCGCCACCTTGGCGAGTCTTCCATCGGCCGAGCCAGTGACGGGTCGCTCGCGCTCAGTCTGCGGTACAAGAACGGATCGGCGCAGTTCACTGGTCCCGAAGCCGAGCGGATTGCCGCTATTGTCGTGCCGAACGTGAACCGGTTCGGTGGAACCAAGAAGACGGTTGCGGACGCTGTGCAGGAAATCGAAACGCTCGGTGGATCGGAGGGCTACCTGGACCACCTCGCCGACATGTCACGCGCATACTCCCGCGTATGGCCTGTGGATAACCGGCCGCGCTGGCGTCGCCGCCAACGTGATTTCACGAAATTCGGGCTGTACAGCCTTCCGACGCCGCACCGGCTCGCGTTGGAGATGGCGTTGCACGAAGAAGCCGAACGGCGCGCAATGGACGGCGAGCTCGAAGAGCTGGAACGTGCATGGCGTGAGGCCGAGGAAGTCGCCGAGATTGCCGACAACCTGCTCGTGCCGGAATCGGTGAACGAGCAGTTCAAGAAACTCAAGGGCGGCGACTGAACGCTGCGCCGCACTGAACGCTGCGCCGCACTGAACGTTGCGCCGCACTGAACGCTGCGCCGCAATGTCGCTAGACTTGGACACGGCAGATCTGCATTCACCGAACCGCTGGAGCGCGCGATGCATCAGTACGTTGGCGAACTCGTCGACCTCACCGATTCCGCACTCAACCGCCTCGATGACCTGACGCTCGACGACGCGCGGGCGCGGGTGCTCTCCGGCGACCCGGTTGCGGTGCGGGGAATAGGTGGCTCGTTCGCGATCGTCGCACGCGACGGGGAGACGGTGCGCATTGCTCGGTCGCTCGACCGACCGGTGCGGTATTTCCTCGCCAAGAAGGTCGAGGGGCCCGCTCTTGTTGTTGCCGATCGCATCGACGCGATTCACGGCTGGCTCAAAGCGAACGGGTTCGACGATCAGTTCCATCCGAACTACACCCGCATGGTGCCTGCGCACTACGTCACTACCATTCGTATCGTCGGCTGCCCGGATCCGAGCCCGTCGTACACTCGCTTTCTCGTACCGCGACGCGACGAACTTCCCGCCGACACGGCCGCAATCGGCCGCGCGTACATCGGCGCGCTCTCCAACGAAATCGGCACATGGCTTCGCCGCGTGCCCGCCGACACGCCAATCGGCGTATCGTTTTCGGGCGGCATCGACAGTGGGTCTGTGTTCCTCGTCACGGCCCATGCGATGCGAACACTGGGACTCAATCTCGGCAGGCTCAAGGCTTTCACGCTCGACGCCGGTGACGGACCCGACCTCGCGCAGGCGCGCGCGTTTCTCGATTCGGTCGACATGGGGCTCTTTCTCGAGCCGATCACGGCTGCGACGGGCGCGCTCGACACGGACGAGGTTATTCGCATTACGGAGGACTACAAGTCGCTCGATGTGGAGTGCGCGGCAATGTCGCTCGCACTGCTGCGTGGCATTCGCACGCGATATCCCGAGTGGCGTTACTTGATGGACGGCGACGGCGGCGATGAGAACATGAAGGACTATCCCATCGACGAGAATCCGGAGCTCACAATTCGCAGCGTGGTCAACAATCCGCTGCTGTATCAGGAAGGGTGGGGTGTGGGGACGATGAAGCACTCGCTCACCTACAGTGGCGGGCTCAGCCGTTCGTACGTGCGTACATATGCGCCGGCACGCCACGTTGGATTCGAGGGCTTCAGTCCGTACACGCGACCGGCGCTCGTCGAACTCGCGGCGTCGCTACCATGGGACGTGCTCACGGATTACGACACGGACCGGTTGTACGCGCTCAAGGGAGAAATCGTCGCCAGCGGCGTACGCGCCGTGACGGGAATGGAAATGCCGGTGTTCACCAAGCGGCGCTTTCAGCACGGTGCCATTGATGCCGATGCGATGCGGAAGGCAATGCCGTGGAACGAAGCCGAATACCGCAGCCGGTTCCTCGCGCTCTACGCGTGACGAGCCCGCCGCCTGCTTTGCGCGTGTGACCGCACAAGTGCCGGAGTCGAGCGCCACGCCGGATCCGTATCCGAAATCTCCATCCGAGCGCGACGCGTGGATCGTCGCACGTCGCCCGCAGCGCAACGTGGTTACGAGCGACCGGGCGTACAACGCATTCGTCGAAGGTGAGGTCGACGAGCACGGCGTGCTGCGAAACGTGGCAACGCTGCTGCTCTCGAACCGGGAGTGTCCGTACCGCTGCCTGATGTGCGACCTCTGGAAGAACACACTCGAACAGAGCGTGCCATCGGGAGCGATCCGCGCCCAGATTGACGCCATGCTGGCAATTGCGCCGGCAGCGCCCGTCATCAAACTGTACAACGCTGGAAGCTTCTTCGACACGAAGGCGATACCACCGGGAGACTTCGAGGCGATCGCGGAGCGGCTCTCGTCGTTCGAGCGCGTGATCGTGGAGTGCCATCCAGCCCTGGTCGGACCGTCTGTGCAGCGGTTTGCCGGACTGCTGGCGGGGAAGCTCGAGGTGGCAATGGGGCTCGAGGTCGCCGACGACCGTATCCTCGACCTCCTCAACAAGCGAATGACGCTCGCGATGTACGCCGATGCCACCACGCGACTCGCGGCGATGGGGGTCGAGCATCGGGCGTTCGTCCTCGTGCAGCCGCCGTTCGTGCCCCCGCACGATGCGGTACGGTCGGCCGTCGCGACGACTGAATACGCATTCACCCATGGCGCGACGGCGGTGAGTCTCATTCCCGTGCGGAGCGGAAACGGCGCGCTCGACGCGCTCACAGCGACCGGGGACTTCGCCGAGCCGTCGCTGGCTGCGTTCGAGGACGCTCACGACGCGGCGTTGGTGCTCGGAGCCGGACGCGTTCTTGCCGACTGGTGGGATCTCAAGCGCTTCTCGAGTTGCGACGCGTGCTTTGAGGACCGTGATGCACGGATACGCAGGGTCAACTTCACACAGCGCGTCGCACCACGCGTGACCTGCGCACGATGCGGGACAGGGTAGTGACCCGCCACGACGTGGACATCGCGATTATCGGGTCCGGCTTCTCGGGGTCAATCTTGGCGATGATAGCCCGACGCCTCGGCCGCACGGTGGCACTCATTGAACGAGGACATCATCCTCGTTTTGCAATTGGCGAATCATCCACCCCTCTCGCGAGCCTCCTGCTCGAGAGCATCGCGCGCACGTACGATCTGCCGCAGCTGTTGCCGTTCACCAAGTACGGAGCGTGGAAGCGGGCGCACGCAGACATCGGGTGCGGCCTCAAACGCGGATTCTCCTTTTTTCGCCACGAAACCGGCGCGCCGTTTGTCGCCGACTCGGCGCATGGCAACCAACTACTGGTGGCGGCGAGCCCCAACGACGACATCGGCGACGTGCATTGGTACCGACCGGACTTCGATCACTTCCTCGTGCGCGAAGCGATCGCACTGGACGTGGACTACATCGATGGCGTTTCGCTCTCGTCGATCACACCGGCTTCAGCGGGCAGCGTTCTTGTCGGGCGACGGGAAAGTCCGGTTGCGCACGGCCGGGCCGTTCAGGGCGACGCCGACGAGGTTTTGATCTCGGCGCGCCTGGTAGTTGATGCGAGCGGGCCACGCGGGTTTCTGCATAGCCAGCTCGGGCTCGGCGAGCGTACGCTGCCCGGGCTTCCCGGAACTCAGGCGCTCTACTCGCACTTCACTGGCGTCAAACCGTTCTGTGATGTGGTTCCTGCAGCGTTCACCGAGACAACATCGAGTGCGCTGCCGTATCCGCCCGATGCCGCGGCGGTACATCACGTGTTCGACGGCGGATGGATCTGGGTCTTGCACTTTGACAACGGGATCACGAGCGCCGGTGCCGCGGTCACCGACTCGCTGGCGCGCGAACTGCGACTTTCGGACGGCGCGGAGGCTTGGGCCCGGCTTATGGCGCGCGTCCCGTCGGTTGGTGATCAGTTTGGCAAAGCGGTGCCGACGCGTGCGTTCATCCACGTACCGTGCCTCTCGTTCCTCAGCGATGCGGTAGCTGGCAATGGTTGGGTGATGCTGCCGTCAGCGGCGGGAATCGTGGACCCGCTGCTATCGACCGGCTTCCCGCTCACTCTGCTCGGCGTCGAGCGCGTCGCTGCGGTGATCGCGGATGCGTGGGACTCGCCGGCCCTCGCCGACAGGCTGAGTGCCTACGCCCAACGGACGACGTCGGAGCTCGAGACAACTGCGCGAGTCGTTGGCGCGCTCTACGACGCGTTCGGTGACTGGGAGCGGTTCACCGCGTTGAGCCATCTCTACTTTGCGGCCGCAAGCTTCGCCGAGTCTGCGCGGCGCCTGGCGCCGAACTCTGCCATAGGGGCCGCGTTTCTGCTCGGCGACAACCAGACGTTCGCTGTCGGGCTGGCACGCTGTCTTGATCTTGCGCGTGCGGTGAACACGGGAGCGAAGGGTGCGCGTGGCGCGCTGCTCGAAGCAATCAGCGCGACCGTCGAGCCCGTGAACGTTGCGGGTCTCAATAGCGCAGCCCGTCGCAACTGGTACCCGTGCGCCGCCGATGATCTGCTGGCGGGCGCCGCGAAGCTGAATGCCGGCGAAAGCGAAGTGCTGGCGATGCTCGAGCGGTGTGGCTTTACGCCGCGGCGGGCTGAGGTGTAGCTACCGGCGGCGCGTTCGCTGCGGGTGTTCTCCACAAATCAAGCATCATTGCGATCGGCCCGACGATCGCGAGCGCAAAGAGGGGCGGCGATGCGTACAGCGGCGAAAGCAACGGCAGCCCGAGGTCGCCCGCGATTCGAATCAGCGCCTCGACTAGCGCGACGATCACCACGACGATGATCTGGCCGCGCTTCGATCGTACGACTGTTCGCGGGTCGGTGATCATGAAGAAGATGAACAGTTGGTACATCGGGCCCGTGAGCGGCGCGATTTCCGCTCCGAGCGGCCCGCCGAAGATCGACGTCCGCACCGCTGCGAGTACGAGGAAACTCACGACGTAGCTCACCGTGATGTGCAATACGCCCGCACGGCTCGCGATGATCAACCCGAAAACCCAGATCACGGCGTTCGTCGCGAGATCGTTGCCCCACTGGTGACTCAGCACTGCGACGGTTTCGGGCGCAAGCAGGAGCAACAGGCAAATGGCAAAGTTGCTCGGATTCCACAGATGTCGGCTGCGAAACGTCAGCGCGTACTTCGACGCGATGGCGAGGAATCCGCCAAGCGCGAACGGCCAGAGCAGGCCGATCTGAGGCTTGGTGAGCAACGCCATGCTGATTCCGGATACGTACGCGCTCTGCAGATTGGCCATGTTTCCGCGTACAAACCACGAAAATATCAACTCGGTCGCGACACAAACGCCAAGCGCGGCTGCAAGGCGCCAGTAGTCGCCGAGTATTGCGAATCGCCACTGGCCCACTATCAGGACGAGCGTGATGAGAATCACGATCAAATAGCGCGGCTCGGTGAGCCACGCGCGTAGCCTGCCGTTTTGCGTCACCGTGAGACCGGCGGTTCGGTGATCACGTGCACCTGGTCGGCGTCGAGCCGGCCAACGTTCTGCACCGCACCGGATGGCCAGCGAATGGTCACGCGGTCTGCGTTCATTCGGGGCCCAAGTCCAAAGTGCAGCCGCCGTTCGTTCTGGCTCGCGAAGCCCATGCCGCCGTCCACCACGCGGCGCTGCCTGCTGCCGCCGAACTCGACTGTCACCTCGGCGCCGATCGCGCTCCTGTTGCTGGCACTACCGACGAGTTGAAAGGCGATCCAATGATTCCCCGGCTGCACAGTATTGCGGTAGAGGACCGGCCGCGCGTTCTGGTTGGCGACGATCACATCGAGCGCACCGGTGCCGAAAAGGTCGGCGAACGCGACCGCGCGGCCGTCGAACTCATCCGTTACACCGACACGCGTTGCGACGTCATCCCAGCCGGCTTCTCCGCGATTGAGCACGACACGCGAGCGCTCATATCCCGAGAGACTCGCATCTCCCATCGCGGGCCACGTCCTGGCGTCTTCAAAGAGACTCTTGTTCGCGCCAGCCACTTTCGACATTCCATACCAGTAGTTCTTCTCCTTGTTGGCGGAGATGAACCCGTTCGCGATGAACAGGTCGTTGCGGCCATCGTTGTTCAGGTCGCCGAACTGTGCACCCCAGGCCCAGCCAGCGTTCGTGACGACGCCTGTCGCGATGTTCTCGAATCTTCCAAGCTCCGTGAGCAAGTTGAGCCGAAGATTGTTGCCCTGAAACAAGAATCCCGCTTCGGAGATGTTGGTGACGAATACGTCGAGGCGCCCGCGGTTGTGTACGTCCCCGACGGTGACGGACATTCCGCTCTTGGAGTCTGCTTCGAGGCCCACGCGAGCCAGCGTGAACTTCGTCCCGAGCTCATTGACGAACAGCTCTTCGGGCCCATAGTCGTTGGCGAGGTACAGGTCGGGCCATCCGTCATCGTCGAAATCGGCGCTCGCGGCCGTGAGCGTCCAGCGCGTACTTCCCACGCCCATTGCCTCAGTCACGTCCTCGAACACGCCGTCGCCGCGGTTGTGAAAGAGGAGATTCCGCCCGCCGTTCGACGAATACTCGAAACTGTCGTGCATGATCCGCGTCGTCGTGAGCGCCGAGAAATTCACATCCTCCCGGAAATACGCGGTTACGTAGAGGTCGAGCAGTCCATCGCGGTCGTAGTCGAACCAGATCGCGCCGTTGCTGTTCACCCAGCGGCTGAGCCCGGCGCTGACGGTCACATCGCTGAATTTGAGCCCGCCCAGGTTTTTGAAGAGCGAGAGCATTCCGTAGCGATAGACGAGCAGGTCTTCCAGGCCGTCGTTGTCGTAGTCGCCCCACACGGCGCCCATTACGGGCCCGACGGCCTTCGAGCTCAGATCGGCGACGCCAGCATCGCGCGCCACGTCGCGAAACGTGCCGTCACCGTTGTTGATGTAAAGCGCGTTGAGTTCGCCGAACCTGCTCGTAGTGAAGTACAAATCCGGGCGGCCGTCGCCGTCGGCGTCGGCAACGCTCACCGATGCGCCGACCGCGGCGACATGAGGCGCGATGTTGTCGATCTTCGGATCGAGCAGCGCGCGTTGATGCTTGAACGTGATGCCCGCGGCTGCGGTTGCATCGACCAACGCAAACCCGGGTTCCTCCGCGCTCGCCGGTGGGTGCGTCGAAACGCGATTCATCCAGACCACGCCCGCAATCCCGAGCCCGAAGGCTACGGTTGCGATGATGCGGCGTGCTGACGGAGGAATCACGTGCGGAACGTAACGCCGAACCGAGAGCGCGAAAAGCAGTGGCGCCGGTATGGAAGCGCGGTACGCCGCTCAAGCGGTGTCGCCAGCCGGCGCGCTTGCCGCTCGCTCGGCGCGAACCTACTGTTCCCAAGGTGACCTTTCCCAAGCGAGTCTGATGCCTGTGCAGTGCCGTCGCACCGTGATAGTGCTTGCGTTCGCCGCGGGTGTTGCCGCCGTTGGATGCGAACGCGAGCGTGTGGACAATGCAGGCGGTCTTATCACCGCGCGCACGCTCGGAATCGCATTCCTCCAGAGCGACCAGCTTGTCGAGGCGGAAGCCCAGTTCAAGCAGGTCATTGAGTTCGCGCCGGACGATGCGCTTGGGTACGCCAACCTGGCGCTGACGTACCTGCGCGGCGACCGGGTAGATGAGGCCGAGGCGCAGGCATTGCGTGCGCGTACGCTGGACCCGACGAGCGTCAATGTCGTGCTCGCTCTCGCCGGTGTCTACGCAGCTCAGGGCCGGGAAGCCGACGCACGGCGGCTCCTCGAAGGACCGGCCCGAAGCGGCGCTGACGATCCGGCAATCCTCTACGCGCTCGCGCAGATCGATACCGCCCCGCCGCATGCGGCGGCCCGCATCGAGTTGTTGCAGCGCATCATTGCAAAGTCGCCGACCAACGTCGCGGTACGCCTCGAGCTGCTCGACGCATTTGCAAGGCGCACGATGGCCGACAGCGCTGCGCGCGCGCTCGAAGAGATTCGGAGGCTGCGTCCTGAACCGCCCGCTGAGGCCCTGGTGCACTACCCACGCGCGCTGGCGCTGCTGCGCGCCGGCAACATGGCCGATGCACTCGTGCCGCTCGCACGTTTTCGGGCCGCGATGGAACTGACGCCCCCGTACCAGGCGAGTTTGTTGACGGTGAGGGGCCCCGACGGTCCAATGGTCGGGCGGCCGGTGCTCACGTTCAGCCCGCGCCTCAACCTCGCCGAACGGGCAACGAAACTTGGCGCTGCGATTCAGGATGCGGTGCGATTCGCCGATGTCACGCAGGACCTCGGACTGGAAACTGTCGGCAGCGCGCCGGTGATCGGAGCGTCAACCGCTCCCGAAGTGGCATCGGCTATCGCGGTTGGTGACTACGACGCCGACGGTGACGACGATCTTTTCGTGTCCCGCTGGGATGCGTCGGCAAACGCGTATGTCGTACGCCTGTACCACGCTGAATCCGGCGTATTAAGGGATGTGACCGGGCCTTCGCGGATTGCTCTCCCGGGAGGCGCGGTCTGGGCGATCTTCGCCGACTACGACAACGACGGGTATCTCGACCTATTCGCGCTGGGATCAGACGGGAGCGGCCACCTCTTTCGTAATACCGGGCGCCAGCGGTTCGAGAATGTGACGACCAAGGCACGGGTGGGCGATGTCGGTGGCGCACGCAAGGCCATCTTCGCCGATCTCGACCACGATGGCGATCTCGATCTCGCGGCGGTTGGCCCGCAAGGGCTGCGCGCTCTCCGCAACAACGCCGATGGCACGTTCACGGAAGCGACCGCCCTGTTCGGGTTCACGGTTCCGGGCGCTGCGCGCGACGTGGCGTTCGCGGATTTCGACGACGACGGACGGCTCGATCTGTTCGTGAGTCGTGAAGGCGCGAGCAACACGTTGTATCGCAACGCGGGGGCCCGCCGATTCGAGGACGCAACAGCCGCGACCGGCCTCACAACCGTCGGCGGATCAGGAGCGGTAGCCGTCGGCGATTTCGATAACGACGGAACGTTCGATCTTTTTGTTGCCGCGGCAGACTCAGGCCGGTCGGCCATCTGGATGAACGGTGGCGACGGAACGTTCACGCGCGGTACCCGAACCGAAGCCACACTCGTGCCAATAGACGAGCTCGCGATCACTGCGGCCCAGTTCGCGGACTACGACAACGACGGATGGCTCGACCTCGTGGCAGCCGGTACGCCGCGCCGCGGCGGCGAGCGCAGCCTGTTACTACTGCGCAATGCAGGCGAGGACACGTTCGAGGATCGTTCTGCACTTCTGCCGGCTGAGACCGGAACGGCGACGACCCTCGCCATGTTCGACCTTGGACGTGACGGTGATGAAGACGTAGTGGTCGCCGATGCGTTCTCGGGACCGCGCGTGCTGCGCAACGCAGGCGGTAACGCGAACCTCTACGTGCAGGTTCGGCTTGCGGGCCTTCGTACGGGGAGCGGAAAGAACAACGACTTCGGTATTGGCGCCAAGATCGAACTGCGTGTCGGCAACGTCGTGCAGACACGCGTGGCAACGTCGCCCATGACGCATTTCGGCCTCGGCGCGCACCTCAAGGCCGATGTGTTGCGCATCGAGTGGCCGAACGGCGTTCCGCAGGTCATCCACTTTCCCGGATCCGACCAGGACGTGCTCGAGAACGAAGTGCTCAAATCGTCGTGCGGATTTCTCTACGCATGGGACGGGGAGCGTTTCAATTTCGTGACCGACGTCATGTGGCGCAGCGCGCTCGGCATGCCCCTCGGCATCATGGGGAGCAACACCGAGTGGGCGCCGCCCGGGGCATCACAGGAATACCTGCGCGTTCCGGGAAGCGCACTCAAGGCGAAGAATGGCCGTTACGTGTTGCAGCTGACGGAAGAGCTCTGGGAAACGTCATATACCGACGAGGTTCGGCTGATTGCCGTCGACCATCCGGATTCCGTGAACATCTTCGTGGACGAACGCTTCGTGCCTCCTGGGCCGATCGCACTGCGGTTGTACCAGCCCGCGGGCGCGCGGCCACCGCGCACCGCAGTGGACGAGCGCGGCAACGATGTACTCAGCGCACTGCGCGAGAGGGACGACATCTACGTCTCGGACTTGATGCCGACGCAGTACCAGGGAATCGTTGCCTCGCACGACCTGGTGATGGACCTCGGCGCGGACGCAGGTGCTCCGGGCACGCATCTCTATCTGCGGGGCTGGATCTACCCAACCGACGCCAGCATCAACGTGGCGCTCTCGCAGCAGTCGCGCCTCACACCGGTGATGCCCGTACTCGAGGTGCGCGACGCTTCGGGCGCGTGGCGTGCTGCGGCCGACATTGGATTCCCGAGCGGCAAGGACAAGACAATCGTCATTGACCTCGCCGGCAAGTTTCCGACCAAGGATCATCACGTGCGCATTCGCACGAACATGCAGATCTACTGGGATCAGGCGTTCGTTGCGAGGGATGCGGAGAAGAGCCCCGTGACGGTCACGACGCTGCCGCTGCTCTCGGCGAATCTCCACTTTCGTGGCGTGTCGCAGATGTACCGCAAGGGCGGGCGGTATGGGCCGCACTGGTTCGACTACAGCACCGTGATCACCGAAGCGGTCTGGCGCCCGATCACCGGCGCGTTCACGCGCTTTGGCGACGTGCTGCCACTGCTCCGGAAGCCGGATGATATGTACATCGTCATGGCGCCGGGTGATGAGACGACGCTGGAGTTCGACGCGGAGGCAGCTCCGCCACCGCCAAAGGGATGGACGCGCGACTTCCTGTTGTACTCAGACGGGTGGATCAAGGACGCCGACATGAACACGGCGCTGGGAAACACCGTCGGTCCGCTCCCGTTCCACGCGATCCGTCAGTACCCGTATGCGCCGGGCGAGAAGTATCCAGACGATGCGGATCGCCAGCGGTATTTGCGCGAGTACAACACGCGGATTGTGAACCGCCGCTAGTTGCCTAGCGTGCGCGTGCGGCAGCCAGCACGCCATCCAGCCGGCGGTATCGTTCGCGCATCGCAACTCTCGTGTCGGCTCCGGCGCGTTCATCGACGAGCGCCTGCAGCACGTCACACTTCTGGCGGCGAACACCCACTGGAGCGCCGGTCTTGGTGTCGCCTTCGTTCGACACGCCCGCCACCGCGGCTGCGCTGGACCACGCGCCGAGCTCGAAGTGCATGCTGCCTGCGTAATAGAGAGCGTCGGCGTGGCGTGGATCGAGCGCGAGCGCACGCTCGTAGCCGGCCAACGCGGCGGCCGGATTGCCGCCGGTCCGCTTCGACGTGGCGTCGCGCATCAGCGTCCAGAATTGCTCGACGCTCTCGCGACCTGAAGCTGCGATTGCCTCACCTTCCACAATTCGCAAACGCTGATTCGCCGTGACCGCCGTGTGCACTTGGCGCGCACCGCTCGGCCACGTGATCTCAACGGTGTCGGCGGTGGCGGTCGCACCAAGGCCAAACGATTCGATCACGCTGTTCTGGGAGAGATACGACGCCTGAACGCCGAGCATGCGAATCTGGCTTGCACCGCCGGCCACAACGCGCACGGTTGCGCCGATCGCCTGGCGGTTTCCCTTGGTGCCCCGCGCGTCGATCTGCAGCCAGTGATTCCGGTTGCCGCCGTCGTTGCGCAACAGATAGGGACGTCCGCCGTTGGTGGTGACGAACGCATCCACATCACCGTCGTTGTCGAAATCGGCGAACGCGGCGCCGCGGCCGACGTACGCCGACGCGAAAAAGGCACCGCTCACCGGCGACACCTCGAAGAAGCCTTCGGTGAAACCACGGTTCCAGAAAAGTTGGCTCCGCATTTCACCCAGACGCGACGGATCGTCGCGCCGCTGCAACGTGCTCCCGTTCACGACGAAGAGATCGAGGCGACCGTCGAGGTCGTAGTCAATGAACGAGGTGCCCCATCCAATGAAGTCGAGCGATACCTGACCGACGCCGTAGCGGTCCGACTCATCCATGTACATCACGGGCGGCGCCTTCCCACCCGGTGGAGCAGTGGGAGGAACGTTGTCGTAGAGCGCGCTTCCCTGAGCGATCCAGTGGGTGAGAAAGAGATCCTGCCGGCCGTCGCCGTTCCAGTCGCCCACGGCGATGCCCATGGAGCTTCGGTAGTCGGCGACGTGCGCGGCGTGTGTGATGTCCTCGAACGTGCCGTTGCGTTTGTTGAGAAAAAGAAAATTTTCGGAGATGTCGTTTCCGACATACAGGTCCGTCCAGCCATCGCCGTCCACGTCCATCCACGTAGCGACGAGCCCGCGTCCCGTGGGATTGTCGACACCAGCCTGCACCGCGCGTTCCGTGAACGTGCCGTTGCGATTGTTGTGAAAGAGGAGCTTCCGCTCGCCGGCGAATGATGCCGGGTTGATGCTAGCCGGGTTTTCGACATCGACCATGCCGCTCACATCGCGAGGGAGTTGCGTCGTGTACTTCACATATCCGGTCACGTAGAGGTCGAGGAATCCGTCGCGGTCGTAGTCGCCCCACGCGGCACCGGTCCAGAATCCCTCAGGCACGCCTACGCCCGACACGGCGCTCCGATCGGTGAACCGGCCATCACCCTCGTTGTGGTAGAGCACGTTGTGCCCGTAGGCGGTGATCAACAGGTCGAGCCGGCCATCGTTGTCGTAGTCGGCCCACGAAGCGGCCATCGCCCAACCGCGGACGTCGATGCCGGCGCGGTCCGTAACGTCGGTAAACGTGCCGTCGCGATTGTTCTTGAACAGCATGGTGCGCGCCGGCGACGTTCGCTGTTGGGCCGCGGGCATCGACAGTGGCCCGACTTCGTTCGCAATCGCGAGGTCTACCCAACCGTCGTCGTCGAAGTCACCCCACGCGGCGCCCGATCCCATGTCTTCCGGCAGCTGCGACGTTCGTGCGCCGTTGAAGTGCCGGTATGTGATCCCGGCCTCCTCGGTCACGTCAGTGAAAGTCACGCGCGGATAGTCGGCCGGGAGCGCGCGAACGAGTTCTGCGGTGATGGCGTCCATCTGCTCGCCGGGGCGATACGTCTCCGAACGGCCCAGCAGTTGCCACGCCGCAATTCCGGCGAGTGCAACGAACGCGATCGCTATTGCCGCCGTGGTCCAGAGCTGCCGATTCCGGCGCGTCAACGCGGCGCCGATCCTTCAGGCGTGCGCGCAGGACCCGCCGGATAGTCGGCGCACGGCCGCTCAGTCATCCATGCCCACCCGAATCACCTTGCGGTCGATGGACATTTCCGTCACTTGCGCGGTGAGCCCCGAGTTCGCGCCGAACAGGAAGTTGAGCAGGAACTGGTCGGCTTTGCGATACAGTAGCCGGGCGGTGACATGCAGCTCCGTAACACGCCCTGCTGGAACGCGCACCGCCTCGCGGCGGTTGAGCGGCGATGTGCTGTCGCCGGGATTCCGGATCACCACGTCTGACGGCGACGTGAGCGCGATGGACGGGCACATGAAAGTGAATTCCTGTTTGTCTGAAAAGCCCGGGAAGAGCGATCGACGATAACGTACGCCGACCATTTCCCACAGGTTGTGCCGGTCAATGAGGTTCCCGTACTGATCCACCGGCTCGGCTTTCAGCATGAATGCGCCCGGAGCGATGAAGTGCGCGGTGTCGCGCTTACCGGACTCGAACACCAAGCGCCCCGTCTGATCCGTCACGGTGATCTCGACCCACGCCTGGATGATGTCGAGCGGGCCGGTAGGGAAGTCGTGTCCCACCTTGTTGTTCGTCAGTACGGCTTCGATAGTGAGCGGCTCGCCGGGGCGGGCAGAGTCCGGAGCGCGAATGGTGAGCGGTACGGCGGCGCCAGGGCGCCACTTGTCCGCAATCTCGGGCACCTCGATTTCGCCGCGGAGCCATTGCTCCGTCTGCCGGATGTGTTCCTCGGCGCCCGGGAGGTTGAGCACCCGCGGCATCCATTGGTTCGCCCCGAGAAAACGATGACTCCGATGCTTGCCGTCGGATGGCGTCCGGTTGTAGTCGAGATCGTCGCCGCTTGCGGGGTCGGCGGTTTCCATGAGCGGCATATGGCATTCGCGGCACTCGACGGTCGTTTCGGCGTCGCCGGGATGGTTCCAGCGGCTCTTGCGCCAGTTGTCGAACTGGTTCTGCAGCTGCACCCAGCCGACCTTGTTGATCTCTTCGTCAATGAACTGCTTGTGGCACCCCGCGCAGAACTCCGGGCTCTTGAAGAGTTTGTGCTGCAGCGACTTCACGTGGTATCGCGGATACGCGCGAATGAGGAAATCACGAACGACGCGCGCCACTCCAACAGTGTCAGCCAGCTCGTACATGTAACGGTCCGGCTGCGTCATGACGTACGCCGCGTTCCCCTTCGCGTCGGTCTCCTGGATGGCATGACATGCGATGCATGAAATCCCTTCCTGGAACCCGGCAAGATTCGTCAGGTCTTTCGTGAAGATGTTCTTGGTGCCGGAGAAGAGCGAAATGGGGTCATGGCATCCGCCGCAATAGCGCGTGGATTCGGGGCCATTCTGCTCACCCATCACCGATTGCACTTTCTGGAACGCGGCGTCCATCGCCGAGTAGCGATGCGCGCTGACTTCCCACTCGCGGTAGACCTCGACGTGACATCCGCTGGTGCCACACCCGGCCGATCCGGCAAGCGAACGCGAGTCGTATGCACCGCCGCTCGCTGTGCGGGCCAGACTCGGCGCGAACGGTCTTCCCTCGCCGTACACGTAGCTGTAGTCGGCCGGGAGGGTGTTATCGAGCGACACCGGCCGGTAGAGCAGAGTGAAGGCGGGCACCAAAGCGACAAGCGCCAGCGTCGCGAACAACGTGCGGAGCGTGAACGATCGCGCCGCGGTCTGAAGCGGAACGCCGGACACCGCGCGAGCGGCGCGGCGCATGAGAGTGACGAGGTGCGGCAGTATTGACGCGATGAGCGCTACGGTGGCGAGCAGGTGCACGACGTCCCACACGCGCGAAATGCGCGTACCCAGCGCTGCCTGTAGGGTGAGGACGACGCCCGACACGAGCAGGATCACGGTCGCCGCCAGAGCGAAGTACCCGGTGAGCGATACGTGCGACGCCCGCATCGAGCGATACGTGCGCCAATGGCGCCACTGATACACCGCAAACGGAACGATCAGCACGACGCCAGCCACCGTGTGCAACAGCACCATGATCTGGTTGGGTACGCTGAACGGAAGGAGGTAGTTCGCGAGGCCGGTGACGGTCTCGAACGCCAGCAACGCAGTGACCCCCTGCACGAGCGGACGGGTCCACTCGTGGGCTTTGAGAGCGGAGTGATTCGAGTTGGTCATGAGAGGTGATGGCCCGTTGTGGATACCTTCTTCACCGAATGTCGAATTTCTCCGATGTACGGGAGGTAGCTGTCAGGGAATTCAGGTCGCACACTGCGGGAAACCCTGACGGGGGTGACGTCCGGGGGGTCGTAGCCTGTGAATACAGCTCGTACGAACCGCGCGGCCCCGCGAGGAGCGTTCAATGGATACACGCAAGGTCTACTGTTCCGAATGCGATCGTGAAGTGTCACTGGCCTTCACAGATCCGCCCACCAACCCGGGTGGTCAGGCGTCGCTATCCGACGGCGACCTCGTGTGCCTCGAGATGAACGAGCGATGCCACGGTCACGTTTGCCCGGTTTGCAGGATTTCCCCCGAGGCGCTTGCAGTTCGCATTGCCAAGAGCGGACTGCGCCCCGATCAGCACGCGACGTTGCACGCCATGTGCGACGGATGCCAGCGCGAGACCGACCTGATGATGACGCGGGGTGGCTACGTCACGTGCCCGGAATGTGGCGCGACGAGGATGATGGTCCGAGCCTGACCGTGATTGCGGTCGGTCCGACGCTGCACCGCGTGGTTGGCGCCTACGACGCCAGTGCGATCCCGATCATGCCGACCACGGCAACGAGGAGCATGCCGGGCACTGCGAAGCGCATCCAACGCCCGTAACTGACGCGTGCTGCGAGCAGCATGGCGAGCAGGGCGCCACTAGTCGGCGTCAGTGCGTCCATCAAACCCGCTCCCGTCTGGTACGCAATCACTGCGGCGTCGCGCGAGACGCCAAGCAGGTCGGACAGCGGCGCCATGATCGGCATTGTCAACACGGCATGTCCGCTCACCGACGTGACGGGGATGTGGAGCACCGCGTGCATCGGGACCATCATCATCGCGGCTACCATGCCCGGAAGGTGTGCAAGCGGCGTTGCGAGTCCATGCACGATGGTGTCGATGATATGGCCGTCAGTGAACACGACGCTGATTGCGCGCGCCACGCCAATGAAAAGGGAGGCGGCGAGCATCACCTCCATTCCCTTGAGGAACTCCGCGGCGGTCGCCGACAGGTTCCGTCCGGAAACGAGTCCCACCGCGAAACCGGCCACGAGAAAGAGCGCCGACAATTCGTTGAAACCCCAGTCGTAGCGCATCACGCCGATGACGTAGGGAATGAAAGGGACGATCAGCAAGGTGAGCAGCAGCACGTCGCGCTTTGTGGCCGGCTCACTTGCCGGCGCGGTAACGTCCGGGCGCACGTCGTCGCGCGACGTCATGAACAACGTCCACGCAATCCATACGGCGACCGCCGCGCCGAATAGCCCAAATCGAAGCGCCGGCATCGACATCGCAGGCAACTCGGCGAACCGGAGCGCGATGCCGGTCTGGAAAGGATTCGTCGGTCCGAACGCCGAGCCCACCACCGCGGCGCCCAGGCTCATCGCCAGCGATGTGATTGCGCCGAACCCCAGACCTCGACTGAGCACCAGCAGCACGGGAACGAGCGCGATGATCTCCTCGTGCATGTTCTCGAGCGCGCCGAGCGTCGCGAAGGCAATGCTGATCACGATGACGACGGTTCGGGGCCGCTTCGTTCGGCCCACCAGCGAACCTACGAGCCGACCGAGCGCGCCGGTGGCGTCGAGGAGGGCGAACGCCCCGCCCACCAGCAGGACGACGACAATGATATCTGCGCCTTCGATGATGCCGCGTGGCACCGCCATCACGGCGGCCGCGACGCCGACCGGCGTCTGATCCACGCGATGGTACGTCCCCGCCACGACCACTTCGCGACCGCTGGCGGCGTCGGTTCGTCGCTCATACTCGCCGGCTGGCAGGATCCAGGTCAGCGCGGCGGCAATGCCGACCGCGCCGAGGAGAAGTACGAGCGGGTGTGGGAGGCGGAATCGCATGCGCACTCGGCTCAATCAGTGGCGGGCGAGCGGCCAGGCGGCCGCTCG
>JAQBYI010000012.1 GCA_027622655.1 Gemmatimonadota bacterium | reverse complement strand
GGTGGTGCACCACCGTTCGCTCCGCCACGCCCGCCGCCACGCCCGCCGGCAGCGCGCTCACCGCGCCGCGCCGCCGAGTCTGCACTTGCGGCCACCGCACGCAAGCCGTGGTACTGCTCACTCCAGTTCTGGTTGTAGATGTTGTTGTCGTGGTTTCCGGAACTCGACACACCAACCTTGAAAAAGTCGTTGTATGGCGGCTGCATCATCGCTGCTGCGGTGAGGAATCCGCCGCCCGAGTGGCCGAAGATTCCCACGCGGTCGATGTCGATCCACGAGTACTTGGCGGCTAGTTGCTCGATGCCGGCTTTCTTGTCTGCCAGCGCATAGTCCCGGAGGTTGTAGTAGCTGAAGCTCTGGTAGGCGTTCGACCGGAGCGGGCTGCCTCCGCGGTTGCCTATCTGGATGACGATGAATCCGAGCTGGGCGAGCTGTTGCGGTGTGCCGCCGGCGCTGAACGGAATGCTCACTGACTCCGTCTGCGGGCCCGGATAGACGTGCGCGATGATCGGGTACTTCTTCGTCGAGTCGAAGTCGAACGGCTTCCACATATTGCCGTAGATGTCGGTCACGCCGTCGGCCGCCTTCACCATGAACTGTTCAGGGGGCTTCCAGCCGAGCGCCTTGATCCCCGAGAGGTCGGCTTCCTCGAGGTCCATGACCGGCTTGCCGAACGCATCGAGGACGATCGATTTCGGTGCGACTTCGATTCGCGAGGCGTTGTCAACCAGGAACTTCTTCGACGGCGAAAGCGATGTCGTATGGTTCGCATTGCCCGGGTTGAGGAGGGCGAATCCCGTTCCGTCCCCGTTCACGCGATACGTGTGACGGTAATAAACGTTTTCGCCCGGTTCACGCCCGACGCCCGACACGTACACAACGCCGGCGATCGTATCGATGTCCGCGACTTGGTCGGCGCGCCACGTTCCTGCAGTGAGCGGCTTCTTGTACATGCCGTTGTAGTCGTAGAGGTAGTAGTGGCCCCACCCCGTGCGTTCGGACCACCAGACTATGTCACCGCCGCGCTTCACGTACTCCACCTGCGGCGCTTCGAGATTCGCAGCTTCCACGGACTCCGTGATGAGCGACTTCACGGCTCCGCTCGCGAGGTTGACTTCGACGAGCTCGAGGTTTCGCTGCGTCCGGTCGCGCCGCACGAGTCGCAACACGTCCGACCCGGTGGTCCAGTGAATGGCCATCAGTCTCTGATCCCGCCACTTCTTCACGTCCAGCGCCTTCACCGCGGCGTCTCCCTTCTTCCACGTCCAGAGTTCAACGTGCGCGACGCTGTCTTCACCCGGCATGGCGTACGTGTACGAACTCAGCGTCGGTCGCGGCTCGGCGAGCACGTTGACGAGGTACAGCTCCTTGACGTTCCGCTGATCCTGCCGCTGGATATAGAACGCCTTGGAGTCCGGAGACCACGTCACGTTCGGACGAACCCGAGGGTCCCGGGCGTTTCCACGTCCGCCGCGCCCTCCGCCCTGATTCTGTTCCGTGGTGTCCTGCGCTGCGGTCGTGTCACGGGATCCGAACGAACGGTTCTTCTCGCCGTCGGAGGAAATATTCACCGTGTCTGTCTTTCCCTTTTCGACGAGATAGAGATTGTGGTCGCGCGCAAAGACGAACATCGAGCTGTCGGGCGACCAGTTCCGAAACTCCACGGCACCGCCCGCGCCACCACGTCCACCACGTCCACCACGTCCACCACGTCCACCTCCGCCGCCACCTACTTCACGCTCTTCATCGGGAGGAATGGAGTCGGCCCGTGGCGGACGTCCGAGGCTCGTCAGCGTTTCGGTCGCGATGTTCCATTCGTATCGAGCTGCAGACTGCCCGGAATCGGCGTTGAAGCGGAACCGCTTGTGGTCCTTCGTCCAAGTGATGGTCGTGAACGGAAGAGCGTTCGGGTCATACGGCTTCTTGTGTAGAGTCGCGAGCTGTGCTGCCAGCTTCACGTGGTCAAAGAGCGGCTTCTTCACTTTCGCCGCCGGCACGACGAGCATGAATCGCGCGCCGTCGCGGTCCTTCCAGTTGTACCACATCGAATCGGTCTTGCCGATCCAGCGCGGAGCCAGGATGGTCGTGTAGTTTACCGGGCGCAGCGCTTCTGTGCCGAACTTGTTCGCCAGCTCCCAGTTCGCCTGCACGGCTGGCGTGGCGGGGGAGCGACCGCTCGGACGTGCCTGGGCGCCGACAGTAGCGAAGGCTCCTAGCGTGATCGAAAGCGCGAGCAGCAGACGACCGGCACGCGCGGCGTGATGAGACGACATGAACAGCCCTCCGGGGTGGGGAACTTCAGCAGACGCTGGCGCTGTCGGACCTGGCGCCAGTTTCGTGCATAGTGACGGCTCGATAATGTCTAAACGGCTAACGCCCCGCAACCGTTTGGCCCGGCAGTTCGGTGCAGGCTACTTGCGAAACTGCCTCGTGTGAATGACCACGAGCCCGCACTTGCTGTCGGTCATCTGGTACTGCCCGGGGGCTTCGGACGGACCACGGTAATACTCGATCGCCTCGACGTCCTCGGGCCGGATCGAATTGATGTCGAACCGATCAGAGCGCGTCATGACCATTCCGTCGACAATTACGTGGGCGTAGCAGGGCGCACAGGTCATTGACGAACCGTCGTAGACCGGAATGCAGTGTCGCGTGCTCGCGATGTAGATGGCCGAGTTGGCGGCCGACGGATCCCTGCTGGCACCCCTGTCGTATTCGAGTCGCAAGCTGGTCGTCGCGCCGAACACCGAGGAAAGGGTCCGCCCTTCCTGCGTCTCCAGAAAGTCTCGAGAGAAGAACTTGCCCAAACCGAGCGCGCGGTGTTCCTCAAACGCCGCCAGCCGGCGGGCGCTCGCGGTAATCACGACCTCGTTGAGGATCGTCATCCGCGAGAGCACGATCCGACGATCAACAGTTTCGTTGGCCGCGAACGTCAGTGTCGTGTTGAGCGGCCCATAGCCGAACTTGCGGACGATCACGCGGTGCGTGCCGACCGGCACGTCGCGCAACCGGAAGGCTCCGCGTTCGGAGCTGTGAACGCTTACGGGAACATCTGGGAAGATTACTTCGGCGTCGTTCACCACCGATGCACCGCTGTCGGCCATGACGAGACCTGTGAAAACGGCGGTGGCGGCGGCGCGATGCACGATCGGCAGGCGCACGCTTTCGACGGGCCGTTCAGGTGCCAATACGACGCTTTGCGGCTCCGAGCGTAGCGAATCAGTGGCGGCGCGCAGCGAAATGGCCGTGCGGGTCGGAAGCCCACAGATTCGGAAATTTCCATTCGCGTCGGTCGGAAGACTCGCCGCACGCGGGCCACCGGTAGCTGCATCCGTCCACTCCACACTCACGGTCGTTCCCGGCGGCGCCGTGGTATCATCGGGGCCAACCGTCTGGCCCACGATGATTCCGGGGATTCCTGCTGTCGCTGGGCGCTCGGTACCACAGACCGAGGCGACAAGCTGCCGTGCACTGGGAACCCGGACGAGTACGTCGTCCTTCGCATCTGTGATCGTGACCGACGTCTCGCTCGCCGTGCCGAGTGAGTCCAGGCCCGGCGTACGTACAACGAGCGCGTATTCGCCGGGGAGTACGCCGGGCATGACGAACCTGCCATCCTCGGCGGCCACAGCGGCGAGTGACGTCCCCTGCAGTGCCACGCGGGCCCCAGTGAGTTCGTCGCCGCTGACCGAGTCGACAACGGTGCCGTGCAGCATCAGCGGTGGGCGCGCGAAGAGCGTGTCGCGGCCACTGACAGCCAACGCGAGCTCGCCGCCGGCTACCTGGACGTTGGCGACACGTATCTGCGCTTCGGCCCCGGACCGGCGCCCGGGAACCCGCGTACCCGCGTTGGCCATCTCGAGGACGGGCATGCGGATGTTCCATTGCGATACGGCCCAGGCCCCGTTGCGCATCCGCACGAAATCAATCGTTCCGCGTGCCCCGAGTTCCATGTCCGGGTTGTCGGGATACACATAACGGAACTCGACCTGTCGCAACTCGGCAGATTCTCGGTCAAGCCAAATCGTGCCGCGCACGTCGGCGAGGTTGCGCCGTTCCGGCGTCGGCGTGAACTCGAGGCCGATCAGCTTGCGGTCGCGCCCGTTCGTCAGGCGGAAGCAATGGTCCTCGAAGAAATACGATGAGCCGAGCATCTCGAGTCCCGGAGCGCGATACACCGTGGAATCGAAAACGCTCACGATGTAGCCGAACTTGTGGAGGTTCTCGGGGGTTTCGGCATGCCACGGCTGGATGAGGGCATCGCTCTGGATCTCGGTGCTCTGCTTGAGCGTCCGCCATCCTGCGGCGTCGAGTGTCTGATCGTAGATCACGCGGCGGGTGAACATGTCTCGCGATGCGCTGCTGATGCGCGTGGCGGCCATCGCCGCCCGCGCCTGTTCCCACACGGCGATCGTCATGCCGCCAGTCGGCACGGCGCGGCCGCATGCGTTGCGACCGCCCACACGCACGGTGTCGAGGCCGAGCGATACCGAGGCGAGCTGGATCTTCTGGCCAACTTCCTGAGCCGCGCCAAGGGCAATAGGAGCCGATATGACCGGCCGGAATCCAATGCGGAGCGTGCGGACCCGGTACGAGCCGGGGCGCGTCGCGGCCACGAGAAAGCGTCCGGCCGCGTCCGTCAGCGAATGGGCCACCACTGTGGAATCGTCGCCAAGCAGTTGCACCATGACGCCTGGAACAGGCACGGCGCCCACATCAACGACGGTGCCCCGAACGGTCTGTGCGTGTGCCGCGCCAGCCGTGCTTGCGACCAGCGCGCAGGCCATTAAGGCCGCTGCCCACAGCGCCTGTGCTGGTACGAGAATGTCGAAGCGTTGACGGCTGTTGCCCATATATCGTTTCCTCTGCAACTCACCCTAATGGAATCTGCTCTCACGTCGCAAGTCGCAGATCCCTCGCGGAACTCAGCGCAGTCAACTGGAGTAATACGCGGCGTTTTCGTCGATGTAGCCTTGGGTCAAGTCGCAGCCAAACGCGGTGGCGTTGGCATCTCCAAGGCCGAGCGCGATCTCGATCGTGACCACATCGTCGGCAAGCGCAGTGCGGACGAGCCCATCCTCGAAGTCGCCGCGTGCGCCGCCCGCCACCACCTGGTGGCCGTTGATCCACACGTCCGTTTTCGCTGGGTCGATCGCTGCGCTCAAGCACTTGCCGATTGCCATTAGCAGACGGCCTACGTTCGGATCGGCACCCGCCACCATGGTTTTAACAAGCGGCGAATTCACGACGGCCTTCGCGACGCTCCGCGCATCCTCCCGCTTTGCTGCGCCACGCACGACAACCTTGATGAGGTGATTCGCGCCCTCACCGTCGCGCGCAATGATCTCCGCCATTCGGATCGTGCCCGCCGTGAGCGCCGTCTCGAAGGCGTCTGCATCGACCGGTCCAGCCAGCCCATTCGCGAGAATCGCACACGTGTCGGACGTGCTCATGTCGCCGTCAACGGAGAGCATGTTGAGCGATACATCCACGGCGCGCCGGAGCATTGCGTCGAGCGTGCTCGCGTCGAGAGCCGCATCGGTGAAGACGTAGGCAAGCATCGTCGCCATGTTCGGCTCGATCATCCCCGCGCCCTTGGCGATCCATGTAATCGTCGCCGCGCCCACCTTCGTGGAAAGGGCCTTTGGGCGAGTATCGGTCGTCATGATGCCGAGCGCGCCAACCATGGGGTCGGCCTGCAGTTCGGATGCCATTCCGACGATTCCGTTTTCGATCTTCTCGATCGGCAGCGACACGCCGATTACGCCGGTCGAACTCACGAGCACCTTGCCGGCATCGGTGCCGACTTCACGCGCCGCCGCCGCCGCCATTCGACGCGCGCGGACGATTCCAGTCGCACCCGTCGCCACATTGCTGACCTTGCTGTTGACGATGACTGCCCGCAGCACGCCGCCTTTGATCGTCTCGCGACCGAGAATGATCGGCGCGCCGGGAAACTGATTGCGCGTGAACACGGCAGCCGCCGCACAGTCAATGTCGCTGACGAACAGCGATAGATCCTTCGCCTTCGGCTTCAACCCCACGTTGCGACTGGCGCAGGTGAAACCGCGGGGGAATACCGGGGGCTCGTCGAATGTCGTCATCGGGAGAGCGAATGATATCGGCGCGGTCCAGTTTGCGCGGTTGTGCGCGGTTGTGCGCGGCCCGGGCCCCAGCGCTGCGAGTCCCGCCTAGCCTATCGGGCGCCGCGTCACGCCGGGAGGCGCTGTGTTGATGACGAGGCGGCCCTGCTGCTCCGTGCGGACGGCAGTTTTGGCCCCGCACTGGTCGCAAAACGCCACGAACGGCGGAAACGCCGGCAACGTGAGCTGCGTGCCGCAGCACGGGCAGAACATAACAAGTGGTCCGGGCTCGGCGAACGGATCGTGTCCGGCGACTGCACCGACGGCGCCGGGCGGGGTGGGGGACCGTGGCCTCGCCGGAGGCGCCGCAGGGTTCCGAGCCTGTCCCGGTGGGTGCCCGAGCGCGACGATCTGCTCAGGCGTGAGCGGTGGAAGCGACATCGGTTTCCCCGGAATCGCGGTGATCGCCTGCGTGTTTCTCAGCTGCGGCGCATTGTGCGGCGCATTGTGCGGCGCGGCGCTCGCGGTTGGCTTGAGCGGCAGGTGCGTGTTCGACAGCGGCGGCGGCACGGCCGGAGTCGGCGCTCCCGTCAACTTCGACCGAAGCTGAGTGAAGAGGAACTGCCGTTCGACGGGCGACATGGTGGCGAGCTGCGCGGACGAGACGAGTCCCTTGGAGAGCGCCTCCTTCACGAGCGCCGGGGGTAGGACATCAGCCTTGAGCGCCATGGACTCGCGCATTCGGCCGGCGTTCGAGGGATCGAGGTCCTTCTTCACCGTGCGGCTCATCCACCGCATGGCAAACCAGGCCAGACCGACGAGAAAAACCGCCGACCCCGCGTACATCAGGAAGTTCGGATCCGCTCCCTGGGCGATCATCATGAAACGCGAATCCGAATCTCGTGAATCGTGATCACCTGGTGAATCGCTCCGTCGTGGTGAGGGACCTGCATCCGCACCGTTACATCAAGCCCACGTTGATCGCATGCTTCCAGAAACGCCGGCAGTGCCAGGCGACCTGGATCAGCAACGAACGCAACTCCGTCCGGCACAAGTGACGACGAAATGATACCGGCAACCAGCCCGGCGTACGCTGGTTCGTAGAGTACGTCCGAAGCGACTACGACGTCAAATCGGCCCGCGTCGGGCGGCCAGTGGCGCCAGTTCGCCATTCGCGTACCGGGAGCGCGTCCGACCGCCGCAATCGCGTTTCGCCGCGCGAAGAGGAGCGCGTCGGGGTAGTAGTCCGTTGCCATCACGTCGTGTCCCGCCCGGAGCGCGGCGATCGTCACGAGCCCGAGTCCGCAGCCAAGTTCCAGTACGCGGCCCGGCTGCGCCGAGAGCGATGAAAACGATCGCGCGAGCGCCAGCGACGACGGCCAGATATCGGCCCAGTATGGGAGTCGCTCATCCTTGACGTAGTCGGCTTCACTGATGAGGTCGTCGGCGTTTCGCGGGTGCATGATGCGGCACGATCCGCCGGGCATTTCGACGTCGGTGAACGCAACCGTGAATCGGTCGTCGAGTGCGGTCAAGTCCGGAGACAGCGCCGCGGCGTCCCACGCGCCAGCCGGAGCGGCGTCTCCGATCACGCGCCGATCACGCGCCGATCACGCGCCGATCACGCGCCGATCACGCGCCGAACACGGCTGAGTATCCGGCGTCCGGGCCGAGCGGGATGGCTCGGAGTATCTCGCCGGCGTTCATCTCAATCGCTCCCTGAGGAACAATGAGAAGTACGTTTGCTCGCGCCATGGACGACAGGACGCCGGAGCTTTGTGGGCCGGTGAGTCGCGCCGTGAGGCGGCCGCCCTCGTGTCGCGTGACCACTGCGCGAAGGTAATGCGTGAGATTGGCGGCGAGGCGTACGGGTTCGTCGAGCGTTACGGTGACGGTCGAGCGAAAGAGTGCGTCGTGGCCACGCATCTTGCGGATGGCGGGCCGCGCAAAGAGCTCGAACGTCACCATGGTCGACACGGGATTGCCGGGGAGGCCGATCCATGGCGTACCGCCCAGCGTCCCAAATCCGATTGGCGCACCTGGGCGCATGCGGACGCGCCAGAAGTCGAGCGATCCGCCCAGTTCGGCAATCACCTCGCGCATGTAGTCGAACTCGCCGACGGATATACCACCGGACGTGATGATCAGGTCTGCGCCGGCAGCCTCGGCCAGATGTTCGCGAATCGACTCGCGGGTATCGGCCGCGATACCGAGGTCGATCGGCTCGCCGCCGCTCTCCCTCACGAGTTCAGCCAATGTTACGCTGTTCGAGGATACGATCTTGCGACCCGTGGCCGCCTCTCTGAAACGCTCCGGCGGCACGAGTTCATCGCCCGACGTGAGGATCGCTACGCGGGGACGGCGGAATACCTCGACGAGCTGTGTCCCGATCGCGGCCAGGACGCCAAGCTGTGCAGCGCCGATCGTGACTCCAGCGGGGAGCGCCTCGCCGCCTATGGTGATGTCTTCGCCGCGCGCGCGAACGTTCTTGCCCGCGTCCCGATTCGCACGAATTTCGACTGAATCACGTCCGCCGTCTGTGTCTTCGACGCGAATGACCGAGTCTGCGCCGTCCGGGATGGGCGCACCTGTCATGATTCTCGTTGCCTGGCCGGCATCCACGCGGTGAGCGGGGAACGCACCAGCCGCAATCGTTTCCAGAACCGTGAGGCGCGTGGGCACCTCGGCAACATCCGCGGCACGAACGGCATAGCCGTCCATTCCCGAGTTGTTCCACGGGGGAAGTGCCACTGTCGAGAGCACCGCCGCGGCCAACACCTGGCCGCGCGCGTCTGCCGGTGCAAGCTGTTCGGTTCCCAAACGCGACACGCCGGCCGTTACGCGGGCCACAGCAGTCGCCACGTCGAGCTTGGTCCTTGGCGGTGCGCCGGGTCCGGCCGTTGGTTCAGTCATCGTCGCGGCACCGGGCGAGACGCGAGCGTTACGAGAATCGCGTCCTGCACGAGTTCGACTTCGCGGTTCGGGACCGTGAAGTTGTTGCACAGAAAACTGAACATGAGCGTCTTGCCATCGGCAGTTGTGACGTAGCCCGACAGCGAGCGGGCCTTGTCCACCGTGCCGGTCTTGGCGCGGACGTTTCCCTCGGCCGCCGTTCCTCGCATGCGTGTGGCAAGCGTGCCATCTACGCCGGCTATCGGAAGTGCAGCCCGCCAATCCGCATACGACGGATGACGCCGCATCGCGTCGAGGACCCGCATGATCGTCTCAGGGGTCAAATAGTCGTGGCGTGAAACCCCGCTGCCGTCGCGCACGGCGAATCCGGCGGAGTCGGCCCCCCAAGCAACCAGTTGCCGTTCAACCACGCGGCGTGCGCTGTCGGCCCTACCCGCGCCGCCCCGTTCGCGGCCAATCGTCTTGAACAGTAGTTCGGCAATTTGGTTCTGCGATGGCTTCAACATTCGCGCCAGGATCGTCGCGAGCGGCGGCGATGCCATCGTGAAGAGCGGCACCAGCGCGGAGTCGCGCGCAACGCGAGTGCTGTCCGTACCGCCGGCGACCACTATTCCGCGTTCGACAAATGCGTCTCGCAATGCGGCAAAAAAGGCGCCGCGTGGATTCCGGATCGCGACCTCAGCCGATGATGTGGCTTCGGAGTCGCCGTCTCGGCGCACGCGCACAAGTCCTTCATTGACGAACAGTTCCTCGACGCATGCGGCGAACGGCTCGTTGAGATCGTCAGCTTCCCAGCCGTACCCGCACGCGCCATCCGTGAACGGTGCGCCGCCGCGAATCAGCGATCCGGAAATGGCATGCACCCCGCGTGTAGCGAGCGAGTCGGCCATCGCGCGAAACGCGTTCCGGTGGTCGCCGGACCAGAGTGAATCGCTGAACGTCGGATCGCCGGTACCGAGAACCACGAGATCGCCGTCAATCACACCATCGCGGAGCGACCCCGTGCTCGCAAATCTCGTGGTGAATCGGTAATCGGGGCCGAGCTGAGCGAGCGCGGTCGCACCGGTGAGCAACTTCTGGTTCGACGCCGGCATGAACAGCTTGCCGGCATTGCGGGAATAGAGCGTGTCGCCCCGAATCGGGTCGACGATGAGCACGCCCCAGTTCGCGTTCCGGAATCTCGGGGCGGTGAGCATTGCATCCACGGATCGCGCGAAGTCGCGGGCGCTGAGCGCCGGGAGCGGAGCGGTTGATACCGCTCCCGCGCCACTGGCGCCGGCACAAGCGGCCACAGCCAGGAGCGTGCACGCGGTCGCAACGGACGTGCGGAGTCGCGAGTGCAGTGGCCGGCAACGCGCCTCAGCTGAGTATGCCCGCACGTTGCAGTCACTCACCGAGTTCGCTCGTTGGCTGACCGGCTTGCGGCCGCGTTCGCGGCTGCGTTCGCGGCTGCGTTCGCGGCTGCGTTCGCGGTTGCGTACGCGTTCGCATGAGCGAGATCGTCGGCTGTGTTCACGTTGAAGAACAGTTCATCAGGGTCACCCCAAGACGATACATCCACGGTGAGCAGATTGGCATGCTGCCCGAGCGCGCCTACGCGCGCCTCACCGGCGTCTATCATGGCGACGACGCTGGATAGCGCGCGCGCTGAATACCAGGCCACGAGCGGTTCGAATCCCCAGGGCGAGCTGCTCACCGGTAGCGCGGCGTCGGCGTCGTGCAGCTCGGCGGCGTCGCGCAGATTGCGCAGGAGGCCGCCGGGAACGAACGGCATGTCCCATGCAACCGCGATGATGTCCGTTTCGGCTAGCGAAAGTGCCGCGTGCACTCCTCCGAGGGGTCCAATTCCTGGTCTGGCGTCTCGGACCACGTCGATGCCGGGGATCCACGTGCCGGCAGCCGCGTCGTTGGCGACGAGAAGCAGCGAATCTGTGGAATCAGAGAGCGCTGAGGCCACGCGGTCGATCATTCGCATGCCGCCCACCGCTTCGAGGCCCTTCGGCACACCACCCATTCGCACCGACGTACCGCCGGCCAGGATCACTCCAACACAGCGCCGGCGCGCCGTCAAAGGTCCGTCGTCCACGTCGCGGAAAGTGAATCGTCCTCTGCAACGCGAACGCTCGCCACGCGCGCGCGCGCGCCCTCGGTGGCCAACGCCGCCGCAATGTTCTCGGCGAGCGCCCTTGCCATCGCTTCGCAGGTCGGGATTGATCGGCCAGTGGCAAACGTATCAATCGCGTCGTTCACCAACTTGCCGTTCAGCCGGCGCACCACCTGCTCGTCGAGTACGCGATCGAGCAAGCCGAGGTCAATCACCATTCCCGTCGAATCGTCGAGATCACCGCCGACCGTGATGTCGCAGACATAGTCGTGACCGTGCGCTTCGGGCGCGGCGCAGGCTCCAAAGGCGGCACGGTTCTGCGCGTCCGTCCATTCCGGGCGATGGTACCGGTGCGTCGCAGAGAACCTGACGCGCCGTGTGAGGGTGGCGCCGCGCACTTAGTGGCGCGCGCCGGAGCGGGTCACCGGAATATTCCCCAAGTCCACGCCAGCGTCATCGCGCGGTTCGAAGTCAGCGGGGTGAGCGTGCCGGTCGCACGGAGCGGCGCGCCGTCACCGGAGAACTCCGTCCGAAATGTCGATGGATACCGCATCTGGTGAACCAGCCAGCCCACGTCCGCGCGTAACTCGCCGTTTTGGCCGGTCGGAAACCGCATGGCCAGCCCGTACGAGTAGAGGGCGCTTACGCCGGGCGAATAGCCACCTGCATCAAAACTGTTCAAAGCGCCTGTGATGAATCCAACGCCGCCGGTCAAAAGCGGCTGCACACCGCGCCAGGCTCGTTCGCCGGTCAGCGCGAGTTCGAAGCCGCTATCAAAGCCGAGCAGGTTGCCGGAGGCGGTACCTGCGCGCCGTGCTGCAGCCGGCGCACTCGGCACCAGCACGTTGTGCTCTGTCCTTACGCCGAACAGTCGCATCGAGAAATAGAGCGGACTGGCCATCAGTACCGTGTACCGAACTCCCGCGATCGGCCCCGAATGCGCTCGTACTCCCACCGGATCGAGCCCCGTCGTGAGCCACCCGCCAAACACGCCCAATCGCTGGCCATCGAAAAGGTCCTTCAGGACCGCCTCTTCGGGAACCCTTCCAACGACCTGTGCGGCAAGCGGAGCGGTCGTCACCGAGAGCACCGAGGCGAGAGCAAAGGCCGTAGCCGCGTTGGTCAACTGGACGCGAACGAAACGCGACATCACGCGGCTCCCGGTGATGGCATGAGCGTTCGCCCAGTCATCTCGCTGGGTTGACCGACGCCGAGGAGCTCCAGAATCGTCGGGCCGACGTCGCGGAGGGCACCGCCGGCGCGAAGCGCGCCGCCGCGAAGCGCGCCGCCGCTCGCGCCGGCAGGATCGACGAGCACGAACGGAACCGCGTTCGTCGTATGTGCCGTATGCGGTCCACCCGTGGCTGGGTCGATCATCATTTCGCAGTTTCCATGGTCAGCCGTGATCAACAGTCGGGTTCCTTTTTGTTCGGCGCTGTAAATGATGCGCGCGAGGCATTCGTCAACAATTTCGCATGCGCGCACGGTCGCCGCGAAGTTTCCAGTATGTCCTACCATGTCACCGTTCGCATAGTTGCACAGCGTGAATGCGTGGTCTCCGGACTCGATCGCCTTGCACAGCACGTCCGTGATACCCGGCGCACTCATTTCGGGCGCCAGGTCGTACGTCGCCACTTGCTGGCTGGGCACTAGCATCCGTTCTTCGCCGCTGTACGGCGTCTCGAGCCCGCCGTTGAAGAAGTATGTCACATGGGCGTACTTCTCGGTCTCCGCGGTACGCAACGTCGAGAGTCCCGCGTCGCTCAGTACCTCTGCCACGATCCGGCTCATGGACGTTGGGGCGAACGCTGCCGGAATGGGGAACGTGGCGTCGTAGCGCGTCATGGTAGCCGTGTGGACTCGTGGCCGTGGCTGTGTGACAAAGCCGTCGAACCCCTCAATCGCGACGGCCCGTACGATCTGCCGCATCCGGTCGGCGCGGTAGTTCCACGTCACCAACGCGTCGCCGTCGCGCATCGGCGCCACGGGCGCGCCGTTGGCATGAATCGTCGCCGGTGATATGAACTCATCGGTCTCGCCGCGCGCGTACGCGTCGCGCACCACCTGCAGAGCGTCGGCCGCCGCCGGTGCAGTGCCGTCCACGCACGCCCGGTACCACCGTTCGACGCGCGGCCAGCGATTGTCCCGGTCCATACCGAAATACCGTCCACCGACGCTGGCGATCAACGCCCGCCCGTGCGTCGCTTCGGCAAGGGCCGTGAGGTAGCCGAGTCCGGATGTCGGCATGGTGTCACGCCCGTCCATCATGGCGTGTATCGCCACTCGCCCGACGCCTTCGCGATGCGCGAGATCCACCAGCGCGATAGCGTGTGACTGATGCGCGTGCACTCCACCGTCTCCAACGAGGCCCATCAGGTGCAGCGTTCCTCCGGAAGCGCGAACGTGCGCGCATGCAGTACGCAGCGTCTCGTTCTGGAAGAAATCTCCGCTCTGAATCGCTTTCGACACGCGCGGCAGATCCTGAATCACGACTCGGCCGGCACCAAGGTTGAGATGGCCGACCTCGCTATTGCCGATCTGGCCTTCAGGGAGCCCCACGGCGGGCCCCGAAGCGTCGAGCAGCGTGCGCGTCCCGCGCGCCCAGATCCGGTCCCAGGTCGGGACACGCGCGTGCGCGATCGCATTGCCTTCGCGGTCGGGGCGATAGCCCCAGCCGTCGAGGACAACGAGCACCACAGGACGCTTGTCGTCGCGACGCATCGTAGACCGGAAGCCGGTGAAGTGGTAACTTAAAACGTCCGCGACCTGTCTCGAGGCGCGACGCGCGATGCAATCTAGTTTCCATCACGCAGCCCTTCCAGCGATGCGCCTCGTCCGACTTCAACTGATCGCCGCGATCCTAGTCTATGCACCGGCTGCATCGGCGCAGGTTCAGCTGGCCATAACGGCCGATGTGGCCTCGCGTCCCGGCGGTCCCGTCGTGGCGGCAATCATGCCCGGCGCGCGACTTGTGGTCGGCGGCGCCCGCGGCTCCAGCACCGAGGTCACGTTTGAGGGGTGGGTTGATGCGTCGCGGCTCGGTGCAAGGCGAGACTCGTTTCCGGCCTCCGTTTCGGGGCGCCTGACCCTGCGTGTCCGTTCAGCCGGTTCACCAAACGCCCCGATCATTGCCGTCCTTCGGGCTGGCGCAGGTGTGCACACACTGGGTCGTCAGGCAACGTGGATGCGCGTCCGCAGGAAGGCGTGGATCGCGAGTTCTGCGCTCCAACGCACGAGCGCGGTTGGCGGGGCCGCCGAAAGCGCGGCGCAACCGCCGCCTGCCCCAGCGAAAGCGGCCGTACAGCCGCCGGCTGCGGCGCGACCGGAGTCGACTGCCGTGGCAGGCGTCACCCATACGGTTGTGGCATCGGCCGGTGCTCGCGTCCGAGACCTGCCGGTTGGCAGCGTAGTGGGTGGTCTCACACCGGGAACCGCCGTGGAGGTCCTTGGCCGGCAGTTTGGCTGGGTTCGTGTGCGTGCCGACGGATGGGTGGCCGAGAAGGAACTCGTGGCCGGCGAGGGCGCCGCTCCGGCGAGCATCACGGCCGCCGATCTGAGAGCTGACCCGAGCGGGCTCAAGGGCAAAGTCGTGCAGTGGGAGGTCGAGATCATGTCGTTGCAGACGGCCGATCCACTCCGCGTCGAAATGAGGCGCGATGAGCCGTACCTGCTGGCGCGGGGCCCCGGCGATGAAAACGTCGTGCTCTATCTCGCCGTTCCGCCCGGCCTGATGGCGGAAGCCAGAGCTCTCGCACCGCTGTCGCGCGTCACCGTGACGGCCAAGGTTCGCAGCGGACGCAGCGAACCAGCCGGTACGCCGATCCTCGACATCATTACGATCGTTCGCCGCTGACATGTCCTCGCGCGCCGGTGGTACCCGCATCGTGACTGACGGGTACTACGAGCCATGACCAGCCACCTCCTGCCACCCGACCGGCGCGACGAACGCCTGTCGCTTCGACAGGCGGCCTTGTACGGGATCGCCGCGATAGTTTGTGTGGCCGTTCTCGTTGTCTTCCCGCCGCAGCGTTTGCTGGGCTCTGTCTTCGGTGTGTCCGAGACATCGAGCATCACGACAGCATCAGCTGCCTTCGGCGAAAGCGGCGAACTACGTATACAGCTCAAGCTCCCAGGCGAGGTGTTTGAGTTTCCCGTCGACATTCGTGCGGCATCCGGGTCCGCCAAATACCAGTGGGTTCGTGCGACGGATTCGGTTGCCGTCACGGCGGACACGGCTCTTGTCGGAAGCGAAGTGACGGCGCCGCCGCGCGCCGGCCTCTATCATCTCGCCGTCACTGCAGGTGGCACCCGCACAGTTCTCGACGACGTCGTGCTCGCCGTGCTTGTGCCGTTCTCGGAGAAAGTCGGGTCGACCATAAACGGATATCGGATCGGAACGTACCAAAACGAACGAGGTCGCCCCGACAATACCCCGCCGCCGCCCGGATTCATTGAGGTGTGGCCCGACTATGCCGCGATGTGGGTGACCGATCACCTGCAACTCGCTGACTTTCTCGCACACGACGGACAGGACAGGTGGCCGCGGTACTTGGCCCTCGATCGCCGGCTTCTCGACAAGGTGGAACTCGTGCTGGACCGCCTCGGCGCGAGGGAGCGGGTCATGGACGTCAGCGTGCATTCGGGGTTCAGGACGCCGCTGCACAACCTGCGAGTGCCCCGGGCAGCCAGTGACAGCCGCCACCAATACGGCGACGCCATCGACCTGGCCATCGACGCAGATGGCGATGGGCGTGTGTCGTATTTCGACATACTCGCCATAGCCCGGGCGGTCGAACTGGTCGAGCGTGACTATCCCGGCCTTGTTGGCGGAATGGGGGTGTACGGTAACCGAAGCAACGTTCCGTACGTACATATCGATGTACGTGGCGAGCGAAAGCGCTGGAGAGGATGAGTCGCGAAGCTGACCGGGTCCTCCTGACGCCTCACTCGTCGCCTACCAGTGACTCCTCGCTCATCGCTTCCTCCTCACTCCTCGCTCGCCCTCCTCGCCCATGAACCAGTTCCTGTCGGACCGCGTGGTCAGAAAGCTGGAAACCCTTTCTGACGAACGCGTATATCAGGTGCTCGATTACATCGAGTTCCTCGAGTCGAAATACGCTGAGAAAAAGGCCGCGTCGCCCGGCGTATTCCAGCGCTTTGCCGAAGGCGTCGAAGACACGATGCGTGCCGGCAAGGTGTCGGCAACCGCCGTGGCTGAAACGATGTCGCTGATGAGCAAAGCCATGGGGGTGCTCGGTGGCGTGGCTGCGGCCGGCAAGTCGGTGGCAAACGACCTTGTCAGTGGTGGGCCGGACAAGCCGATCGCGGAAGAAAAGGAGCAAGCGAAGGACGTACCGGCTCCCAAGGGGTAGTCCCGGCGGGATTGTCCCCGGCTGTCCGGTTGAGATCTGGAAGTCGGCACGGTCACCGCATAGATTCCGTCATGGCGACCTCATCTTCTTCGAATCAGAACAAACGGAAGCAACCACGGCCCGCACCGGCAGCCCCCGGCAGCGGGCCTTCGCGTTTAACTGACGCTGGTTCTGCTGCCGATCCCCGCATCCGCATTGAAGCCGGTCTTACGTTCGACGATGTTCTCCTTGAACCGGCGCACTCGACGGTTCATCCCAAGGACGTCAGCACGGTAACCCGATTTTCGCGTGGCATTTCGCTGAACGTCCCGCTCGTCGCGGCCGCGATGGACACGGTGACAGAAGGCGATATGGCGATCGCCATGGCTCGGGCCGGCGGAATCGCCGTGCTGCACAAGAACATGTCGATTGACCGTCAGGCCGCCGAGGTCGATCGCGTGAAACGATCGGAGAGCGGAATGATCCGTGACCCGATTCGCCTCCCGCCGGACGCGACGCTTCGTGATGCTGTCGCCCTGATGGCGAAGTTCCACATATCCGGTCTTCCGGTCGTTGCCGCTGACGGCAGGCTGGTCGGGATCATCACCAACCGCGACCTGCAGTTCGAGCGGAATCTCGACCGGCTGCTAGGTGAGGCCATGACGCACGAGGGGCTTATCACGGCTCCCGAAGGCACGACGCTCGATGAAGCCGAGCAGGTGATGGGGAAGCACCGGATCGAAAAGCTGCCGGTCGTCGACGCCAAGGGTTGTCTTGTCGGCCTCATGACGGTCAAGGACATCCATAAGCGACGCATGTACCCGCTCGCGGCCAAGGACCAGCACGGCCGCCTCATGGTTGCCGCCGCAATTGGCGCCGGCGGGAGTTTTCTCGACCGCGCCCGGGCGCTCGTCGCTGCGGGCGTGGATGCGCTCGTCGTCGACACGGCACATGGGCACAGTCAGGGCGTCCTCGACGCAACTGAAGCGGTTCGCCAGGCGCTTCCCGACGTACAGCTTGTGGCTGGCAACGTCGCGACTCGTGCCGCGGCACGCGCCCTCGTGGAACGTGGCGTCGATGGCGTGAAAGTCGGCGTCGGCCCCGGGTCGATCTGCACGACGCGCGTTGTGACCGGCGTCGGAGTCCCGCAGTTGACTGCCGTGATGGAAGCGGTCGCCGGAGCCGGCGACGTGCCGGTGATCGCCGACGGCGGAATCAAGTACTCCGGCGACATCGTGAAGGCGCTCGCCGCCGGTGCTGCGTCCGTGATGATGGGCTCGATGCTTGCCGGAACGGAGGAGAGTCCGGGCGAATCACTGTTGCTCGAGGGACGCCGTTTCAAGATGATCCGTGGCATGGGCTCGCTCTCGGCAATGCAGGACGGAAGCGCCGACCGATACTTCCAGGAAGGCGAGATGAGTTCGCGGAAATTCGTTCCCGAGGGGATCGAAGGTCGTGTACCGTACAAGGGACCGGTATCAGACGTGCTCTACCAAATGGTCGGCGGACTGCGCAGCGGAATGGGATACACCGGGTGCGCGTCGATCGCAGAGCTCAACACGCGCGCCCGCTTCGTGCGAATCACGACCGCCGGGCTGCGCGAGTCGCATCCCCACGACGTGACGATCACGCGAGAGGCACCGAACTACAGCGTTTGAGCCGGCAGGTTGACGGAACCGGCGCCTGTCTATTGAGAGTCGGGTCGCGCATTGCCTTGTGTTCTGGTCGTGCTGGTCGTGCTGGTCGTGCTGGTCGTGCTGGTCGTGCTGGTCGTGCTGGTCGTGCGAGGCTGCTTGACTTCGTCTGGATCGCGCTTCACCTTCACGCGAAGTTATCGATTAACACTGACGGCAGAGCGGGTCTGATCAGGCAAGCTCGGCCGTTCTTTTTTGGAGACACTGCCTAATGTCGCTGGCGTCCAAAAAGCCCCTCAGCATTCTGATGGCTGAGGCGTCTGAGGAGGGGGCACACACCCTCAAGCGCAGCCTCGGCGCGCTTAACCTCACCGCGCTTGGGGTCGGTGCCATCATCGGCGCCGGAATCTTTGTTCTGACAGGTCAGGCGGCAGCGACGTATGCCGGGCCTGCCATCGTATTCAGCTTTGTGATCGCCGGATTCGGCTGCCTCTTCGCTGGTCTGTGTTACGCCGAGTTTGCGTCGATGATACCGATCGCGGGCTCAGCCTACACGTACGGATATGCGACGCTCGGTGAGTTCTGGGCGTGGATAATCGGTTGGGATCTGATTCTTGAGTACCTCTTTGCCGCTTCGACGGTGTCGGTCGGGTGGTCTGGCTACTTCGTCGCTCTGATGCACGACATTGGTTGGGACGTGCCGGCGCGGTTCGCTTCGGCGCCGCTCCAGTGGGTCGAAGCCACGAAATCGTTCGAGGGCACGGGGACGATCGTGAACCTCCCGGCAATGGCGCTCATTGCCGCGGTCACCGCGCTTCTCGTGGTCGGCATCAGGGAGTCGGCGACCTTCAACAACATTGCCGTCTTCATCAAGGTGAGCATCGTGCTCCTCGTGATCATATTCGGCTTCAAGTACGTCGACACCGCTAACTGGCAGCCGTTCATTCCGGAGCAGGGCCCCGAGGGCTTCGGTCATTTTGGCTGGACAGGTATCGTGCGCGGCTCGGCCGTGGTGTTCTTCGCCTACATCGGATTCGACGCCGTATCCACAGCCGCGCAGGAAGCCAAGAATCCCAAACGCGATCTTCCGATTGGCATTCTCGCCTCGCTGGCCGTGTGTACGGTGCTTTACATCCTGATGACGCTCGTGATGACCGGCATCGTGCCGTACACCCAGCTCAACGTGCCGAACCCGGTGTTCGTCGCCATCGACGCTGCCGGCCCGGCGCTCAAGTGGCTCACGTACTTCATCAACGTCGGCGCCATCGCAGGGTTGTCGTCGGTGGTGCTCGTCATGCTGCTCGGCCAGCCGCGAATCTTCTACGCGATGTCGCGTGACGGCCTCCTGCCACCAGTGTTCGGGCGCGTCCACGCCAAGTTCCGCACGCCGTGGCTCGCCACAATCATCACCGGTGGCGTCGCGATGGTGTTTGGTGGCCTGTTCCCGATTGGCGTGCTTGGCGAACTCGTGTCGATTGGCACGCTGCTTGCGTTCGTGATCGTTTGCGCCGGGATCTGGGTGATGCGCGTACGCAGCCCGGAACTGCCGCGGCCGTTCAGGACTCCGCTTGTTCCGTTGGTACCTATCCTCGGCATCGGGATATGCCTTTTCATGATGGCGTTCCTGCCGCTGGTAACGTGGCTTCGCCTCGGAGTCTGGATGGCCATCGGCGTCGTGATCTACTTCGTATACGGGCGCCACCACTCGAAGCTCTCGAAGCAGTTGGCAGGCGACAGAGAATAGGTTGCTAGCTTTCGGACGGCGCCCGGCCACGCTCCACGGCCGGGCGCCGTCGCCTTTTTCCGGATATGCATGACCCTTGATCTGCTTGCCGTCCCGCTACTTCGTCGTTCCGCGATCGACGCGCTCGTTCCGCACCTTCTGAGTGCGCGTACGGTTGCGCTCTCCACGCACATCAACGCCGACGGCGATGGTTGCGGGTCCGAAGTGGCGCTCGCCCTCCTGCTGGCGCAAAAGGGAATCGACGTACGCATCGTTAATCCGACGCCGTGGCCCGCCATGTTCAATTGGCTGCTCGAGTCGGGCGTGCGCGACGAGAGCGCCCGCGGCGCTGCGGCTCTGCGCGAGGCCGACAGACTGGTTGTGCTTGATATCAGTGACGTGAGGCGCCTGGGCGGTCTCGCCGATGCCGTCCGGTCGCTCCCGGTGCCACCGCTTGTGATCGACCATCATCTTCCCGGCGACGAGCCACCGGGCACCTTGCACGTCACCGACACGACGGCGTGCGCCACGGGAGAGTTGGTGTTCGATCTGGCGGTCTCGATGGGAGTCGAGATCACACCGCCGATGGCGGGTGCACTCTACGCAGCGCTGATGACCGATACCGGGGGATTCCGCTTCAGCAACACATCCGCCCGCTGCCTGGCCGTGGCATCACAATTGGTGGCATGCGGCGTTGACCCCGAGGAGATGTACCGCCGGATTTACGCGTCCGTGCCGATCGGGCGGCTGCGTCTGATCAGCGAGGCACTTCGCACGATCGAGGCGGATTTTGCAACCGGCATTGCCACGATCGAGATTGAGGCTGGCCAACTTGCACGTCACAATGTGACACCTGAGGACCTTGACGGAGTGGTCGAGTACCCCCGATCTATTGAGGGGATCAGGTTGGCACTCTTGTTCCGTGACCTGGGCCACGGCAAGGTGAAGGTCTCATTTCGTACTCTTGGTACCGTAGACGCCAATCAACTGGCCCGCCGCTTCGGTGGCGGCGGCCATGCTAAGGCGGCTGGCGCACTGGTGGAAGGCTCTCTCGCCGCAGTCAAGGCGAAAGTCACCACGGTGGCGCGGGACTTGCTGAAAGAGGGGTAGGCGGCGGCCAGGGTACGGGCCGGCGTAGGGAAGGCGAGGAGGTGGCGGAATGGAGCGGCACACGGCGAACGTACGGGAGATTGAGCGGAAGAGAGGCTTCACGGCGATCGAGATCGTTATTGTTCTCGTGATCGTCGGTCTTGTGGCAAGCTTTGCCATGCCCAGGATTTCGACGACCGTAGCCCGCGACAGAGTGGGCCGCGCCCAGTTTGTGGTCGGCTCACAGATCGAGTTGGCCTTCCAGTACGCCGCCCGGACGCGGAAGCCGGTAACGGTCACCTTGAATTCGAGCACGAGGGTGCTGACGATTGCCGATCGCGCGTCGGGCACGCCGTTCAAGACGTTGAATCTGTCGCAGTCGGGACCGTACGCGCTCACCGGGGCCACGATCTCGCCGTCGGCGGGGGTCACAATTTTCCCGACCGGGATTTCCACAGGGGCGGTCACGATCACCCTCTCCAACAACGCGTATAGTCGCACTGTAGGCGCGACGATCGCGGGGCAGGTAACCAAGTCATGACTACCGATCTGAAACGGACTCGCGGAATGCGTCGAGGCGCAGGGCTGATCGAAGTGCTTCTCGCGATCACCATCTTCGCGCTGATCGCGACGTCACATGCTGCGGTCACGCTGCGCTACGCTACCCGCGTGAAGGACGTGAAGACCGGTGCCACCCGTTCGGCGGCCCTTCAGGAGCATATCGTGCGGCTCTCGTCGGTGCCGTTCGACTCGCTCCCTGGCCGGGCTGGCTGCGTGACAACCACCACCGGTGACCTGCCGAACCAGCGTTGCATAATCGTGACCGACGTATCCACTGTGAAGCGAACCGTGACGCTGATTTTCAGGCCCACGCGGACGTCCATCAAGCCGGACACGATCTTCATGACGCGGACCAAGTCATCCGCCAATCCGCTGATCTGATCATGTCATCTCATTCGCGGCGCCTCGGCATGTCGCTCATTGAGCTGATGATCTCACTCGTTGTGGTCGGGATCATCGGCGCGTCGATCACGCGATTGCTCATGACGCAAACACGCTTCTTCTCAAAACTTTCGCTCGCTCGCGATGCTCGCGATGCTCGCGCGGTGACGCGCCAGGCGCGCAACCTCGTGCAGAGCGAGTTGTCCATGGTGGACGTCGGCGGCGGCGTGGTGGCGGCGTCCAGCGATTCCATCACGGTCCGCGTGCCGATCGCCTTTGGCCTGTACTGCTCGGCCAATACGATGATGGTACTGCCTACGGACTCGATGTATCTCGCGGCCGCTTCGTTGGACGGCTTTGCGCTGAAAGACACCAGCGCGACAGGTCCATACGTGTAGACGGCGCTCACGTCGACGGCCAGCGGGTCTTCCGGGAACTGCACTGGCGGTACCGTGCAGATCACAGCGCCAACGGGTGGGTCCTACCGGAACCTCACGCCGTCGCCGTCCGGCACCGCCGCGTCGCCCATATTCCTCTATCAGACGGTGACCTACAAGTTCGCAGCGTCCACGCTTGTCAGCGGCAAGCGTGGGCTCTGGCGCAAGGCCTCGACAGGCGCGTACGCCGAGATCGTCGCGCCATTTGACACCTCCGCCAAGTTCCGCTTCTACCGACTCTACGCCGACACCGCGCAGTCCGCAGTGCCAACGCTGTCAGAGATCCCGGGGATTGAAGTACTGCTTGACGCGCTCGCGCCGCGACCCACTCCGGGTCAGGCGCCGGCCAGCGAGTCGTCGTCAATCAAGACCGCAATTTTCTTCCGAAACAGGACGGACGGATGACACACACTCATATTTGTACCTCGCCGCCAGCGTGCGGGCGCCGCGGTTTCGCGCTGCCAATGGTGATCATCATCGTATTCGTCCTGGCCGGCGCGCTCGCGGCGGGCTTTTCGATGACCCGGTCAGAGCGCATCATTGACGACGCTGGTCGTGCCAACGTTTACGCGCAGAGCAACGCCGAAACTGGTCTGCAGCGTGCGATGACCGAACGCGCGTCGCTTGGTCTCGCCTCGGGCACTCCGCCGGCCACTGATTCGGTTCGCGTGACGCTGACTCACGGATTCGCCGACGTCGTCGTGACCCGCGTTCGCCCAGTCGTCGGTACGGAGCCGGCGGTATACCTCGTGCGCTCGCACGGGTATTCGACGGCGAGCAACGTGGCTGGCACTCCGAACGCCGAGTACACGGCGACACAGTTCGCCACCTGGCAAGCCGGGTCGATGACGGTCAAAGCGTCCTTCATGTCGCTAACGGGTATCACGAAGAATGGAGCCGTGGGCGAGATAAGCGGCATTGACAACTGTGGCGATTCGACCAACGTCGCCGGCGTAGCGGTCCCAAAGGTTCCCGGCTACTCGCAAAGCGGCGGATCGATCGCCGCGGTATTGGCCGGCACGCCGCTCATTGATTCCACTATGGGTGCAACGCCGGCGGCCATGGCGCCGAATGTGGGAGTGAACTGGGCCGGGATGATCAGTGGCGCGCTGATCACACCCGATTTCACGTCGAACAATGCGGGCGTCGGATTTCCATCCAGCACGTGGTTCGCAGCGAACCCGGGCGCGTATCCGATCATCCTGGTGGACAATCTGGTCACGGAGACGTTTACCGTGCCTCCGGGGCGCGGAATGTTGATAATCAAGGGGAACATGGCGATCTCTGGGAGTGACATCTGGACCGGGGTCGTGCTCGTCGGCGGTGTGTTGACGTCGAACGGCAACAACACCATCACCGGCGCCGTGATCACTGGCCTCAACGTCAAGCTTGGCCTGACGGTCGGAACGAACGCCGTCGGCAATGGAAACAAGGACTTCTTGTATGATTCGTGCGCTGTGGCGAGCGCTGTCGCCGGGATGGGCCGCATGCGGCCGTACAAAAACACCTGGTCCAACACGTACGCGGTGTACTAGCGCCGGATTTAGCGGGCACGATCTGGGCGGGGCGGACTCAACGGTTCGCCCCGCTTTGCTTTTCGGAGCTGCTACAAGCGCCTAGCTTTCACGGGCGACGAGCATCATGCCGTCGAGTTCGCCGGCGCCCGACGCCGCAACGACAGTTCCCGTGACCGACTCATGGCTGAATCACTTCCGGCGCGTATTGATCGCGCGTTGTACTCGATCATCAACCCGCGCACAGGGATGGACGTCGTGCGTGGAGAGCAGGTGCGTGACGTCGCGACCACCACCGAAGGGCGCGTCAAGCTCACGCTCGTCCTCAGCGACGCAGACGACCCCACCATCGCACGTGATGTCCGCAAGGCAGTGGAAGCCGTTGAGGGTGTTGCGGACGTGCGCGTGACTGTCACCGCCGCCCCGGAGTGGTCTGCCGCCACGGCTACAGGTAAACCCGACGGCCCGCCCCAGGCTCCGCCCACTTCACCGGGCCGGAAGCCGCTCCCGGTCATGAGCGAGCCGCAATCGGCGCCGCGCGCAGTGGCCGCGCCCACCCCGATTGCTTTTCCGGCACTCGGCCGCATCATTGCCGTGTCGTCGGGCAAGGGAGGTGTGGGAAAGAGCACCGTGACCGTAAACCTCGCGGTCGCCCTCACGAAGCTCGGCCGCCACGTCGGGGTGCTCGACGCCGACATATACGGACCGGACATTCCCCGTATGATGGGCGTGATGGCGCCACCGCCAGTCGCGAACGAGAAAATCGTTCCGCTCGAGGCGCACGGCGTGAAACTGATGTCGCTTGGCTTTCTCGTCGAGCGCGACCAGCCGGCCATCTGGCGTGGGCCGATCGTGATGAAAATCATCAACCAATTTCTGCGCGACGTCCTGTGGGGTCGGCTCGACTACCTGCTCGTCGATATGCCACCCGGTACCGGCGACGCTCAGCTATCCCTCGTTCAGGCCGCGCAGCTAGCCGGCGCGATCATTGTTACAACGCCCCAGGAGGTCGCGGTTGGCGATGCGTTGCGTGGCGCCAAGATGTTCGAGCGCGTCGGCGTGCCCATTCTCGGTGTCGTGGAAAACATGAGTTGGTGGGAGACGCCTGACGGGCAGAAACTCCCGATTTTCGGATCGGGAGGCGGCGCGCGCCTTGCGCTCGAGCTCGGCGTACCGCTGCTAGGCGAGATCCCCCTCTATCAGCCCGTTCGTGAGGGCGGTGACGCCGGTAGCCCCATTATGCTCTCGGCGCCGGACTGCGAGCCGTCAAAGGCCATTGCCGCCGTCGCCGAGCGCATCGACAAGGGATGACCGACGTGCCGCGCCGGGTGGTGACCTTGCTATCGGATTTCGGAACGGTGGACGGTTACGTCGCGGAGATGAAAGCGGTGATAGCGTCGCTCGCCCCGGACGCCAACATTGTCGACGCTACCCACGACATTCCCGCGCAGGATGTGGCGCGGGCCAGGCTTACACTGGCACGCTACTGGCGTCGGTTTCCGCGCGGTACCGTCCACTTGGCGGTCGTCGATCCCGGGGTTGGGACGCGCCGGGTCGCGCTCGCCGTCGCCAGTGACGGACGTTTCCTCGTTGGGCCCGACAACGGCGTCCTTTCGGCGGCGTTCGGAGTGGAAGGGGCGTACGCCGTGCAACTCGACGTCCCCGGCGGGGCCGCACCGACGTTCCACGGGCGCGATGTCTTTGCACCTGCCGCTGCTCGGCTGGCCGCAGGAGAGCCGATCGAAATACTGGGCCGGCGCTACCGACCGTCGGTGGTGCTCAACACGCCGGTGCCCGTGCGCAGTGACGACGGAACGCAGTCTGGTGAGGTTATCGCGATTGACCGATTCGGCAACGCGATCACGAATCTCGAAGCGACGGCCGCGACCGACGTTTCGGTAGCGGGGCGTAGTGTGCCCGTCGTCCGTACTTTTTCAGACGTTGGTGTCGGTGAGGAGTGTGCGCTCGTCGGATCGGCGGGGCTTCTGGAGATCGCCGTCCGCGACGGTAGCGCTGCGGTCGCGCTGGGTTTGGGGGTGGGGATGCCGGTCATCGTCATCGACCCCGCCGGCTGATTGCTTTGAACGCGCCCTGACTTCAGGGCCGAATGATTTCGAAGCCGCCGAGTACCGCAGTTACGCTCACATCGGCGCGGCGCACGGCCGCATCGTAGCCCGCGGAATACCACGCGTCGCCACGTTTGACGAACCCCGTATGTTTGAAATCGGCGAGAAACGTCCGTGCCTTGACACGAATCCCGACGTCCGACGGCGTGCGGAGCCTAAACGCGCCAACTGCAACGTTCGCCGATATCGAGACATCGCCTTCCCATGCCCCGTCGAGATCCAGGTCGAGCGAGCCTGCTCCGACATTCACCTTAATGCGCTCGGCACGCAGGTTCCCCCCGCGCCGAACCGTGACTTGCGCCGCGCCCACGTCGATGTCGAACGTCACGAGCTGCTCCGAGTTCGGTGCGTTCACGTCGATCTTTACCTCGCTGGCACCCGTTTGCAGCACGAGGTCGGTGATCTTGAGACCACCAAGCTGAACGTCGGCACGAACGGCGCCGAGCTCGAGCGAAAGGTCGAGCGGTACTCGGTTACTGAGCGCGCCAACAAGCGTGCTTCCCTCCCGGTGTCCGCTCTTCCAGCGGTACTCGCCGCCGCTGCGCATTCCGAGCGTGATGCTTCTCGCAACGTCGTCGAAGATTGCGATCGGCGCCGACCGCTCGGTGTCGTAGCGGAGCTTCATCCGGTAGAGGACGGCATCGCCAGTCGGCGCCAGTTCGATGGACCCCGCGCCGTACTCGACCCGGACTTTTGCCGGCGCATCTGACCGGTGCTGCCTCGACGATTCCAACGTTCGCCAATCCTGTGCAGCCGCTCCCTGGGCCGCCGCCAGCACCGTGAAGGCAGCAGCGAGGCACCAGCGAGGGTGCAGCACGAACATCATTGTCTCGCCGCGGATGGAGACGCGATCGGCCGTCGCGCGGCGACCACGCCGGAAATGGGCGTCGGCGTCTGCCATCCAGCTGAAGCCATGGCGCGCTGCGCATGGTGAGTGCTGGTGCGCCGAATCCCGGCGCGTGAAACGAGTGCCGCACCCAGCCCTGCCGTACACGCCACCCACGTCGTGGCAAATGCGGCCCCGCGCGCGAGCGACTCGGCGGTTGGCCACGGCGAGAGGAGGGCAGCGACCGCCCACGGGCTCAGCAGGACCAGAATCCCGACAATCAGTGCTCGAAGCGTCGTCGCGCGCTTGGCGAGATCGCTACCAGGTGGCGCCGGGCGCCACCCGCGGCCGACGACGACTGCCGTCGCCAGGAAACCAAGCGTGACGAGTCCCGCCGCGATGATCACATACGCGACGGCGGCGAACGGCACGAGGAGAATGCCGACCAGCGACAGGACGAGCGCGACGATCACAGCCACCAGCAATGGTGCGAACGCAACCTGCCCGGCGAGTCCGGCGACGAGCGCACTTCCGTAGTGGCGTTCGAGGGCGTCAGCGACAGTCGCCAGATTCTCGGACGCCAGCAGAAGAACGCCAATGCTGATCACGATCAGAATCGCGCACCATCCGGCGACGAGTACCAAAGCGTGCGAAATCGTCGTCCTTGAGGACGCTGCTGCGCCTTCAGGTGCGGCCGAGAGATTCAGCGTCTGGCCGAGTACCTGACCGCCTTCGACTCGCACGGAGCCGCCAATAGCGATCACATTCCCCGTGACCGACCCGCCGTTGTGAACGATAATGTCGCCGAGGAACGTGACAACGTCACCGTCGACCGTACCAAAGACGTCGGCGGAACCGCCGGACACCGCGACCGGACCGGCAACCCTGTCGCCCGCGGCAATCGTGCGGGCGCCCGCCTGAAACGCAGCGGCATCCGGAAGGCGCGGAATGTCCTCGCTCGCGAGTCGCGCGAGCGTTGCCGTCAGTTCAGCGGTCTGCTCAGTGGCCTTAGCGGCAGTCGCTTCGCTGCCCTGCGGAACGGCAAGCGGGCGAGGCACGAACGCGGTCGCGGCGCCGCCAAGAGGCACGAGCATGCCAACGGTGACCAGCGCACGCGCGCGGCGTGCGAACGACATCGTGGTGCGCACGGCTACTCCCGTGACCGGCGGGATGCCGACGCCATGGCCCGGAGGCCAAGCGCGGCAGATCCTGCAGCGACCACTGCAACGGCGGTGCCAACGGCTACCGCTGCCATGCCCTGCGCGCCGATCGCTTCAATGGCGCCGGACCCCAGGAGTCCGCGAACCGCGGAAGCCGCGCCGGCCGTCAGCGTTGCCCGGAGGCGCTCATCGATGAGGCCCGCCAGATACATGGCGACGTCGCCGCGGAACGCGAGCCAAACAGCCGCCGATGAAATCGCAATCGATGCGAGCGACGCGGTCACGCCAAACACCACGCGCATGCCGGTGGTTCGCGGAATGAATCGCGATACCGCCGCGGTGAGCGCCACGTGCCACGGCTCTATGACCTGCACGTCGGCCATGACGCGGTTGGCAAAGGACGGCGCAGGGCCGAACCTCGGAATCCGCTCGAGCGCTTCGACGACTGCGCGCGCCTCGTCGACTTGCGCCCGACACGGGGCGCACTCTTCGACGTGTGCCCGGAGGGGTGCAACGCCGAAGCCGACCTCGCTGTCGAGCAGCAGGTCAATCTCGTTAGGAAGCAGGTGGCGGTGGTTCATAGTGGCCTCTCGTGGTGCCTTACGGGGTGGGGGACAGCATGGTTTCACATCGCGAACGCACGAACGAACCGGCGGGAGACCGTAGTTGATTCACGGCGGCCGTCGGTCCTGTGCACACGGACCTGTGGTGGTATACGGCATATATTCGGGTCATGCGCGGGTGTGCTCCAGAAGGTCACGGAGCTCAATGCGCGCACGGTGGATGTAGGTCTTCACCGTGCCCAGAGGGAGGTCGAGCGTTGCCGCGATCTCCTCGTACGAGCGTCCCTCGACGTGGCGCAGGACGATGCACGAACGGTATTCAGGTCGCAGCGCGCCGATTGCCTTTTCGATCGCCGAGCCGAGCTCCCGAGCCTCGATGACGTCGAGGGGACTCTCGGCCTGATCTGCGATTTCGAACGACGTTGCCTCGATGTCGGACATCGACGACGCGTGGGGCGAACCGCTGACGGAAATCGTGTCGAGCTGCCGGCGCCGGAGGTGATCGATCGCGACGTTGTTGGCGATCTTGAAGAGCCAGCTGGAGAGCTTAAACTCTGGCCGGTACTTGTCGATGTTGTTGAGAACCTTGATGAACGCGTCCTGCGAAAGGTCCTCGGCGGTGGCGCTGTCGCGCACCATCCGGAAGATCAGCGAGAAGACCGGGCGCTCGTATCGGCGTACGAGTTCGCGAAAGGCGACCTCGCGCCCCCGCTGTGCCAGGGCGACGACGTCCGCATCGGGGAGGTTCGTGAGATCGGGCGTGGGCGCCATGTTGTCCGCGAAACTTGCCCGCCCTCCACCGTACGGGCAACTTGCACCTCCCATGGTCAGTGTGGAAACAGACAACACCGAGGCTCACGCGCAGGCGTCGGCAGCCGCTGCCGGCGAGCCGGTCAAGCGGGCGTACGTGCGGCAAATGTTTTCGGACATCGCCCCGCGCTACGATCTGCTCAACCGCCTGCTCAGCATGGGGATCGACCGTTCCTGGCGACGTGCAGCTGTGGCGGCGCTCGGCTGGTCGCGACGTCCCGCTGGACGCTATCTGGACCTCTGCGCAGGGACTCTCGACGTTGCGGCCCAGCTTGCATCGCAGCCGGGGTTCTCGGGTCGCGTGGTCGCCGCCGACTTTGCCGAGCCCATGCTCCGCTCCGGACGCGGCAAGGGTCCCGCCGGGCGCATCGAGCCGGTGGTCGCGGATGCCGTCGCCCTCCCGATCCGCGCAGAAGCGTGCGACGGTGGACTCGTGGCATTCGGCATTAGAAACGTGGCGGGGCTCGAAGCCGCCCTCGCCGAGGCCTTTCGCGTTCTGTCGGCCGGGTCACGGTTCGTGATTCTGGAGCTTTCCACGCCGTCCATCGGTGTGATTCGCGCCGCGTACCTCTTCTATTTTCGGCGTCTGTTGCCGTTCATCGGTGGGGCGATCAGTGGGCATGCCACGGCGTACCGATATTTGCCGGAATCGGTCGCGCGATTTCCCGAGTGTGATACCCTCGCCGACCGCATGCGTGGCGCCGGATTCGTGAACGTCACATGGCGCCCGCTCACATTCGGCATTGCTGCGCTACACGTTGGGGAGAAACCGTGACACTCGATACGCTGGGCGAATTCATTGCGGCCCTGGACGCCGCGGGCGACCTGGTGCGGGTGCGCGAACCGGTTCGGGCGAAACTCGAGCTCGCCGAGATCTCAGATCGCGTGATGAAGCAGCCGGGCGGTGGAAAAGCGCTGCTTTTCGAGAATGTGATCCTTGATGACGGATCGCGATCGGCTTATCCGGTCGCCATCAATCTTTTCGGTTCGATGCGCCGCATGGCGATGTCGCTTGGCGTGGACGAGCTGGATGAGCACGGCGCGCGCATTACCAAGCTTCTCGACCTGAAGGTTCCCGAGGGCATGCTCGGCAAGCTGTCGATGCTGCCGCGCCTGCTGGAGATCGCGAAGTTTCCGCCTCGAATGAAGAGCGGCACGCCGCCGTGCCAGGACATTGTCTGGCGCGGTGATGACGTTGACCTGACGAAAATCCCGATCATTACGTGCTGGCCCGATGATGGCGGTCCGTACGTCACGCTTCCGATGGTCATCTCCAAGGATCCGAAGCGCGGGATCCGAAACGTCGGGATGTACCGCGTCCAGGTGCTCTCGAAGAACACTGTTGCGATGCACTGGCAGCGCCACAAGGTTGGCGCGGCGCACTGGCGCGAGATGGCCGAACGCGGCGAGAAGATGCCGGTCGTGATTGCCGTGGGCGCAGATCCGGCGTCGGTATACTCGGCAAGCGCTCCGCTCCCGCCCACTGTGGACGAGTTCATTTTTGCCGGATTCCTCCGCAAGGCGCCGGTGCACCTCGCAAAGGCGGTGACGTGCGACCTCGAAGTCCCGGCAGAGGCCGAGTTCGTCATCGAGGGGTATATCGACCCCGCCGAGCCTCTCGTGACCGAGGGGCCGTTCGGCGATCACACGGGCTTCTATTCGGAGGCCGATCTCTACCCATTGGTGCATGTCACGGCGGTGACAATGCGGAAGAATCCCGTGTACGTCACGACGATCGTGGGTCGCCCGCCGATGGAAGATTTCTATCTCGGCCACGCGACGGAGCGGATCTTTCTCCCGCTGCTCAAGCTCACGGTTCCGGAAATCGTCGACTATCACATGCCCGCCGAGGGGATCTTCCACAACCTCGTATTCGTGTCGATCAAGAAGGAATATCCCGGACAGGCGTTCAAGGTGATGAACGCGATGTGGGGTGCCGGGCTGATGTCGCTCGCGAAAATGCTTGTGGTTGTAGACGACTGGGTGAACGTGCGAAACCCGCAAGAGGCTTGGTGGGTCGCGCTCAACAACATCGATCCTGAACGCGACGCGCGGTTTTCCATGGGTCCGGTGGACGTGCTCGACCATTCGAGTCGAGCGTTCACGTACGGATCCAAGATCGGGTTCGACGGGACGAAGAAATTTCCGGAAGAAGGGTTCACGCGAAACTGGCCGCCGCTGATTGAGATGGACGCCGACACGCGCGCGCGCGTGGATGCGATGTGGCCGCGGCTGGGGCTTGGCCGCTGACGTGAGTGGCCGCGGCGGTGGAGACTTGGCCGAGGGGCAGACTCTCGCGGGCACAGGCTGGTTCGTGCGGTATGCCAACTTCGTGAAGCTCCCGCACACGCTGTTCGCGCTGCCCTTTGCGCTGGTTGGCGTGGCGCTGGGTTCGTTTGGCAGTGACGTCAGCCCTGCGACGGTCGGCTGGGTGGTCCTCGCGTTTACCGCCGCGCGATTCGCGGCAATGGGCTTCAACCGCATCGCGGACCGTGCTTTTGACGCGCGGAATCCGCGCACGGCGATGCGCGAACTGCCGGCCGGGACGATGAGCGTGCGCGAGGCCTCCGCGGCGGTGACTGTGTCTGCGGCGCTCTTTGTTTTCGCCGCGTGGATGATCAATCCGCTCTGTTTCGCGCTGTCACCGGTCGCGCTCGCCTGGGTGTTCTTCTACAGCTACACCAAGCGATTCACGCGCTGGTCCCATCTGGTGCTCGGGCTCGGCCTCGGGATCGCTCCGGTGGGTGGCTATCTCGCTGTGACCGGTTCCTGGAGCGATCCGTGGTGGATGCTCGTCGCGCTCGCCGGCGCGGTCATGACATGGACCGCGGGCTTCGACATCATCTACTCGGTGCAGGACGTCGATATTGACCGCGCCGAAGGATTGCATTCGCTCCCATCGCGAATCGGTCGCGAGCCGGCCCTCTCCGCGGCACGCGGGCTGCACGTGCTTACTGTGCTTGCGCTCGCCACTGTCGGGTTCGCGATGGGTACGGGCCGGTACTACTACATAGGCGCATTTGTTGCCGCGATTGCGCTTGTCTATGAACATGCGCTCGTGCGGAAAGGGAATCTCCAAAAGGCGTTCTTCGTAGTGAACATGGCGTTGTCGACCGTGTTTCTCGTCTTCGTGCTCCTCGAGCGCGCGCTACCATACGCGCCTGTGTGGCAGCGATGAGCGGCGATCCGATCGTCTTCGCGATGACCGGCGCGTCGGGCGCGCCGTATGGGATTCGCCTGCTACAAACGCTCGTGGCCGCCGGGCGCCCCGTGTCGCTCATCATTTCGTCGCACGGGCTCCGGTTGCTCAAGACCGAGAGTGACGTGTCGAGCGTTGACGAACTGCGGCAGGCTGTCGGTGCTGAAGGGTGGGACCGTTGCGTGACGACGTACGATGACGCTGATCGTGGTGCTGGCCCCGCATCCGGATCGGCGAAGAGCGGCGGAATGGTCGTCTGCCCGTGTTCGATGGGGACGTTGGCGTCGATCGCCGCCGGCACTTCGCGATCGCTAGTCGAGCGAGCGGCGGACGTAACACTGAAGGAGCGCCGCCGACTGGTGCTCGTGCCCCGCGAGACACCCTTGAGCGCCATTCACCTCGAGAACATGCTCCGGCTCACCCGTGCCGGCGCGGTCGTGCTGCCGGCGGCGCCCGGTTTCTATCACCGGCCGACGTCGATAGACCAGCTCGTGGATTTCATCGTGGCGCGCGTCCTCGACCAGCTGGGCGTGGCGCAGACATTGGTACCGCGGTGGGGCGAACCGCCGGTCGCATGATCATCGGTCTCATCAGCGACACCCACGGACTCGTCCGGCCCGACGTCCATACGGCGCTCGCCGGCGTTGATCTCATTCTGCACGCCGGCGACGTCGGCGGCACCGACGTTCTCGACGAACTCGCGCTGATCGCACCCGTGCGCGCCGTATTCGGCAATACCGATCCGGTAGATGAACCCGGACTCGAGCTGGCCATCGACATCACGCTTGGGGGACTCCGAGTTCACGTCAGCCACGGTCACGAAGTGGGGCGCGTGACAGCGCGCGCGCTGGCTTCCGCGTACGACGCCGATCTCATCGTATATGGCCACACGCACCGTCAGCGGGTGGACCGCGTCGGCGGTCGTATTGTCGTGAATCCGGGTGCGGCTGGTGCCCGACGGTACGACCTCGAGGCCTCGGTCGGCCGCGTGACGATTGAGGGAGGCGTCGTCGATGTGTCGTTGGTGGGCCTGGCGCCTTAGTACGGCTGTGGTCGTGCCCTGCTGCCGGCTCTGCGGCTGCCGGCTCTGCGGCTGCCGGCTCTGCGGCTGCCGGCGGGGACATGGTGTGCGCTGGCGCGCTACGCGCTTCGTGTAAGCGTACCGACGTTGGGCGGCGCAGTTCGCTCGAGTTCACCCGGGAATTTCCGGAACCAGCTGGCGAGCAACAGCAGTTCGTCGATCTCATGCGCAGGCACAGCGCCCGTCTCGCGCGCCACCGGCGCAAATACGTCGGCGACGCTCGACTCGAACAGAGCACGTTCTTTCGGAGTACTTGGTGCCGGCGCCTCATGGCGCACGCGGCCGCGACGAATTACGTACGCCCGGTCGTCGCCGCGGTCGCCGGGAACCGTGTACACGAACGACAGTGTCTCGACGGCAAATCGCAGTCTGGCAAACTGGCTCTGCAGCGACTCCAGGCGCGCCACCTTGTCGCGCAGCGTGGCCGCCCGTTCAAATTCCAGTCGAGCGCTCGACGCCTCCATCGCTTCGCGCAATGCGACAATTGGCGCGTCGTGCCGGCCGGCCAGAAACTCCCGCGAAAGCCAAACCCGCTCATCGTAGTGCGCGGCCGAAACGGCCCCAACGCACGGGCCGAGGCAGCGCCCGATCTCGTATCGAATACACCCGGGCGTCCGCGGTGCAGCGACTGGGAGTTCTGCCTGATCGGCGAAATGCATCTTCGTGTCGAGCGAGCAGTCGCGCAGACCGAGCGCATCGTTCAGCTCGCGCAGCGCGGCCGCGAGCTGCGTGGCGCCGTGAAACGGTCCGAAATACGTCGCCGCATCGTTGTCCCTTGAACCGCGGACGACATGGAGTTTTGGCGCAGGGCCGTCCGTCAGCCGGATGAACGCGTAGTGTCGCGCGTCGCGCTTCATCATCACGTTGTACCGCGGGCGCCACCGCTTGATGAGTCGCAGCTCGGTGAGGCACGCTGCGAATTCACTCGCCTCGTAGTCCCACGCGACGGTCGTGGCTTCGGCGATCATGCGTGCGCTTTTGTCCTTCGGGTACGCGGCGCGAAAGTGCGTGAGGAGTCGCGTGCGTACGCCCTTCGATTTGCCCACGTACAGCACTTCGCCGTCTTTACCGAGCAATCGGTACGTCCCCGGGCGGTCGCTGGCGTCGGATTTCACGACGGCGAGCATGGCGTCGCGGCGCGCCTCTACGAGCGGCGGAAGTTCCTTGCGGCGGCGACGGCGGCGCGGACTCATGGGCCGGAGTCTAGCGCTGCTGCCACACCTGCGCCGGGCACCACGCAGTTTTCACTGCGGCGGCGCTCCTATCGCTGGCATTTTGGGCACCACACCGTAATCCGATTCTCAATGGCGTGAGTGGAACGTAGCGTTGTGCGACAGCGGACACACGGCTCACCGGCTCGCCCGTACACCTTGGCGAGACCCAGAAAGCCGCCGCGGCCGCCGAATGGATCCTGATAGTCCCGAAAGCTCGTGCCGCGCTGCTTCACGGCAATGGTGAGCACGGCGCGTGATTCCTTGAACAGCAATGCGTATTCTGCACGCGTCAACGCCGAAGCGCGTCGTGACGGACGAATCTTGGCGCGCCAAAGCGCTTCGTTTGCATAGATGTTTCCTATTCCGGCCACGCGGCGCTGATCCATCAGAACCGTCTTGATGGCGCGCCGTGATGCGCGCATGGCGTGCGTGAACAGTTCAGCGGTGTACCAGCGGCCCAGCGGCTCGGGCCCGAGTGTGGCCTCCCACTCGGCGAATCGGGCCGGCGCCATGAGCGTCACCGTACCCAGACGGCGCACATCGCGGTACCGCATCGCGCGACCGTCGGCGAGCGCGAACGCGATGGTCGTGTAGTCGCCGCGGCCTGCCGTCCACGCGCCGGACTCGATCAGAACAGCGCCGGTGAATCGCGGCGAAATGACGATTCGCTCCCCGTTCGACAAATCGGCCACGGCGTGTTTTGCCCGCCGCCACCATCTGTCGATCGTCGCGCCTCGCGTTCGTGTGCCCAGCGACCTGGGGGAGCATTCGCGAAGGACGTCGCTTCGAAAAACGCGCACACCGACTATCGCGACTCCGGCAACAGCCGCGTTCAGGTCACGCGCGATTGTCTCGACTTCGGGGAGTTCAGGCACGGTTTTGCGCGAGATCGCGCCAGCCGATGTCGCGTCGGAATTGGCGACCTTCAAACGACACAGACTCCGCGTACGCCGCGCTTGCGCGCTGTGCCTCGGCGAGACTCTTCGCCACCGCAGTGACCGCGAGGACTCTGCCGCCCGCAGTCAACAGCGTGCCTGCGGCATCGCGCTTCGTTCCCGAATGAAACACAGTGACGTTGGGCGGCAAGGCGGGAAGGGTGATCGCGTCTCCGGCGCGTGCGGATTGCGGGTATCCCTCAGCCGCGACGACCGTTGTGACCGCGGCCCCGGCGCGCCACGAGTACGGCGCCGCGGAAGCAATCGACTCGCCTTCGGCAATCGCGCGGATCGGTGCGAGGAGCGACGAGTCGAGCAGCGGAAGGATCGCCTCCGTTTCGGGGTCGCCGAACCGGCAGTTGAATTCAACCACCTTCGGCCCCTGCGGCGTGAGCATGATGCCTGCGTAGAGCAACCCGGTGAATGGGGAGCCGCTCTTTCTCATTGCCGCAAGTGTCGGCTCGAACACCGTGTCCATCACCGCGCCACCTACCGCCGATGTGGCAATCGACACCGGGGCATAGGCGCCCATGCCGCCGGTGTTCAACCCGGTATCACCCTCGCCGATACGCTTGTGATCCTGGGCCGCGATCATGGGCATTGCATGCGTTCCGTCGGTCAGCGCGAAGATCGAGAGCTCCTCGCCGGTCATGAACTCTTCGACAAGCACTTCGCGTCCCGCATCACCGAACGCCCGCTGTTCGAGCATCATCGCGATGGCATCGTCGGCATCGTTCAACGACACGGCCACCACGACTCCTTTTCCCGCCGCGAGTCCGGTGGCTTTGATCACGACGGGAGCGCCTAGCCGCCGCGCTTCGGCCCGCGCGGCAGCAGGGTCAGAGAATGTTTGCGCCGCGGCCGTGGGTACGCCGGCGCGCTTCATGAGGTCCTTGGCCCACGTCTTCGACGTCTCAATCCGCGCCGCAGCGCACGTCGGGCCGAAAATCGGCAGCCGTTCCGCTCTGAACGCGTCGACAATGCCAGCGTCGAGTGGTGCTTCGGGCCCGACGACCGTCAGGCCTACGGATTCGGACTTGGCGAGTGCAAGCAGTCCAGCGACGTCGGACGCGCCCACGGCCTCACAGCGACCCAGCGTAGCGATACCTGGATTGCCGGGCGCGGCTATCAGCTCAATGGAGGGGTCATCGCGGCGGAACTTCCAGGCGAGCGCGTGTTCGCGCCCGCCTCCGCCGACGATGAGGACCTTCACCGACCAGCGCCGCGGAACGCGTCGTCGAAGGCGTCTCGCGCACGGCCAACCATGTCCGAAAGCGTTCCCATGGCCGCGCGGGCCTGGTCGCCGTAGTAGTCGGAGGCTTCGCCGTAGTCTTTCTTCAAGTCGGACGCCCGGTCCTTGACGTCGGCACGACGCGCGTACTCGCCACCGACGATCTTGTCGTAGCCGCCTGCGTCGATCCAGCGCTGAAGTTCGCCGGCCCGCACCGTGGCGAACGGGTGGTCGCGCATGACGGTGTTGAGGATCTGCATGACGCGATCCCACGCATCGCCCTTGGTTTCGTACTCCATGGCCTGCGCCATGAACGCATCGAGGTCGATCGCGTGCCCGTGTTCGGCGCCGCCCGCAAGCTTGAGTTGGAGCATCATTGCCGTGTCCCTGTCTTGCGCGCCCAAGAGAGCGACTCGGTCGGCCGAGAACTCGGCCTTACGGTACCACTCGAGCAGAGCCAACTGGAACGGGAAGATCACCGCGGCTGCGAGGAAGGGGAGCGCCGCGAGTCCGAAATAGAGGATGATGATCGCGATGGTACGGTACACCACGTGACCGCTCATGATGTGCCCGACTTCATGCGCAATGATCGCCCGCTGTTCTTCATCAGTGAGGTGTTCGAGCACCGAGGAGTTGAGAACGACGAACGGCTTGTCAAAGCCGACCGCCGCAGCGTTCATCACCGGCGACTGCGTGACGTACAGTTCCGGTCGCTCTGGCCAATCGAGCGTGGTAAGGACGTCGGTCAGCATCTCGTCGAGTTGCGGCCGCTGCGTCGGGCCCACGCGGACGGCGCTGCCAAGAAGGAGCTGGCGCAGGGCACGATCGCCGATGAATCCGGCGATCCGCTTGATGAGTGCGTCGAATCCGGGAATGGCGCGCAATGTGTTGAGCGCGGCGCGGTCGGCCGGGTGTTCCCACGCCGTGGACGAAATGTCGGTCAGAACAATGCGGGCCATTTGACTACTCCTGTTGTATCGCTCAAAGCCCTACGTCAGAAGAGTGCCGAAAGTTGCCACAGCCGAGACGCCAGTCGTCGCCGCCCAGCCGCGTCGCCACCCGAAGTCGCCCTAGACTCCCTTGAACGCCTGCTCGAGGTCGGCGAGTAGATCTTCCACATCTTCCACACCCACTGACAACCGGATCAATCCTTCGGTCACGCCCAGCATGTCGCGACGGGCAGCTTCCACCGACGCGTGTGTCATCGACGCAGGGTGGCTTATGAGCGACTCGACACCGCCGAGTGACTCGGCAAGCGAAAAGACGCGAACGCGGCCGAGGACAGTGGCCGCCGTTGCCTGCGGACCCATGTCCACCGAGATCATGCCGCCGAATCCACTCATCTGCCGTGCCGCGAGCGCATGCTGCGGGTGGGACGCAAGGCCGGCGTAGAATACCCGTTCTGCGCCCATTCGCTGTTCGAGCCACGCAGCGATCTTCCGGCCACTTAAATCGTGCTGTCGCATCCGGAGGGCGAGCGTCTTGGTGCCGCGGAGCGCGAGCCAGGAATCCATCGGGCCCGGGACGGCGCCGGCAGCATTCGTGGCGAACTCAATTCGGGCTGCCAGGGCGTCGTCATTCAGCACGGCGATGCCGCCGATCATGTCGCTGTGCCCGTTCAGGTACTTCGTGGTCGAGTGGTAGACAATGTCCGCGCCGTATTCGAGCGGCCGCTGAAACACCGGCGAGGCGAACGTGTTGTCTACGATCAACAGGGCGCCGTGCTTTTTGGCGACGACTGACGCGGCCGCGAGGTCCGTGATCCGCATAAGCGGATTCGTCGGCGTCTCGACCAGGATTGCCACGGTTTTCGCCGTCATGGCGTCTTCGATCTTCTGCGGATCGCGGGTGTCCACGAAGGCAAACGTCAGCCCGAAGTTCTTCAGGATCTTGTCGAACAATCGGTAGGTGCCGCCGTATACGTTTTCGCCGCAGACGATGTGGTCGCCCGCCTTGAAGAGCTTCATCAGCGTGTCGAGGCACCCCATTCCGCTCGAGAACGCGAATCCATGGCGGCCGCCCTCAAGCGCGGCGACGTTGCGCTCCAGCGCCTCGCGGGTCGGGTTCTTGCCCCGGGCATACTCGTAGCCCTTGTTCGTCCCCAACGCATCCTGCACGTAGGTGCTGGTCTGCACGATCGGTGGCATGATGGCCCCGGTCGTGGGATCGGGGCGCTGGCCCGCGTGTACGCCGCGGGTGGAGAAACCGTACTTGAAGTCGTCGTCGAAGGCGCGTGTCATGGTCCTGAAGATAGCCGCTGGCCGAGCGCCTGTCGTACCTTTCGGGAATGCCGGATCCCCGCCTCATGATTTCCGTCTCCGGCATCAGGGGACGGGTCGGCTTCGGGTTTAACCCGACCGTCGTAGCGAGCTACGCGGCTGCTTTTGGTGCCTGGGCCAGGGCTGCCGGTGGCGCGCGATCCGTCGTACTTGGCCGCGACAGCCGGGTCACGGGTCCGTTGTTCCACTCCGTTGCGTGTGCCGCGCTTCAGTCGGTCGGCGTCGACGTAATAGACCTCGGCCTCACGACCACACCGACACTGCAGATGGCCGTCGAACACCATAGTGCCGGCGGCGGGCTCTGCATCACAGCGAGCCACAATCCGGTCGAGTGGAACGCGCTCAAGTTCATCGGGCCGGACGGACTCTTTCTTGATGCTGCTGCAGGCACCGCAATGCGCTCGCTGATCGACGGCGGAATCCCGTATGCGACATGGGACAAGCTCGGCGTTGTCACGCAGGATGCAGGTGCGATTGCGAGGCACCTCGACGCCGTGCTCGCGTTGCCGTACGTGAACGCCGACGCAATTCGCGCGCGCAAGTTCTCCGTTGCGTACGACGCCTGCCGTGGTGCCGGTGGCGCAATCATTCCGGAACTGCTTGAGCGCCTCGGGTGCGCGGTTCACGCCATCAACACGGAAACGGACGGGCGGTTTCCGAGGCCGCCCGAGCCGGTTCCGGAGAATCTGGGCGACCTCGAGCGCCTCGTTCTGGAATCCGGCGCCGATGTCGGATTTGCCACGGACCCGGACGTCGATCGCCTGGCGATAGTGGCGAACGGTGGGAACGCGATCGGGGAGGACTACACACTTGCGTTCGCCTGCCGTGTCGTGCTGCGACATCGAAAAGGACACGTCGTAGCCAACCTCTCGACCAGCCAGGTTGTGGATGACGCCGTGCGTGCGGCGGGTCAGAAACTCATACACGCGCCCGTCGGAGAGGTGAACGTGGCGCAACGGATGCGCGCAGAAGGCGCAGTGGTGGGTGGCGAGGGGAACGGCGGAGTGATTCTGCCGGAACTCCACCTCGGCCGCGACGCGCCGCTCGCGGTGGCACTGACCTTGCAACTGCTCGTTGATGACCCCCGCCCCGTTTCCACTCTCGTCGCCGACTCGCCGCGATACGTGATCATCAAGGACAAACTGCCGCGCACCGACGGACCGCTCGATGGCGCCTATGCGGCGCTGCAAGCTGCGTTTCCGGACGCGTCAGCCGGCACCGACGACGGACTTCGTCTCACGTGGTCTGACCGTTGGATCCATCTGCGACCCTCCGGGACGGAGGCGATTATCAGGGTCATCGCGGAGGCGCCAACCCGCGACGGAGCGGCCGAACTGATCGCGCGAGGCCGCGAGGCCGTTGCTGGCGTGTCGTAAACCACCCACTAATCGACTCTCATGTGCGGCATCATCGGTTACATCGGCCCCAAGGCCGTAGCCCCGATCCTTCTTGAAGGACTCAAGCGGATGGAGTATCGCGGGTATGACTCCGCCGGTGTCGCCTTGCTCAACGGCACGGGGCTGCAGACGCGGCGCGCCGCGGGAAAGATCGCCAACCTTGAGGCGGCGCTAGCGTCGCAGCCGATTACCGGTGTGGTCGGCATCGGGCATACGCGGTGGGCGACACACGGTCCGCCGACGGAGCGCAACGCGCATCCGCATCGCTCAGGAGATGAGTCAGTCGCGGTTGTGCACAACGGCATCATCGAGAACGCGAACACGTTAAGATCGGCCCTCGTTGAGCTCGGATATGAGTTCCGGTCGGATACCGACACTGAAATCCTCGCTCACCTGATCGAAGAGCTTTTCGACGGGTCGCTTGAGGAAGCCGTGATTGCCGCGCTGACGAAGGTTGAGGGCACATACGGGCTCGCGGTGGTCAGCAGCCGTGATCCGGGGAAGATCGTTGCCGCGCGCAAAGGGAGTCCGCTGCTCATTGGAATCGGAGTTGGCGAGAATTTTCTCGCGTCCGACCCCTCGGCGGTTCTCGCTCACACCCGCAACGTTGTGTATCTGAACGACGGCGACGTCGCGGTGATTGAGCGCGACGCATACCGCGTCATCGATCGGCACGCTGCCACAATCCCGCACACGGTAGACCGGATCCAGTGGGACCTCGCCGAGATCGAACGCGGCGGATACGACCATTTCATGCTCAAGGAGATTTTCGAGCAGCCAATGAGCGTGGAGAACACGATGCGTGGCCGTCTGATCCTTGCTGACGGCACGGCCAAGTTGGGCGGCATAAATCTCACGCACGCCGACCTCATGAACATCGACAATGTGGTCATTACGGCGTGCGGAACATCGTGGCACTCGGCACTAATCGGCGAGATGATGATTGAGGAGCTGTGTCGGATTCCCGTCGAGGTTGAGTACGCCTCCGAGTTTCGATACAAGAATCCGATCGTCACCGACCGTACACTCTGCATCGTGATCTCACAGTCCGGCGAAACCGCCGACACGCTCGCTGCCATGCGCGAGGCCAAGCGGCGCGGGGCGAAGACACTGGGGCTGGTCAACGTCGTCGGTTCGACGATCGCCCGAGAGGACGACGGCGGCGTGTACCTGCACGCCGGTCCCGAAATCGGTGTCGCAAGCACCAAGGCGTTCACGAGTCAGGTCGTGGCGCTGGCGCTCTTCACGCTCAAGCTCGCACGCAAGCGCGACCTGTCGGTCGTGCGCGGACGCGAGATCGCGCAGGCGATGCACGGCCTGCCGGCACAGCTGGCCGAGGTACTCGCGTCGGCGCCGGCCATTGAGGCCATTGCCGAGGAGTTCAAGGAGTCCACGAATTTCCTGTACCTCGGACGCGGATACAACTTCCCGGCCGCTCTCGAGGGCGCGCTCAAGCTCAAGGAAATCTCCTACATCCATGCCGAGGGCTATCCCGCGGCGGAAATGAAGCATGGCCCGATCGCGCTGATCGACGATCGTATGCCAGTGGTTTTCGTCGCGCCGCACGACGCCGTGTTCGACAAGGTGGTGTCGAACATTCAGGAGGTGCGCGCTCGTCACGGGCGCACCATCGTCATCACCAGTCGCGACGAACCGGCGCTGAAGGGATTGATCGACTATGAGATCCGAATTCCGGAGACGGAGGACATGCTTATGCCCATCCTCTCCGCCGTTCCGTTGCAGCTTCTCGCGTACTACATCGCGGTCAAACGGGGCGCGAACGTCGACCAACCCCGCAACCTCGCCAAGAGCGTCACGGTCGAATAGCGGCTAACGATCTCGCCGTTCGGCCTTGAGGCGGGCGAGCGCCTCGAGCGCGTGCGCTGCCTCGCGCGTCCCCGGGTGCGTCTCCGAAAAGCGCCGCAGTTCGACGAGCGCACGCCCGGGTTCTTCCAGTGGCCCGAGATACAGATCGATGATTTTTTGTGACGCGTACATCCGGTGCTCGACGCCGATCGTGGCGATTTCGCGCGCTCCGAGGAACCGCTCCAGCGCCATTTGGGGCTTGCTGAGCTTGCGCATGTACAGTTCGCCGGCGCGGATCAGCGCCCACGCATTGAGTGGTTCGGCAATCGCGACCGCTTCCCATGCGTCCACAGCGCCTTGGTAGTTGCCGCGGGCTTCGAGGGTGTCAATCTCCGAATGCTGCTGCACGTACGTGCCGGCGGCGTCCGGCATGTAGAACTGCTTGGCGGCCATGCCGGATCCGTCAAGCAGCAGCCGCCCAACCAGCTTTCCCGTCGCGAATCCAATGATCGCCGCGAGCACCACGAGCACGACCGGATGCGATCGGAGCGGTACGGGAAATCCCGCGATCAACGCCACGCCGACAAAGAGGACCATGACGCCAGCGCCCCACAGCGCGTGGTAGTACCCGCCGTATAGCAGGTTGAGGCCTTTGCGGTCGTTGTCCATCTCCCGCTATTCTACGCACAATGCGGGTACTCCTCCAGCGCGTCTCTCGCGCACGTGTCACTGTTGCAGGGCGCGAGACGGGCCGGATCGATCGCGGCTACGTGGTCCTCGCCGGGTTCACCCACGGCGACGGCGCCGAGCAATTGCAGTGGATGGCCGACAAGATCGTCGGCCTCCGCCTCTTCAGCGACGCGGATGAGAAGATGAATCTCGCGCTCACCGATGTCGGCGGGGCGCTTCTGGTTGTGTCGCAATTCACGCTCTACGGCGATGCGGCAAAGGGAAGGCGCCCGAGTTTCATTCAGGCTGCGCATCCTGACGCGGCGATTGTGCTCTACGATGCCTTCGTCCTCGCGCTGCGCGAACGCGGTGTTCCGGTCGAAACGGGCGAGTTTGGTGCGATGATGGACGTTGAGCTCGTCAACGATGGTCCCGTGACGCTCTGGCTCGAACGGTGAGGCAGCCACAGGTAATCCTCGCGTCGGCCTCGCCGCGCCGCCGCGATCTTCTCACGCTCGTCGGAATCGCCCATGAGGTGCGCCCGGCCGATCTGGACGAATCTCGGTTCGCCGACGAAGCTCCGCCCGTCTACGCCGAGCGACTGGCCCGGGCCAAGGCAAGCGCTGTGGCCACGGTTGCGCCCGACGCCGTCGTTATCGGCGCCGACACGATAGTTGTTGTTGACGGAGCAGTGTTGGGAAAACCGACAAATGAGGAAGACGCGGCAGGCATGCTTCGCGCGCTCAGTGGCCGGGTTCACTCCGTGTTCACGGCGGTGGCAGTGGCCCGGGGTGGGGCGATCGCATCGGAAGTCGAGAAAGTGCAGGTAACGATCCGCCGGCTTTCCGACGACGAAATCCGTGCGTATATCGCCACGGGCGAGCCGATGGACAAGGCCGGCGCGTACGGCATCCAGGGCTTCGGAGCGACTATCGTCGAGCGCGTCGAGGGCGACTACTTCAGCGTGATGGGTCTGGGCTTGCGGCGCGTCGTGGCGCTCCTCGGTCAGCTCGGACTGCAGTACGATTTCCGCCACGGGGTAGTCGACCCCGGCTGAGGGCTTTAGCGCCGCCGGGTCGGTGCAGCGCGAGGAACGGTGAAGTGCACGGAAGTCCCCGTTCCGACCGCACTTTCGATCCACATGCGGCCGCCGTGCGCACGTACGAGCCCGCGGGCAATGGTCAGGCCCAAACCGGCCCCGCTGCGATTCGTGCGTTTTGACTGCCAAAACCGGTCGAACACACGCGGCAGTTCGGATTCGGGAATCCCGACGCCGGCGTCCTCAACTGAGATGCGCACCACATCCTCGTCCGAGGCGGCCGAGATGTGCACCTTGCCGCCCTCCGCCGAGTACTTGATGCCGTTGCTGATGAGATTTGAGAGCACCTGCACTATGCGATCCGCGTCCACGTCGACGAGGGGGACCGATGCCGGGATGGATACCGAAAGCGCGACGTCCATCGCGTCGGCCATGGGCTCGAGGATTCGGCTCGCCGCGTCGATGAGCTCGCCGATTTGCACTGGCTGCGGGTCCACGGCCATGCGCCCGGACTCCAGTTTCGACACGTCGAGCAGGTCCTGGATGAGCGCGTCCATCTGTCTGGCGGCCTGAAGCATGACGGCGGCGTGGTCTCCGACATCGGCCGGAAGCGCCTCGGCTTCGCCAGTTCGCAGGATCGCGCTGGCGAGCATCTTGACGGCGTTCACCGGGTTGCGAAGGTCGTGCGAGACGATCGAAAGCATATCGTCGCGCGCCGCCACCGCCGCTCGGAGGTCGTCCACCAACTCGGCGTTTTCCTGGATGAACCGAAGTCTCTCGGTCACGTCACGCAGCACGACGGAAAAAGCGTTATTTCCGCCCAGCTCAACGCGCGCAATCGCCGCTTCGGCCGGAAATTGGGTGCCATCTTTGCGGACGCCGAAAACTTCGCGCCGTTGGCCCATCAACCGTGCCGTTTCTTTCGCCTTGGCGAAAGCCACCATGTGCTTGTCGTGCGCGGCGTGGAACTGGCTCGGAATCAGCATGTCGAGCGGCTGGCCGATTACCTCGGCCTCAGTCCAGCCAAATATCGCTTCCGCGCCGTGGTTGAAGAACGTGACCAGCCGCCGATGATCCACGCATATGATTGCATCGGCGGAGATGGCCGCCGCGCGGCGAACGACTGAATCCGGAAGAGGTTTTTTCTGCATTGCGAAAGGAATATGTCAAGTCGCACCGCCAATCATTTCCCAGCTCGTTGAACCGTGCGTTCAGAAGCGCTGGCGACTTTCGATCAAACGTGGCATCATGTGAAAGCCGGGTAGGGGAATACCTTACACGTCTGTACGGAATTCCCCCGTCAGGATACTCCATTTTCCCGACGCGGTGGCTACCGCGAGTAACCTAATGTCCAAGATGTGGAATCCATCCGGTCAGCGCATGCGCCGAGATCCCAATACTCGCGCGGGGGAGGCATTCAATCGATGTCAGGTGACCTGATTCGGGTGCTGCTCGTCGACGACCACGCTGTGGTCCGCGCGGGACTCAAAGCAGTACTCGGTACCGCAAAGGATATTGACGTCATTGGTGAAGCGCGCAACGGGCGTGAGGCGATCGCGCTTGCCGAGCGTCTCCACCCCGATGTCATCGTGATGGATCTGTCCATGGACGAGAAATGGATGGAGCCACTGCCACCAAGGCGCTCTCGGAAAGTGCACTCGAGGCAAAGGTGCTCATCCTCACCATGCACACCGAGGACGAGTTCCTCGTTCCGGCGCTCGAAGCCGGTGCCGCCGGGTACCTCGTAAAGAGCGCCGCCGACAAGGAGCTCGTTGCGGCCGTTCGGACCGTTGCGAAGGGCGACCCGTACCTCCAGGCCGGCGCGGCACATGCGCTCGCGAAGGAGTTCAAACGGCGCGAGAACGGGGCGGCTGAGCGAAACCGCTTCGAGGAACTCTCCAACCGCGAAAAGGAGATCCTCAAGCTCGTCGCGTCGGGATATAGCGCGCCGGAGATTGGTAGACAGCTGAGCATCAGTCCCAAGACGGTTGACACGTACAAGCAGCGCATCAACGAAAAGCTCGGCCTGCATCACCGGAGCGAGTACGTGAAGTTCGCCCTCAAGCTGAAGCTGCTCGACAGCTGATTCGCGCGCGCAATCATCCAGTCTTGTAGTGCGTCCTCCAGTGTTCGACTCGGTCGAGCACATCGCGCACGCTGATGCGCGGCATTCGTCCCACCCGGTTTTGCATTGATACCGGGTAGTCCTCGCCCGGATCGCCGTAGGCGTCGATTACCAGGTCACGGCATTGGCGATACGGGCCGACGCGCTTGGGGTTCGAATAGCCAATCAGTGATACAACGGGTCGTCCGAGCGCGACCGCCATGTGCAGCGGACCCGTGTCGGGAGACAGGACGAGCGCGCCGGCATCAAGGATGGCGGCCAGTCGGCGCAGCCCGCTCCCGAGGGCGCTCACTGGAGCGTGTGCTGCCTTGCGCATGATCACCTGCTCGGCGGCAACTTCACGTGGCGAACGGCCACCGACGAGCACAGGCTGCAGCCCAAAGTCAGACCAGAGTGCGTCGCACACCTGCGCCCATCGTTCCGGCGCCCAGTCCTTCTCGGCCTTGCTTGTCGCCACGACAATCGGCGCGAGCGGGCGATCGAACCCACCAGTGAACTCGCGCTGCCATTCGCGTTCCTCATCGCTCCACGGTCCGAGACCCCACTCCACGCGGTCTGTCGGTGCGCCGAGCCATTCGCAGAATTCGAGATACTGGTCCTGCACGTGCTGCATCGGGTGCGGCGGAATGCGGTGCGTCGTGAACAGCCAGTTGAGGTCACGCGCCCGCGCTCGGTCGAATCCCAGCTTGACCGGCGCCTGCGTGAACGATGTGATGATACCGGCCTTGAAGTAGACCTGGAGGTTGATGACGACGCTTGCCGGACGTCGAGCCAGTTCGCGTCGCACGTCGAGAAATCCGCGCATCCCGGCTGAGCGATCGAAGGTCACGATGTCATCCACCAATGGATGCCCGCGCACCAGTGTGGCCGGCCCAGGTTGCAGGACCCACGTGACGTGCATTGCCGGAGCGGCGCGCTTCAACGCGTGCAGAACGGGCAGCACGTGAACAGCGTCGCCAACGGCGCTCATCATCACGACACACACACGGTCCAGCGACACATGCGCTCCCGGTGCGCGCAGGTCACGGCTGCCGGCGACGGGCGTCATGGCGATTCCATCCCAGTCCGCTGTTCGGGCGTGGATCGCGCTACGTCCGCGTTACGCGCACTGCTCAGCAGCCGCTCGGCATCTGCGTCACCAAAATCGAGGCCGTGCAGTGTATTCCACTTTCGGAGAGAAGCCAGGAGTCGCTGCGTATTGCGATGGCCCACGGCATGGTCACCTCGGCGCGAAAATGCCACGCGATCAACATCGAGCACCCACGCCGCGAGCGAGTCATCCGAGCCTGAGACGAGGACGTTCTTCGCATTGAGATCCGGGTGATGCGCGCCTGCCGCCTGAAGCGAACAGAGTAGAGCTCCCACCGCGTCGACGATCGCTGCGCGGCCAGGCGGCGACCGGTCAGCCGCCCACGCGGCGGGGAAGTCGGCTCCCGGCACGAGCGCCGTCGCCACGTCTGCACGGCACAGCGGACCGATCGCCGCATACGTGACGTACGCAATCACGTCCGGCGTGTGCACGCCGGACGCGTGTAGGCGCAGTGATGCGGCGAGTTCGTACGGAGCGCGCGAGGGAGCCAGAAAGAGATCCCGGGTCAAGCGCGCGAGCGCACCGCCGTGGTGGGAGTGCCGGATCACAACGTCGGTGCCGTCCGCCAGTTGCGTGGCCCACGCCACTGTACGGCCGCGCATCGCCCGCGCACCCGGGCGTGTTGCGGCCCACGCGTGCAGTGTCCCGCTCGCGAGGGCAGAGCGAATAGCGTCGTGGTGCTCACGGCGCGCCACAAGTCGCATCCCGTGGGATGCGCTCTCTCGGTATCCGGTTGGGACGGTGTTCACGCGGTTCGACACATATGGCACGGGGCGGCAGGGTCAGTTGCGCAATGGCCCGGCAAACTCACCGCACGACTTTGAACACCGAGACGGGCTGGCTCTTGTTCTTGAGCTCCATCGGCGGCACTGGCGTCATCCGCGGCGGCGTCACGAGCGAGTTCTTGAAGGCCTCGCTGACAAGAATTTCGCCCTTGCCCGCCTTGCCGCAGAGCCGGCTGGCCGTGTTCACCGTGTCGCCAATGACCGTGTACTCGAGGCGCCGTTCGCTGCCGATGTTGCCGGCAAATGCGTCGCCGATGTTGATCCCGATCCCGATCTCCAAAGTGGGTCGCTTCTGCTGCGTCCAATGCTCGTTCAGCTTGTCGAGCGCTTCCATCATGTCCATCGCTGCGGACATGGCCCGGTCGGCGTCATCCGATTCGCCAAGCGGCGCGCCCCACTGTGCCATCACCGCATCACCGATGAACTTGTCAAGCGTACCACTGTGGCGGAACACGCACTCCACCATTTCGCTGAAATACTCAGTCAGCAGCTTGGCCATCTCATCCGGGTTCATCGTCTCAGAGAGCGCCGTAAACCCGCGAATGTCGCTGAAGAGGACGGCAACGCGCCGCTTGTCGCCGCCGAGCTTTACGGCGTCTGCGCTGTTCGCGATTCGCGCGGCGAGATGCGGCGTGAAGAAGCGCTCGAAGTTGCTGCGGACGAGCGCTTGTTGGCGGATCTTGTCGGAGAACTGCCCGTTTTCGATGGCAACGGCCGCGATGCTGGCGAACGCGATGGCGAAGTCAACGTCCGCCTCGCCGAACTGGTGTGTGCTCATGAAATTGTCGACGTATAGCACGCCGAGCACTTTGTTCTCCGATCCGATCAGCGGGATGCACATCGCCGATCGCACGCGCTGCATCATGATCGACTGTCCGGTGAAACGCGCATCCTCGCCAGCGTTCTCCGATACGATGGCCGATTTCTCGTCAATCGCCATTCGCGCAATGGACTGCGGAATGGCCTGCGCGGCGTCGTCGCCCCGCTTGTCACGCGCAATCTTGGTCAGCAAGTTGTGGTTATCGTCGAGCAGCAGGATCGCGCAACGATCCGCCTCGAGAATTTCAAACGCAAAATCGGCGACCTTCTTTAGCAGCGAATCGACGTCGACCGCGCGCGTCAGCCCCTTTGACACCTCAAGCAGAATCGCGAGCTTCTGCCGGTCCTTCTCCGCAGGGTCCATGCTGCCGGCCATGACGGCCTTGATGCCCCCGCTGGGGTGACCAAGGGCGCCGATGGGATCGGCGCCGGCGGCGGAAATGGGCCGGACGATCGTGGCGCCGGGTTTGGCAGCGGCTGGCGCGGGAGGTGGCGGTGCAGGCGCAGCAGCCGGTGGCGCCAGCTGCTCGAGCCGGAACGCGACCTTGCCGAATGTGACGGAGTCGCCGGGCGCAACGAAGTACACGTCCACCTTCACGCCGTTGACGAACGTGCCGTTGCTCGAGCCGAGATCTTTGAGCTGGATCCCGGTGTCCGAGATGGTCAGCTCGGCGTGTCGGCGCGAAATCGTCGCGTCGACGACGGCGCAATCCGAGTTCACCGCGCGGCCCACAACCATCGTGGTACCCGGCCGGAGCTCGAACGCGTATTCGTTGTCGATTCCGGTAAGCTTCAGGGACATTTCACCAAATATGGCAGATTGGCGCAGGCTCCGGATACCCGCCGCATCAACTCCGTGCGCCGCGCACGCGTCCGATCGCCGTAAGCATTGCCCGGGCCTTGGCTTCCGTCTCGTCCCACTCGCGGGCGGGATCCGAGTCGGCGACAATGCCGGCTCCTGCTCCAATCGTCGCCTCGCCTCCGGCCATCACGCACGTCCGGATCGTGATGGCGAGATCCATCGTTTTGTCCCCGTATGCGACGTAACCGAGGGCACCGGAGTAGGGTCCGCGGCGGTCCGGTTCGAGCGAGTCGATGATTTCCATTGCGCGGACCTTCGGTGCGCCGGTCATCGTGCCGGCTGGAAACGTCGCCCGGAACACGGACAGCGCCGACTGACCCGGCACATCGCCCTGGACCTCGCTCACTATGTGCTGCACGTGAGAGAAGCGTTCGACCGTCATCAGCCGCGTGACGCGAACCGACCCGTACGTTGCCACCCGGCCGATGTCGTTGCGGCCGAGGTCTACGAGCATGACATGTTCGGCGCGTTCCTTTTCGTCGGCGAGCAGCGCGTCGGCCAGCCGGGCATCGTCTGCGGCGTCGCGCCCGCGAGGGCAGGTACCTGCAATCGGGCGCACGATGGCTCTGCCGTCGGCGACCCGCACCTGCAACTCCGGTGAACTCCCCACGATTTCGACGCCGTCGAGCACGAGATGGAACATGTACGGCGACGGATTCAGTGCGCGGATGGCGCGATACAGAGTGCCCGCATCGAAGTCGTGCGGAACAATGATGCGTCGTGCCAGCAGTGTCTGAAAACAGTCGCCCGCGCGGATGAGTTCCTTGATGCGTTCAACGTCGGCCTCGAATCGGACACGTTCGTACGTCGACCGACCGACTGCCGCGGGAGCCGAAGCGTCCAGATCAATCGGTGCGGGCGACGGGCCGGTACGCAAGCGGGCTACGATGCTGTCTATGTCGTGCTGGGCAGCGTCGTAGAGCGCCTTGAGCGCAATCTCCGATGCGTCTTCGTCGACGGTTACCGCGCACGTCACACGCGCCTCGGACTTCAGGTTGTCGATGATGACCATAGTGCGCGTAAACACGAACACCGCGTCAGGTGCGGCGACTCCGCGCGGTGGCGGACTCGGCAAGTGTTCGATGTGCCTCACGACGTCGTATCCGAAATAGCCTACGGCACCACCCCAGAAGGGCCCGAGCTCCGGCGCCGGAACAGGGTCGTATCGAGTCAGTCGTTGGCGGAGGTCCTCCACCGGGTCAGCTGGCGTTCTTCGCTCGTGCCAACCGCGGTCGCTCGACCAATCCTCGGCCACGCCATCGGCAAGTCTCCACGCAGCGACAGGATCGACGCCGAGAAACGTGTACCGAGCCCACGTGTCGCTGCCTGCAGGTGCGCTCTCGAGGAGAAAGGCAAACTGCGATGCGCGGCTCGTTCCGGCTGCGCGCAACCGATAAAACGCCGTTACGGGCGTGTCGAGGTCGAGGAGCACGTCACGCCACACCGGAACGAGCGCCCGCGCCCGAGCCCGCCCGCGAAATGATTCGAACGTATCCGTCATTTCAAGCGCCGTGCTGCCGCGTTCGCCCGCTGGTCCGTTGCCGCCGGCCACACCTGCCGCGATAATGCCACCATGTCTCCTTGCCTGACCGCCGCCGCGTGCGCGGCAGTCGCTTCGATGTTCAGCGCTGCCACGCTCGTCGCACAGGGCGGACCTGCGCGATCGTGGAACAGCGCTCCATCACTAGAACTGGTTCGCCGGGCGACGGAACGCCGCACGGCACAACTCGCTGACACCGGTCTTGTCGACTACCGGGCCGTCGCGCACGGGTACGTGACCTTCCTCGGCCAAGTCGGCGACGGATTCCCGGATCCGCCGGCGGTCGTGCGTGCGGACGAGCTTGCGGTCGAAGTGTATTGGCGCGCGCCGAACCAGAGCAAGCAGCGGGTAATCGGGCGGCGTGCGGAACTACTGCGCCCGACGGACATCGCGTACCACGCCGATCACCTGGCGATCGTACAGAACAACTTCCCGGCGATCATTCGGATCGGTGACGGTGACGAAGTGCGCGACGTCCCGCATCCGCTCTCTCCCGGTGGCCAACGGGAGTACGACTTTGCCCTCTCCGATTCACTCACGATTCGCGTCGCGGAGCGCGTGTGGGACGTCATCGCCGTCGAATTCCGCCCGCGCGACGATCGGCTCGCGCGGGCTATTGGAACCGCCTACGTTGACCGGGAGTCGGCGTCGGTAGTTCGGCTCAGCGTCGCGTTTACGCGGGCCGCGCTGATCGACCCTGCGCTCGAGGACGTATCGATCGTGCTCGACAACGGACTCGTGGATGGGCAATTCTGGCTTCCGCGCCGTCAGGAGATCGAAATCCGGCGCACCGGCACCTGGCTCGAGTTTCCGGCGCGCGGCATTATCCGGGGAGAGTGGGACCTGTGCTGCATCGAAGCGAATCGCGGGGTGCCCGCCGAGACGTTCGTCGGGCCGGAAGTGGTGTTCGCATCGCCGTCCGTGCTCGCGGCGTACCCGTTTGCCGGCCGGTTGTCGGATTCGATTGCGAATCGCGTCGCGCGCGCCGGTTCGGACCGCCCAGCCGCGGCCGTCCAGGACCGTGCGGCCGAACTCGTGCGCGGCGAAGCGCTTCGGCGCGCGGAACGTGCAAGGCTTTCGGCACGCTCCATCAGCGATTTCGTCCGGGTAAACCGCGTCGAAGGGCTTGCTGTCGGGGTCGGCGGTGCGATCCCGATCGCGTCCGACGTCTCGATTCGCGCGGGCGGGCGGTACGGGCTCGATGATCGCCTCGTGAAGTATCGCGGTGCTCTCGAATGGCGCGTATCTGCCAGGAGAAAGCTGATACTCAGCGCGTTCGATGATTTTCGTTCGGTCGGCGACGTTCAAGAAGCGAGTACGCTTGGCAACTCCATAGCGGCGCAGGAATTCGGGGCTGATGTCACTGACGAGTATCGCGTCGCAGGATTCGCAATCGCCGCCGAGGGAGGCGCCACGCTTCGCTGGCGGGCGGAGATTGAGCGTGCGCGCGAAGCACCGCTCGCGGTGCATGCGGTGCCATACCGCGGCAGCTACCGCGCGGCGTTTGCCGCCGAGCGTGTAACCAGTACGGCCGTTCGATTCGGAATTTCGGCCCGCGACGTCGACGTGCCATGGGGAGTGAGGCTCGATTGGCGACTCGCGGCTTCGGCAACCTCTCTTGAAGACCGCGGCGGCACGCCTATGTCAGCGGGGTCCAATGCATTCGGTCGTTTCGCGGGAGAGTTCCGGGCAACCCATGCCGCCGGGCCGGGTCGCCTCGAGGTTTGGGCGCTCGGCGCAGCGAACTCGTCAGCGGGCGCGCCTGCGCAGTCGGCGGCGGTGCTCGCCGGTCCGGTGAGCGCGCCGGGATATGCGGTGCACTCGCTCCGCGGCCAAGCCGGAGCAGCCGCGCGTGTCGAATGGCAGGTGCCGATTGTCCGCTTTCCGCTGCGACTTGGCCGGTTCGGTACGACCAGCGTTGGCGTCAGTGCAGCGCCGTTTGTCGCGATCGCGGGCGCCGATGCCGGCGCCGATGCCGGCGCGTCTGCCGGCGCGTCTGCCGGCGCGTCTGCCGGCGCGTCTGGGACGGGCGGTGCGTGGAACCGAACGGTCGGCTTGGGCGTGATTTCACTCTACGATGCGTTGCGGATTGACGTTGCTCGCGGCCTCGACCGCGGCGGCGGGTGGGCCGTGCGAGCGGACTTCGGCCGGATCTTCTGGCCAATCCTGTAAGCCGATATCCCAGTTACGTTTGGGCTGGCGGCAGCCGGCGGCAGCCGGCGGCCTGACGGAGCCAGTATCAGCCGCTATATCGTACGCGTTAGTATTATACGCGTACCCGGTTCGCTGTATTTTTGAGTACTTTCAAAGGCTGAATGGGAACCACCGCCAAGTCACCAGGCGACGAATGGCTGCTGCCAACGCTCGAGGGAATTCTTTCCCCTGAGCATTTTTTGCAGTTGAAGGCGGCGCCGACGGACAGCTACTGGGAGTTGGCCGTCCGGAAGCAATTTACGACGGACGACAAGATCACGGAGGCGCTCGCGAAGCGCTTCCGGATGAAGGTTGCGAACGTCTCTCAGGTGTCGCAGCAGGCGCGTGAGCTCGTTCCCGAGCAGCTGGTCCGCAAGTACCGCGTACTCCCGCTCGCGATATCGTACTCGATAGTAGACATCGCCACGGCGTACCCCCACGATCTCGATTGCGAACGGACCCTCGCGTTTGCGCTCGGTCGAACCGTCCGTATGTCGCTTGCCTCACCGGCGCAGATCGCGACGCGGCTCGACGAGGTGTATCGCCCGGAGAACGTGATCGAGAAGATCCTCGAGAACGTAGCCGGCGACTACGACATCGAGAACGTCGAAGAGTCCGTCGAAGATGCCGACCTGGAACTGGGCGCGAGTCGCGGGACGGAACGGCCGGTCATTCAGCTCGTCGATCGAATCGTTGCAGAAGGCATTCAGTCACGAGCGTCCGATATCCATCTTGAACCGGAAGAAGCCGGCGTTGCCGTGCGATACCGCATCGACGGTGTGCTTCGGCAAGTGATGGTGCTCCCCAAGGCGGCCGGTGTTCCGCTCGTTTCACGCGTCAAGATCATGGCGCAGCTCGACATCGCCGACCGACTTCGACCGCAGGACGGGCGCGCGCGCGTAGCAGTAAGCGGCAACCGGGTTGATCTGCGTATTTCAACGCTTCCGGCGTCGCAGGGCGAAAAGGTCGTCATCCGGATTCTCGACCAGCGCTCCACGGTGCTCTCGCTCGACAACATCGGTCTCAACCCCGACGAACTCGACCGGATCAAAGGGCTGCTTGAGACGCGAGAAGGCATCATCCTCGTGACCGGCCCTACGGGCTCGGGCAAGACCACCACGCTGTACTCGATGCTGCGCTCGATTCAGGCTCGCGGCGTGAACATCGTGACGGTCGAAGACCCGGTCGAATACCGGCTCGCCGGCGTCGTGCAGGTGCAGGTGAACGAAAAGGCGGGGCTGACTTTCCCTGCGGCTTTGCGTTCGATCCTGCGACAGGACCCTGACGTCATCCTGGTCGGTGAAGTTCGAGACAAGGAAACGGCCGGCATCACGGTGCAAGCATCGCTGACCGGTCACTTGGTGCTCTCCACGCTGCACACGATCGATGCAGCGAGCTCAGTGACGCGTCTGGTCGACATCGGCGTCGAGACGTACAAGATTGCGGCGGCACTCAAAGGCGTGCTGGCTCAGCGCCTCGTGCGGCGGCTTTGTCCGCACTGCCGTGAGCTGGAAGTCGGCGCCGTATCGGAGCGGCTCCGGAAGTGGATCCCGGCGGGTGTCACGCTGTATCGGCCGGTGGGCTGCTCGGAATGCTCGCAGACCGGGTACCGGGGCCGGTTGGCACTCACGGAAGTACTCGTGATGACGCCGGAACTTGAGCGCCGCATCGCCGCCAACGAGACTGCCGACCGACTGGCCGACGCTGCGCGCGAAGGCGGAATGCGCGGCCTGTGGGAATCCGGCGTGTCACACGTCAGGAACGGCACCACGAGCATGGAAGAGCTCCTGCGCGTGCTCGAAATACCGACGGATTCCACCGACCGGGCTTCTGTGGCGCAGGCGCGGCGAACCAACACCACGGGCGAATCGGCCGTTACGGGCCCACCCGAAGCGACGCCACGTCCAGCACGCGCTGTCATCGCCCAACCGCCGCTCAGGTCGGTCGCGCCACCTTCACCGGCGCGTGCCGCGGACCTCTCAGCCACAGACCTGTTGGCCCCTGCGCCTGCAGTGCGCACGCTTCACGCGCGCCCGCCGGGATTCGACAGCGACAGCTTCCAACTGCTCGAGGATAAGGGTTCAGCGAACGGTCAATCCAAGAAGGTCCTGCTCGTCGAAGACGAAGACGCTCTGCGTCGCGTGATGAAGGACCTCCTCGAGCGTGAGGGGTTTACGGTGTTCGAGGCCGCCGACGGTGTGATCGCACTCGACGAAATCGACCGCGCAGGCCCCGATATCATTGTGCTCGACCTCAACCTTCCGCGGCTCGACGGCTACGGCGTGCTGAGTCACCTCCGGTCCCGGCCGGCCACTGCCAATCTTCCGGTGATAGTCCTGACCGCCAAGGGCGACGAGGACAGCGAAGTGCGCGTGTTCGAGTATGGCGCGAGCGACTACCTCACCAAGCCGTTCCGCCCGCGGGCGCTTTCGGCGCGCCTGCACTCGCTGCTCGGCCGCACGCGCGAATAGCTCGTCCAGCCCGAGAGTTTTGGATGACGAACATCGTCCCCGGTGTCGTGGACGTCGTTGTGATGCGCCGCGTGGCACGGTCGTGGCGCGTCCTTGCACTCGAACGGGCACCCGGCGCGCGGAGCACCGGCGCATGGGAAATCGTCCACGGAAGCATTGAGCGGGGCGAAACGCCGGTTCAGGCTGCGTGCCGCGAGCTGCACGAAGAGACAGGGCTGACTGCTGACGCGCTCTACAGCATCACGGTGAATCCGTTCTATCTCCCGCGAACCGACACCGTGCAGATGGCCATTGCGTTTGCGGCCGTTGTCGGGTCCGCGAAGTTCACGCTCAGCGCCGAGCACAGTCGCGCGCGATGGGAAACGTTCGCGGCCGCCCGCCGGCGGCTGGCGTGGCCGCGCACGCGCGAACTGCTCGGTCACGTCAACTGGCTGCTTCGCTCGGGCGACGCAGGCGCGGTCGAGGACGTCCTGCTCGTCAAGTAACTACAACGACGAGTTAGTGGCAGTCGGTTGGCAGCTGACGGTTGTCGGCGGTGCGCACGACCGATTACCGTCGGCCGTACACCGTAAGCCGTCTACTCGTTCTTGTCGTTGACGTTCGCCGTCCGTGTCGCCTGCCACGAATCCGGCGGCGCGTTCGGTTTCACACGGACGCTCTTGGCCGGTATGCCGACGTTCACGTGGTACGGGCGCACATCCTTGGTAGCTACGGCAACGGCTCCGACCATTGCTTGCTCGCCCACCCGAACGCCGGCCAGCACGGTGGCGTGGTATGTGATGCGCACACCGTCCTCAAGAATCGTCGGCGCGTTCTTGACGTCGGTCTGGTCGACAATGCTGTGCGTGTGGCTGTAGATGTTTGCGTAGTCGGCGATAGAGACCTTGTTCCCCATCACGATTCCACCGCGATCGTCCAGCAGCACATGCCGGTGCACGACAACGTCATCGCCACACTCGATGTTGTAGCCGAACGAAAACTCCACGTGCTGAAATGCCTTGAACCGTTCGCCGCAGCGCTTGAAGATGAAGGGCGCCAGCATGCGGCGGAGCCGTACGCCGAGGTCGACGTTTTGGCCGCCAATCGGGAGCCGGTCAAACGAATACCAGAGCCAAAGGAACGGTTTTACGCGCTGGAACTTCTCGTCGTCACATTCGGCGTAGTACTCCGGCTCGAGCGTGACGTTGCGCGGGTCGAGCGCGGCGAGCGCGAGTCGGGTCCCCGCAGGCAATCGCGTGTCGCTGACGGCCTCGGCCCAGTTCATGGAGTACTCGGGATACGCCAGATCGCAGAGTACGCTGCAGCAGAAGGCCGGCCGGTCGAGAGCGGGATCCGCCAGTGATGCCTCGATGCGTTCAAGCCACTCGTCAGCCAGATAGGCGTAGGGGCCAACCTGCAACTTGCGGAGCGGTTTAATGGCCATGGCTAGTGTCCTCAGTCAATCGGTGGCTTTCTGGCCCCGGCGGCGCGCGACCAGATCGACGCGCGTTCCCGCTCGAGTCGCTGCAGCACGTCGGCCCAAGTGGCGTTCTGCTCGCCGGCAAGCGTGACGACCAGCGGTTGGTCAAGCGCGACGCCGGGGTCGAACGCGAAAATCGCGTCGACCGTTTTGCCCTGCCCAAGCCTGCCGTCCTCGAAGCCGGGCACGAGGGGAATGATGTCGAGCGGGCGATAGTCGCGGCCTGCGCTCCTGATCAGCATTCCACGTGGGTCGTATCGTGCCTCTCCCTGCTGCACGTTGAAGAACGCGACGTGCCACGCCTGAATCGCTGGAAGGCCGAGGCGGGTACGTATTCGCTCGAGCTGCGGAGCACGAAGCATGGCAAGCGCGTTCAGCGCGCGATACGAATCCGGCGCCAGCGCCCGGATCACGTCCTCGGTGAGTGGAATCGCACGCACAGTCAGCCCTTGCACATGGATTTCGATAACGACGTCATCGCGCCGGAGCGAACCGTAGCCGGCGGGCAGCTGCCCGGCCCGGTCGGTACCAGCGGTACGCGCCAGCGTGGTGTCGGCTGCGCCCCGGCTCTGAGCCGATACCGGCAACGCGAATACCGCGAGCAACGCGCCGATGGCCAGCATTGCTATCGCCATGGAGGCGCCTCAAGTAAAGCCGCAACCGATGCCGCGAGGTCGTCGCGCCCGCGGCCCGTTTCAGCACTCGTCAGCACAACCTGATCCTCGCCGACATCGAGCGTCTGCGCAAGCTTGGCAACGCGCGTCGCGACCTGAGCCGCAGACAGCTTGTCGATCTTGGTGAGCGCGAAAAGCGCCGGCGCGCCAAGGTCGCCGAGGTATTCGCGCATCGCGAGATCGTCGGCCGACGGTTCTCGCCGCGAGTCGAGGAGGAGCACAACGCCCCGCAGCATCGCGCTTCCGCCGAGGTACCCCTCAATCAGCGGACGCCACGACTCGCGGCGTTCCTTCGATACGCGGGCGTAGCCGTAGCCCGGGAGGTCGGCGATGATGAAAGCCTCGTTGACGCGAAAGAAGTTGACTTCGCGGGTGCGACCCGGGGTGTTGCTCACTCGGGCGAGCTTGCGCCGGCCGACCAGGCGGTTCAGCAGCGCAGACTTGCCGACGTTGCTGCGGCCTGCGAAGGCGATCTCGGGGAGTTCTGGTGGCGGGCGCCAACCACCCGCCTCCGCCATGCCACCCAGGAACTCGAGACTGCGAATGACGAGCGGGTTAGGAGAAGGCTCCCCTGCGGCGCCCGCGGCGCCCGCGGCGCCTGCGGCGCCTGCGGCGCCTGCGGCACCGCGCGTGCCGGGAATCCTACGCCTCCTTCTTCTGCCGTCGCGGCGCGAGCTCGAGCAGGGGAGGCGCGCCGTTCGTCACGCTCGCCTCAGTAACGCGCACTTCGACCACGTCGTCGCGCGCTGGGAGGTCGAACATCGTATCCATCAGCAGGTTCTCGAGAATCGCCCGCAAGCCACGCGCGCCAGTGCCGCGTTCGATGGCCTTCTTGGCGATCGCGCTTAGCGCGCTCTCCTCGAACGAGATCTTGACGTCCTCGAGTTCGAACAGCTTGGTGTACTGTTTCGTGAGCGCGTTACGTGGTTCCTTGAGAATCTTCACCAGCACGGCCTCGTTGAGCGCTTCGAGCGGAACCGCCACGGGCAGGCGGCCCACGAGTTCTGGAATGAGACCAAAACGCAGCAGATCGTCGGGCTCGACGTGCGAAAACAGGTTGGGCGTGTCGCCGCGAGCGGTGGCGGTATCTGACGGGCCGAATCCAATCTGACGGCGGCCCAGCCGGGCTTCGATGATCTTCTCGAGACCGTCGAAGGCGCCCCCACAGATGAAGAGGATGTCCTTCGTGTTGATCTGGATGTATTCCTGCTGCGGATGCTTGCGCCCGCCTTGCGGCGGAACGCTCGCGACCGTGCCCTCCAGAATCTTGAGCAGCGCCTGTTGCACGCCTTCACCGGAAACATCACGCGTGATGCTCGGATTCTCGCTCTTTCGGGCGACCTTGTCGATTTCGTCGATATAGACGATGCCGCGCTCGCACTCAGCCACGTTGAAGTCACCGGCCTGGAGCAATCGCACGAGGATGTTTTCGACGTCCTCGCCGACGTAGCCGGCTTCGGTCAGAGTCGTGGCGTCGGCGATTGTGAACGGAACGTCGAGAATCCGCGCCAGCGTCTGTGCGAGCAGCGTCTTGCCGACACCCGTTGGACCAAGGAGGAGAATATTCGACTTGTCGAGTTCGACCTCGCCTTCACGCTTGGCGCCCGAGTTGATGCGCTTGTAGTGATTGTAGACGGCAACCGCGAGCGCCTTCTTGGCCCGCTCCTGGCCGATGACGTACTGGTCGAGCACGTCCTTGATCTCCTGCGGCGCCGGCACCTGGGTGACGGCGTCGGCAACCTCGCGCTCTTCGTCCTCGGCGAGAATCTCGTTGCAGAGGGCGATGCACTCATTGCAGATGTAGACCGAGGGGCCGGAGATGAACTTTCTCACGGAATCCTTGGACTTGCCGCAAAACGAGCAGCGCAGGTGGCGATCGTGGGACATCGAGGTCATCGGTTGAAGCGCTCACTCCGCTTGAAATTCCAACGAACGGCTACACAATCGCGGCCGCAGGGGCGCGTCCCATTCGACGCCCGGTGAATCCCCTGAGTAACACTACCCCACGACGCTGGCCACTACAATGATGCAAAACGGGCTTGTGAAGGGATTCACAAGCCCGCTGCTGCAGCCGGCTGTTGGTTACTTGGCCGCTGCCAGTTCCTTGATCATCTCAGGTGTCTGCGTGATCACCGTATCGATGAGGCCATAGGCCTTGGCCTGTTCCGCCGACATGAAGAAATCGCGTTCCATGTCGCGCTCGATCTGTTCGAGCGGCCTGCCCGTGTGCTTGGCATAGAGCCCGTTCATCTCGCTGCGGAGATACAGGATCTCGTTCGCATGAATCATGATGTCTGAGGCCGTGCCCTGTGCGCCGCCGGACGGCTGGTGGATCATGATGCGGGCGTGGGGCAGGGCGGAGCGTTTGCCCGCGCGCCCGGCGGTCAGCAGGAACGAGCCCATCGACGCCGCCATACCCATGCAGATAGTCGCAACCGGCGACCGGAGGAACTGCATGGTGTCATAGATCGCCATGCCGCTCGAAACGTTGCCGCCTGGCGAGTTGATGTACAGGTAGATGTCGCGCCCCGGGTTGTCGGCGTCCAGGAAGAGAAACTGCGCGATGATCATGTTCGCCACGTCGTCGTTGATCGGCGTGCCGAGAAAAATGATCCGGTCCATGAGGAGCCGGGAGTAGACGTCATAGCTGCGCTCGCCGCGGCTTGAGCGTTCGATGACGTAGGGATTCGGGATGATGGTCATAGATTAGTCGTCTCGGGAAACCTGCGTGCTATTCCTGTTCCACCGTGTTGCGCTCGATCAGCCAGGCGAAGACCCGGTCCTCGGTGATCGAACGCTCGATCTCCTTCAACCGATTGGCTTTCTGAAGCGCGGCGTACACTTCGCCCGGCTTGGCGCCGCGCTTCTCGGCGAGTTCCGCCACCTTCTCGTCAACGTCTTTTTCCGTTGCCGTCAGTTTTTCACGCTCCGCGAGATGGTCGATGACCACGTCGCGCCGCACTTGGCGCTCGGCCGCCGGCCGAAACTCGCCTGCGAACTTCTCGGCCTCCGCCTCGGGCACCTGGTACGCCTTGGCATAAGCGCCCATGAGCTGCTTGACCCAGCTTGGCGGAACGTCGAACGAGTTGGCGCTCAGGATCTGGTCGAGCAGGGCGCCGCGCACCGCGGCGTCGGACTCGCGTTCAGCTCCGGCCTCGATGTCGGTCCGCACGGCCGCGCGAAGCGCATCGGCGGTGTCGAAGTCGCCGATCTCGCGCGCGAACGAATCGTCCATTGGCGGCAGGGATTTTCGCTTCACGTCGGTAAGCTGTACGCGGACCGTTTTGGTCTGTCCGCGCTGCGTCTCGTCGGGAAAGTCGTCCGGCCACTTGACCGCGCGTTCGACTGAGCCGCCGGCCGCCAGTTCCGTAATCAGTTCTTCGATCGCGCCGATTACCTGGCCGGCGCCCAGTAGGAGCTGATACTCCTTCCCTTCGGCCGCAGGAGTATCGGCGCTAGTGATCGCGAGCTGCACAGTGACGAGATCACCCTCGACAGGCTTCTCTTCCACGGGAGTCCACGCGGCCTTCTGGTCGCGCAGTTGGTCGATCTGGGCGCTCACCATTTCGTCGGTGACTTTGGCCGCAGGTCGCGTCACCTTGAACCCTTCCACGCGCGCGAGCTCGACTGTCGGGCGAACCTCGCAGTGAAGTTCGAACGTCAGCGGTTCGTTGTCGGCGAACTTTACGTCGTGCGCGTGGGGCTGCGTTACGGGATCGAGTTTCTCCGCTTCGATCACTCGCAGGTATGCCTCGCGCATGAGTGCATCGAGCGCTTCCTGCTTGATGGCGTCGGCGTACTGCTTGCGCACGACGGCCGCCGGCGCCTTCCCGGGTCGAAAGCCGGGAATGCGTACCTGCTTTGCGACCCGGGTTGCCGCGCGCTCGCGGGCCGCGCTCACGGTCGAGACGCTCACGCTTACGCGGAGATACCGTTCGACCCCGGTTGATTTTCGTTCTGTGACTTCGAAGTCCATGGTGCGAAAAATAACCTCGTGATACGTTCTTCGGCTTCAGGTGCCCTTGCTACCACCGATGCGAGAGCCGGGAGTCGAACCCGGATGCCTTGCGGCACAGGATCCTAAGTCCTGCGCGTCTGCCAATTCCGCCACTCCCGCTCCTACGGCCTATGCCGCTTTGCGCCTGCCCGAGACGAAAACGGGGAGCCCGTTCCCGGACCCCCCGAATCGATGTTCAGGAGACCGGATCAGTCACCGACTAGTAGGTTGACCACACTCGACTGTGTTGCGCCGGTCTGGAAATCGGTGGTCCGATACACCAGCAGGCTGATGTACTCGCCGGCCTTCACCTTGCCGATTTCGCGTTGCAAATCGGCTACGGTCAGAATCTCCACACGATTTGGCAACCGCATCGCGGAGATCACATCGCCAGGGAACAGCCGGCCCTCGGCGGATGACCCGCGGGTAACCGCCGTTACCACCACGCCCTTCAGCTTGTCGGAAATGGAACGGGCTTCCGCCACCCGGGCCGTCAGCGCCTCCACACGAATGCCGATGTTCGAGAACGCGGCGCCAGTCGATGACGAGTCTTCGCTGGGCGGAGTCTCTGCGACAACGGCTCTTGGCGCAGCAGTCGGAACTTCGGTGAGCTTCACTTTGAAGTTCTTCCGGTCGCCGTAACGGACGATGTCGAGCGACACCACATCGCCCGGCTGATGTTTGCGCAGGATTCTCTGCAGCGTGCTTACACGGTCCACCTTCTTGCCGTCGGCCGCCACCACGATGTCACCGCGCTCGATACCCGCCGTCTCAGCCGGGCTCTTGAACGTGATTCCGCTCGCCGGATCGCCGACCGAAAAATCCTGGATTTTCGCTCCGGAAATCTCGTTCAGCTTGTTGACCGCGGCGTCCTCAGCCGTCACTTCGTTCATCGCTGCGCCCATGATTGCACGGCGCACACGCCCGTGTGCGATGATGTCGTCCATCACGGTCTTGGCCAGCGTAATCGGAATCGCAAAGCCGTATCCCGTGTACGTGCCGGTCTGGCTGGCGATGGCCGAGTTGATGCCGATCACTTCGCCGCGCGCGTTGATGAGCGGACCGCCGGAATTTCCGGGGTTGATGGCTGCGTCGGTCTGAATGAAGTCCTGAATCGCGTAGGTGTCGCCGTTCAGCCGCCCGAGGGACGGCGTGGACCGGCCCTTCGCGCTGACAATCCCGGCCGTCACGGTAAAGTCGAGGCCGAGCGGGTTCCCGATGGCCAGGACCCATTCGCCCACGCGCGTGTCGTCGTCGTTGCCGATCGTAACCGCGGGGAGGTTTGTGCCTTCGATCTTGATAACGGCGACATCGGTCTGCGGATCGCGCCCGATCACGCGCGCCTTGTACTGGCGTCTATCGGTCAGCGTCACGCGAATCCGGTCCATGTCTGCGACGACGTGGTTGTTGGTCAGGACGTAGCCGTCCTTGCTCACCAGGAATCCCGTGCCCGAGGACGCCTGCGGACCATTTTGGGGATCGTCCGGACCGAAAAACTGTTCGAAGCCCGGTGGAAGGTTCGGGACCCGACCGCGTCCATTCCGGCGATTGTCGGCCGACGGACGGGCATCACGTTCTGCCTGAATCGAAACCACGGCAGGCGTGACCTGCGCGGCAATCTCGGCGAATCCGCCCTGCACGTCGCCGCGGCCCGGCGCTGCCATGTTGACAACCGGCGCGCCGGCCTTCGGCTGCGCGACGAGCAGTTGTGTCCAATCCATGGACGAGGCGAAAACGATGCTGCCGACGAATGCCACGGTCGCGATGGCGAATATCCGGACGCTCTTCAACTTGACGCTCATAGAGAAAGATCCTTTCGCTGTGACGGTACCAAGTTAGACCCGCGACGGGCGGCGGAAGTTTCCCGCCACCCGTCCGGAATCTACTTCTTCTCGTCGGCCTTGGTCTCGTCGGTCTTGTTCTCGTCGACGATTTCGTAGTCGGCTTCGACGACATCTTCCTTCTTGTCGTCCGCCCCGGCCGCTGTTGCGCCGTCGCCGCCCTCAGGAGGCGTCGAAGCCTGCGCCTGCGCGGCGTACACGGCCTGGCCTGCGGCCTGGAACGACGCCGACAGTTCCTCGAGTGCTCCCTTGATGTCGTTCATGTCGTCGCCACGGTGCGCCTTGCGTGCGCGCTCCACGGCGTTGTTGAGGCGCGTACGAAGTTCTTCAGGGACCTTGTCGGCCCACTCCTTGGACTCCTTCTCCACCTGATATGCCAGCGTGTCGAGGCGGTTACGCGTGTCGATCTCCTCGCGTTTCTGCTTGTCGTCGGCCGCGTTCTTCTCGGCGTCCTGCACCATGCGGTCGATTTCACCGTCCGTGAGACCGCTCGAGGCCTCGATTCGAATCTTCTGTTCCTTACCGGTGGCCTTGTCTTTCGCGGCCACGTGCAGGATGCCGTTCGCGTCGATGTCGAACGTCACTTCGACCTGCGGCGTGCCGCGCGGTGCTGGCGGAATTCCAGTGAGCTGGAACTTGCCAATCGTCTTGTTGTAGACGGCGAGTTCGCGCTCGCCCTGCAGCACGTGAATCTCAACGGTCGTCTGGTTGTCATCGGCCGTTGAAAACGTCTCCGACTTCTTGGTCGGGATCGTCGTATTGCGGGGAATGAGCACGGTGGTCACGCCGCCGAGCGTCTCAATTCCGAGCGAAAGCGGCGAGACGTCGAGCAGCAGCACGTCCTTCTGCTCGCCAGTCAGCACGGCGCCCTGGATGGCAGCACCGACCGCGACTACTTCGTCCGGATTGACGCCCTTGTTCGGCTCCTTGCCGAAAAATCCTTTCACGATTTCCTGCACCTTGGGCATCCGCGTGGATCCACCGACGAGAAGCACTTCGTCGATCTCCGAAGGCTGCAGGTTGGCGTCCGCGAGAGCCTTCTTCATCGGCTCAAGCGTCCGCTGTACGAGATCGTCCACGAGCTGCTCCAGCTTCGCACGCGTCAGCTGGTAGTTGAGGTGCTTCGGGCCGGCCTGGTCGGCCGTAATGAACGGAAGGTTGATGTCGGTCTGCATCGTTCCCGACAGTTCGATCTTCGCCTTTTCAGCAGCTTCCTTGAGCCGCTGCAGCGCCATCGGGTCCTTCGAAAGGTCGATGGCCTGATCCTTCTTGAACTCCGCCACCAGCCAGTCAATAACGCGCTGGTCGAAGTCGTCGCCGCCGAGGTGCGTATCACCGTTGGTGGACTTGACCTCGAACTGCTTCGTGCCGTCAACTTCGTACAGTTCAAGAACCGAGATATCGTACGTTCCGCCGCCGAGGTCGAACACCGCGACCTTCTCGTCCTTTTTACCCTTGCGGTCGAGTCCGTACGCCAGCGCGGCTGCGGTTGGCTCGTTGATGATGCGGAGCACGTCGAGCCCGGCAATCTTGCCGGCGTCCTTGGTCGCCTGTCGCTGCGAATCGTTGAAGTACGCGGGAACCGTGACAACGGCCTTCGTGACGGGGTGGCCAAGGTAGTCTTCGGCGGTCTGGCGCATCTTCTGAAGGATCATCGCCGAGACCTCCGGGGGCGTATATCGCTTGCCCTGAACTTCGACTGAGGCCAGATCATTCGCGCCGCTCTTTACAGCGTACGGCACGCGCTGAATCTCGTTCGTCACTTCGGGCATCTTGCGACCCATGAAGCGCTTGATCGAGAAGACGGTGTTCTGCGGGTTCGTCACGGCCTGCCGTTTCGCGATCTGGCCGACGAGGCGCTCGCCGTCCTTGCTGAAACCGACGACCGACGGTGTGGTCCGTCCGCCTTCGGCGTTCGGGATCACGACTGGATCGCCACCCTCCATCACGGCGACGACCGAGTTCGTGGTGCCGAGGTCGATGCCAATCACCTTGTCTGCCATGGGATCCTCAGTGGGTATCACTACGAGTAATGCCAACTCGCGACGTGCCGGTCACTCCGGCCCAAACGCCACGCGCGGCCAATCGGTTAGAGTGGAGGCAATCTTGGGGCCACCGTTTCGTGCCATTTCGGCGATCGTCTGGAAGAGTACGGCCAAGCGTCTGGTGACATTTTGGCAGAGACCAAGGTGACTGAGCCATAGTGTAGGCGAGATCGGCAGATGATTCCGATCGGCGACGACAATCCGACTGTTCGAACGCCCTGGGCGACGATTTCCCTACTGGGCGCGATGCTCGCGTCGTGGATCGTGCTGCAGAACGCTGGTTTCAGCGATTTCGGACGCCGCTGTTTCTCCACGGTAGCTGGGGGCATGTCCTGAAACGCACTGTTCCTCTGGGTATTCGGGAACAACGTCGAGGATGTCATGGGACGCGGACGGTTCGTCGCGTTTTACCTCGTTTGCGGACTCGCGGCGTCGGCCGCACACGTGCTCGTTGACCCGTCATCGATCGCAGGAGGCGTCGCGTTCTGGGCGCACATCGTCGGGTTCGTTGCCGGCGTCGTGCTCGTGCAACTGTTCGAGAATCCGCGCCTCGTAGCGCCTCGTAGCGCCTCGTAGCGCCTCGTAGCGCCTCGTAGCGCGTCGGCGCCTCGCCTTCGCCGCGTGGGGCGTCCCCCCAGAGTAACCGATCACCGCGTGCGGATCGGGTAAGTCCCAGATCTAGTTGAAAAACATCAGGTGGTGTCTCGATACTAGAGCGTGAATCCCGCCAAGGATCT
>JAQBYI010000065.1 GCA_027622655.1 Gemmatimonadota bacterium | reverse complement strand
CTATCCGCAAAGGTTTACGGCCGGTTTCGCCGGTCGGCCTGCACCTATGAGCGTACCACCACCAGCAGCGGAGCCCTCGCGTTACACCAGGAACCTGCGCCGCGCGCCCACCATCCTGGCGCTGATCACACTGGTCGGCGGACTTTTTCTGGCGACGATGCGCGACGCGCGGCGGGACGAGAATCTTTACCTGATGGAATCGGCGATCATGGCCGACTGCATTCGATCGGGCGAGTGGTTTGGCAATGAGGCCGTTGGGGTCCACGGTTTTCTCTTCAAGGTACCCGCGGCATTGCTCTTCCTGCTCATCGGCAAATCCGTATACGCCGCGACCGCGGTCAATGTCCTGATATCAGCGATTACCGTACTCGTGGCGTGCCGGTTCTTCCGTCGCATCCTGAAGAACGACGGGTGGGTTCTCGTGGCCGGCCTGCTACTGCTCGTCAATTTCCAGGTTGTGAAGCTCACGCCAAGCTATACGCGCGACATTCCGTCCATGCTGTGCCTGCTGCTCATCGCCGACGCGATGCTACGCCGCCGCCATCACTGGTGGATCGGCATCCTGCTGGTGCTGCTGCTCGACACGAAGGAATACGTATTCTTTCTCATCATGCCGTCATACGGGCTCTGGATTGTGATCGACGAGTGCGATCGCCGCGCCGGAAGACCGATCGTGTCGTTGTTTCGAGGCATCTTGACGCGCGGCATCGCGGCCGGACTGCCAGCCATGGTCTACCTTGTGCTGATGTTCTGCACGAGTGTCGTCCCGCTTAACATGTTCGCCGCAAGCGCACTCGGCCTCGGCGCCGGAGGTTTCGACAATCACGCCTTTCACCGATTCAACGTCGGCGCCGCGACCAAGAACAACTGGAAGCGCGGGGGCGAGATTGTCAAACTCGAGGAGGAGAAAAGGCGCATCGAGGAGCGCAAGCGCAAGCACCAGCAGACCACGCGCGACCCACACGACTGGTCCGCGCAGTCGAAGGTGACGCACAGCGAGAAGGACGGCCCCGCCGTGATCCTCGTGCGCTACCTCGGCAAGCTGATGTATCCCAACCTCTTCTCGCTGGACGGCATTCCCAAGGCCATGGCCCTCCCCGCGCTGATGATGTCGATCAGCCTGTTTCGCAGGCGGCGCGACGACGATGATGGATGGGCGCCGATCTGCGTCATGACATGGGGCTTTGTCCTCTTTCTCTTTCTCGTGGCATCGCTGCCGCGTTACATGGTTCCGATCTTTCCGTTCCTGATTCTCCTGTACGTGCAGTTCCTCCGCGAGGGTCTGACGCGGGGATGGTGGACAAGCTGTGTCGTCATCGCGGCCACGGCCTATGGCGTCGCCGGAATCTTCCATCACTCCGGCGGACACGTGCATCGCTTCGTGTTTAACGTTCTCCTCGGGCTAGCAACCGCCGCCGCCGCCATCGCGGCCACGCGATGCTGGCGGAGCTCCTGGCTGGCCACGGCCGGCGTCGTGGCATTGATCTGCGGGACCTGCCTGACCGCCGTATCCCGCTATTCGATGGGGCACCGCAAGGCGCAGGTCTGGAACCACATGACTTTCGGATACAACATTGAGCTCAAGACGATCCTGCAGGAGTTCGGGCCACACGATCGCTTTTGGCTGCACGACGTGGAATGGCGTGAGCTCTTGCACTTTTACACCGGGCAGCGCCCCGCCACACCGGAGTGGAACGGACCCCTCAAGGATTGGGTTCCGAAGAAGCACCTTCTGCATCGCTACGACGACCAACGGGCCTACAATTTCTGGTGGACAGATGACGGCAAAGATTTCCGCAACCAGCTCGCCGCGCATCGCATCGACCGCGTCGGCCTTGTAGTGTCGCACGTGAAGAAGCGCAAGTTCTACCCCTACCAGGAATACCTCTGGTGGTTCAAGCAAGTGCCCTGGCTCGAGTTCGAGAAGGAGGTCCCGCTCAAGAATAAATCGCTCTACCTCTTCCGGTATAGCGGGCCGGCACCGAAGCGCGCGGGCGACACGGTTGCGCATCCCGACCAGGCGACCGGTGAATGAATCTGCTCTTCAGCATTAACCACCCGGCGCACGTCCACTTTTTCCGAAACGCCGTCCTGGAGCTGGGCCGTCGCGGGCACACCATTCACATCACCAATCGCCGCAAGGACATCACCGATGCATTGCTCGCGCGCTACGGGCTCGCGTCGACACCGATCAGTACGCAACGCAACGGCTTGATCGGCATGGCGGGAGAACTTGCCGGCCATGCGTGCCGCCTTCACCGCCTGCTGCGCGAGTGGAAGATCGACATGGCGCTCTCGATTGGCGGAACCTTCATCGTGCATGCGTGTGCGCTGCGACGAATTCCGTCGCTCGTGTTCTCCGATACGGAACATGCCTCACTGCAGAACCGCATCACCTATCCGTTCGCGACAAAAATCATCACCCCCGAGTGCTATCGTCACGCACTGGGCGGCAAGCAAATCCGCTATCGCGGGTATCACGAATTGGCCTACCTTCACCCGAAGCACTATATGCCTCCGGCGTCCGCCCCGGCCGAACTCGGCGTCGGCAAGGATGAACCGTACGTGATCATGCGCTTTGTGGGGTGGCAGGCCGCCCACGACATCGGCCATTGCGGACTCTCTCTCGAGCACAAGATCGAAGCGGTCGAAAAGTTTTCGGCTCATGCACGGGTCTTCATCACCTCCGAGAAGGAACTGCGCGGCAAGCTCGCGGAATTCCGCGTGCGCATACCGCCCGAACAGATGCACGATGCCCTCTACCACGCGAGCCTCCTCTATGGAGAGAGCGCAACCATGGCGTCCGAGTGTGCCGTCCTGGGCACACCCGCCATCTTCATCGACAACGATGGTCGCGGCTACACCGATGAACAAGAGCGACGATACGGCGCCGTCTTTAACTTCTCGGAAAGCCCGGCTGACCAGGCTCGATCAATCCAAAAGGGCCTTGAACTGCTCACCACTCCCGACCTCAAGGAAGCGTGGCGGTGCAAGCGCGAGCGGATCCTGAACGACACGATTGACGTGACGGCCTGGATCGTCGACCTTGTAGAAGACTGGCCGCCGCGCAACTCGCCGGGCGGTTGACCGAACTTCCACAGAGCCCAGCATGCCCAAGGTCGAAATCAGGCGGATCCAGGACGGCGACAGGCCCGCCATCATCGCGCTCTCACGCGAGATCTGGGGCGACGACACCGCCCGGCGACTCGATCAACACTGGGAGTGGAAGTTTGAAACGAATCCAGCCAACATGGATGACGAGCCCGTGGTGTGGGTCGCCGAGGATGAAGGGCGCATCGTTGCCACCGTGGCCGGCATGTGGACCCGTTTCAAGATCGGTTCGGAGGTGACTCGCCAGGTCTGGACTACCGACTTCATGGTGGACCCTGCACATCGCGGACGGCTCGGCCTGCAGATTGGGAAGCACTCCATCTTCTGGGGCCCGCATATTACGATGGGCTACCCCGTGGACGAGCGGGTCTATGCGCTCTGGATGCGGCTGCACGGTTCGGACACAGCACCCATGGTCGTGCACTCCTACATCATCAAACCGGGGTACCGGCTCAGACGGCGCGGCGCACCACTTCCGATCGTACGCCTCGCCAATCTTGCCTGGCGCACCGCCATGGCGGTGCGATCTGCGTTCGTCAAGGGAGCGGCGCCCGGCGTGAACATCGAGGAAATCACGAGCTTCAGTCCCGCATACGACGAACTTTGGGACCGCGTCTCGGACGGATACACGATCAGCGTCGTGCGCGATCAAGCATTCCTCAGGTGGCGTTTCCTTCACTGCCCAAGCAGACGTTACAGGATCCTGCAGGCCACCCGACAGGGAGCCCTGACCGGATATCTCGTCTTTCGCATCGCGGACGACGAGCATCACCGCGTCGGCTACATCGTGGACGTACTCGCCGCCCGGCGCGATGGCGAGACGATACGATCACTCTTTCTGCACGCAGTGCGCGTCATCCGAGACGCCAACACCGACACCCTTCAGTTCTACACGACCGACCGCGACCCCGCCTTGCTCCGAGATCTGCGACGCATTGGATTTCTCGCATCGCGAATATCCAACAAGGGATGTTACTACGACCATCGCGACGAGAAGTCCGGCGCGGACATCACGGACCCCGCCAACTGGCACGCGACGCACGCGGACTCGGATCTCGACCTGTATTGACCCGCAGCCGGATTACGAATCGAACGTTTCACCTTCTACGAGACATCCGCGCAGCATGGTCCTCTTCCATTTTCTCGATCCGCATTTCAAGCAACGCAATGCGCTGCGCCAGGCGCGTCTGGCGCGACAGGCTACCGGAGAACGAGATCGAGAAGTGGAAAGCGACCAGGATCAAGAACGTGAACGCTACCGCAATCACCGCCGTCGTGTATTCCGTCCCGGTCACGGCCCTCAGGAACCCAATCACCTGAGGGAAGATCGCCACGAGCAGAAGCACGATCGCCGTCGTGACCCACAATAGAGCATAACGCTCCTGCAGATGAGTCTGACGAATGGCCTCCCAGGTCACGAGCAAAACCAGCAGGCTGATGCCGCCCACGACATACCGAATTCGCGTCAGGTACGGAACCTGAATGATGGCGTAGAGCGTCCCCTCCGGAAGTGCCGCGAAGACCGCCAGTGCCGCGCCGATCGGCAGCCAAATCAGGGCAGGCGCAACGCCGATTCTTCGCCGCCGCAACGCGCGCGCGGTCATGCCAATGATGAACAGCGCGGCGAGCAGAACGATGCCACGCGTGACGTACGCGTCGTCCCAACCCGTCAATAACTGTTGCCTCAACTCGTCGACGTCAGATCCGCGCATAATCGCCGCACCACATTTTCGCGTTGATACTGGGGATCGACCGGACGAGCCCGGTCGACCATAAGCGCAAGGAACACCTTGAGCACATAGTACAGGGTGTCCCAATCTCCAATACTGGATCGGCCCGATAATCGCTCCCGGAACTCGACCGGGACTTCCGTATAATTGTATCCCTGTCTTCGCATCAGCGCGATCGCTTCTGGCTCAGGATAATCCATCGGGTATGAATGCGCCCAGAACGTCATCAAGGGACGATTGAGCATCTGGAATCCGGAGGTGGGGTCCGTGACGCGCTTTCGACAGATCAAAGAAAGAAACCATCCCAGCACGAAGATCCCGGCATGGCGCACACCAGCCGACTTGTACGATCCGTTTGCCCGAAAGCGCGAACCGACGACCAGGTCCGTCTCCTGGGTCTGCATCGCCTCGACCAGCACTGCGATTCCTTCAGCGGGGTGCTGGCCGTCGCCATCGCATCGGATCGCATAGTCATACCCCTTCTCCACGGCGTAACAAAATCCCGCCTGGATGGCGCCGCCCACGCCAAGATTGCAGGGGAGATCGAGAACCTTGGCACCGGCCCGTCGCGCGCGGGCCGCCGTCTCGTCGGAGGATCCATCGTTCACGACGAGGACGTCGTAGGGCGGAGTACGCTGAATCACATCGGCAACAACCGCCCCGATATTATTCTCCTCGTTGTAGGCTGGAATTAGAACGATGGCGTTCACGGCCGAATGTGGATCCTTACAGGGGCATTGGTGCGCGCAGACCGGGTCTGTCACGATCCTCGCGAGATCTTCCTGTCAAAATAGGGCGCTCGCAACGCGGTCGCAATCTAATTCGACACGGTACCGCTTGCCCACATCCAAGAAGTCGGACAGACTCACTGGCCGGAATGAAGAAACTGTCACGATACCTTAACCGCCAACGAGAGATGGGACGCGAATCTCTGCCCGCGCTTACCCGTCTTCCCTGGGAGATCGCGAGATCCTACTATCGCCGCATCCTTCCTGAAAAGGATTGCCCAAAGCATGGGTATCGGCTCTACGATAGACCACTTCTCGCGTCCTACTCCCGTAGCGGGACCAACTGGCTTCGCTTTATGATTGAAGATATCTCCGGTCTGCCAACGCCCGGCAAGGCGTGCCTGCATGCACAGCACGACGGCAACTTCGTAATCGATCGGGCCCACAAGGCGTATGCCTGCATGCCGCGCCATCCGAAAGTCATTCTCGTGCTGCGCGACTACCGCGAGTGCCTGCTCCGTCATCACCGGCCGCTGTGGCTTCGCAATCCGATGGTGAACGAATTTCTTGTGGACCGCTCGGAAGAGCAGCCACCGTGCTGGTACATCAGGAACATCGAGGCCTTCGACGAGTATCCGCGTGAGAAACTGCTCCTTTTCTACGAGAACCTTGTGCTCGAACCTGAAAGCATGATCCCCCGCCTCTCGGAGTTTCTTGGCCTTAGTCCAGAGCGGACCGCTGCCTTCATCGATCATCTCGATGCGAAGGCCGCGCAGTCGGTCGGCATCTATGCATCGAGCGGCCGACTGTCCGTGACGGGCGCCAGCCGGGATCTGCGACATCACGCACACGAACATCTCAGCGCCGCGCAACAACTCGAGTTCGACACGTTCTACCGCGAGCGCTATCCCGAACTCTTCGAAAAGTACCTGAAGCGCTACGCGCTGTCGGTCGCCTGATCCGCCCGGTGGCCAGATCCAAGGCAGCCCCGCTCAAGCCTGGCAGGGACCGCCGTGAAGCCATGAACGGAGGCGAGACCACCACATCATGCGCGTGGCGTGCCGCACCGTGCTGCTGACCAGGTTTCGCTCGTGCGCCAGGGCGATGATCCGCTCGGCGGCCCCCGGACAATACTGCTCACGTGCGCGATTGAAGGCGCGATCGATCAGATCCTGGTGCTCGATTCCAAGGAAGGCGGTGTCGATTCCCCGTTGATCACACCATTCGAGCGCGTGAAACTGGGCGCGCACACTTCCCAGGATCATGTCGGCGTAGCGACGGCTAACCGAGCCGCGGCGGCGGTGGCGAATCAGGGTGATTTCGTCGCACCAGTGAAATGCGGTGATCATCCCAAGCCGGATCCAGATGTTACGGTCTTCGCCGTAACGAAGATCGGCCACGAAGCCACCGACGTCTTCGAACACGTCACGCCGTATGATCGCCGTCCCGCACGTCTGGATCGATGACTTCCAAAAGTTTCTGAATGCGGGATGCGGCGGTGCACCGGCGCAGCCGCGACGATCACCGATCAACATCTCCGGTGTATCTAAATCGGGCCCGCGCTTGAGGACCGTGCCGAACACGACGCCGGCGCCCGTGCGAAGCGCATCCGCCTCCAGGGCTTCGATCGCATTCGGCGTGAGCTCATCATCGACATCGAGAAACAGAAACGCGGAACCGGCGGCCTGCTCCGCGCCGGTGTTTCTCGCGCCCGCACACCCCTGGTTCTCCTGCCGTATCAACGTCACCTGGCCGGCAAAAGGACTCAGCACCGGTTCGGGATCTTCGGTGCTACCGTCGTCGACTACGATCAGGTCACAGGCCGAGCGAGTCTGACTCAGGACACTGCTCACCGAGCGCGGAAGATACTCGTTGTCGTTGTAGGTCGGAATAATCACCGAGATACCACTCCTGCCGGGTGGGCGCGACTCCTGTGCGGCAGGCCCATCCAGTACGGGGCGACCACTCATGGCGACACAGGCTCCACGAAGAGAAGCGAGAGGCGCGGACTATACAGATGCGTCGCGATGGACCACGACTTTTCATCAAGCGAGTTCAACACGTCAAGCATCTGGTCGTTGCGCCGGTACATACCGCGCCGGCCATCCGGATAACGGTTTGCCACACCGAGCCCCATGGTGGCCGCTACCTGGAACCCGTCTGGGCTCAGGGGTGCAAACCTATCGACCAACACCATGGATTGCGAGTCGCCCCTGATCATCCCGGCCGGATGGCGTTCGCAGCCGACGACGTAAACATCCGCACGCCGGAATGGCCCTATGATCGCGGGCAGAATCTCTCCCATGTGGCCGCGGAACACCGAGACCTCGCGCATAACGACACGAAGCCTGAAGGCCGGATTAAGCAGATCCAGGAAGGCAGCACGAGCGGGATGATGGACTCGAATCCACCGCGAGCCCGAGGGATCCTGCGGCCCGTAGAATACCACCTGTCTCAGGACGTCCACCACGTCGTCCTCCGCACTGCTCATAATGTTCACGTGTCGAGGTGTGCGCCGGAACGCCAGCGCCAGGCACACCGCGAGGCCCACTGCGGTCAAAGTTACCCATACACGGCGGGGCAGCATTCGACAGGCGGCATCGTAGACCGTCCCCCCAAACCATCCGCAGCAGATGAGCAGCATCCAGCCCGCACGTTGATAATTCGTGAATTGGAACACCCCCGTGGCGGTCTGGACCGTGCAGAGGACACCCCATAGACCGAGGAGGGTGAGCGGCGATGAACGGGAACGCAGGCCCACCATGATGGTGCCGAGAAAGGCGGCGCCCATCACCATCGCGATGAGATTGAGGGGCCATGCCTGCAGACCCACTCGCTTGAGCATTAGAAAATCAAAGAGGAGTCCCGCGTAGGGACTCTCCAGCACGGCCTTCCTCAGGCCGGCCGCTTCGGGGGCATGATGGGTCGCCTGTTGTGCGGCCCTGGGCGCGATGACATGATCCACGGACGCCACGCGCCAACCCGCACGCACGAGCAGGAACTGCACGAGCAGGAGACACACGACGGGGATCGCGACGCCGAGGAGAATCGCGATTTTGCGCCACCAATCGCGCCGGTCGATCCACAGCGCGGTCACACGCTCGGCGGCGATGCAAATTGCAACCGGCACCAGCATCAACGGAACCGTCGCCGCCAACCCGGCCAGGTACAGCGCCAGCGCCATGCACTCCGACGGCCGGCTCCCCTCGTGGTTCTCGAGCACGGCGAGCCAGGACCGCAAGATCACCACAATCAGCACGAGCCCGATCTGATTGGGGAAGGCTCCCACGTTCGTCTTTGCGAGCAATAGAAATCCCGGGAAGAACGAAATCAAGACCGCCGCCATCACCCCGGCGCGAACGCGAGAGCCCACCGCGGCGATCGAGCCCACCGCAAGCATCAGGAGCAGCGCGGAGAACGCACCCCCGTAGCGTGCCACCAGGTACGGGTCCGTCTTGGCGGTGAGGCACGGTAGCGCCATGACCCAGTGATAGCCGGACGGATAAATCTGGTTTCGGATCTTCCCGCTCCCGATCACGTCCCAAATGAACGTCAGGTGACTGTACGCATCCGATTGGCCCAACGCGGATACCTGGAGAGATGGAACCCAGCGCCATCCGACGCCCACAACAATCAAGCCCAGCCAGGCGAACGCGATCCGTTTTGGCGTTGCGTTCATGGCCGGCATGCGTGTGCGTCGCAGGGCCACGATCAGACTGATCACGACCCACAGACACAGGTAGATCAGCGGCTCCAACTGTGGGAGGGAGTGCACAAACTTGGACCACAACAGTCCAATCACCGCCTGGCTGCAGACCCCGATCATGAACGCCCTCAAGAATCGATCGACGACCCCGCCGGGGTGCCGCCAGCACCGGGTTGCGTACCAGGTAGGCAAGCCATAACAGGCCAGGAGTGCTCCCAGGACGATCAGCGCATCGATGAGTTTGCCCATTAGTTCCGGCACCATTCAGCCCCTGATCCTACCCGCTATCGATCCCATCACATAGGCCAGGTAGATCCGGCCGTGGATCTGTTTGGCCCTATCGCTCGACAAGCTCATAGCCGCTCCCGTGTTTCGCACGAGGCGCAGGAATCGCGAATCCTTGCTCACGTCTCCACCAACCGGCACGTATTGCACGCCGCGCAACGCACGCGCCATCACGGCATCCGAGTAGCCGCCCCACCAGTAGCGCCGGTAAAACCAGCGCGGCTGAAGCCGATCCAATGGTACGTGGTGCGAGACGCGAACGCCGGGATGATAATACAGGCGTGCACCGCGCGCACGTAGTCGATGCTGTAATTCCGTCTCCTCCGCTGAGAGCAGTGACGTGCCCCGACGACCCAACCCCGGGTTGAATCCGCCCACGCCTTCAAGAACGTCACGTCGAAAGAAGCTATTTCCGCCGCCGAGCCGCTCGGCGCCCGTAATCTCACGCGGCTCAGTCCCGTAATCGACATGGCCGAGCGGTACCTGCAATTCGGCGTCGATCCAACCCGGCAGCGGCTGTTCGCAATCGAGGTCGATTGGGCCGCCGACCCAATCCGGCGCTGGATCCGTGGAGGTGAAGCTCTGCAAAGCATTCTTGAGCCAATCCTTATCGGCGACCGCATCGTCATCGATGTAACCAACGAATTCCGTATCGGCCTCGCTCCATCCCGTATTGCGGCTCTGTGAAAGCCCTATATTCGGCTCGTGAACCGATCGAATTCCGCGCTCGTCAAGATAGACGCGGCAACGCTGCGGGGTCGCATCGGTCGAGCCGTTGTCGACGATCAATATCCGGTAACGGTCGATTTCCAGGGTCTGCGCCAGGAGGCTCTGCACGCAACGATCCAGAAAGTCAGACCGGTTCCGAGTGCAGATGATGGCCGTAATTTCGGGGTTCACAATGGGGACCGTAGCTCAGCCGCCGGGGTATTGGCACCACTCCTCTCTATATTATAGATGGGGAGGCCCCGGTCAAAAAGTCAAAAATTCACGAATTTATGAATTTACAAAATCATCGCGCCGCCTAGAATATGCGCAGGTCTTATGGACGTTTCCGCTACCAACGAGGTTGATGAATGCCGCATGCGACTTGTTGAGGTCGGTGGGCGTACAGCACAGGACCTGGGATTGGGTCGAATACAGGGCGAAGTGCTCGTCTACCTCTTTCTCTCCGAGGAACCGCGAGGTCTCGATGACCTGGCGGCCGAACTCCGCCTCAGCAAGGCTGCGGTGTGTGTTGCTGCGCGTCAACTCGAGAGCCTCGGTCTTCTCAGACGCATTCGCGTCCAGGGCGACCGCCGCATCCGGTACAGGTCCGCCGACAACATCGCGTCCGCGCTCCAAGAGGGAGTGCTCGCCCAATTTCGACAGAAGATGCGCGTCTTCGGAACGGAGTTGGAAGAGGTGGATCGCCGCCTGGAGCATGCCGAACAGAACGGCGACGGCGAATTTTTTCACTCGCGCGTTCAACGCGCGCGGGTCCTGCATGGACGACTGCGCAAACTTCTTGAGAGCCCTCTCCTGCGCATTTTTACGCGGCGCACAGACTGACCCCACTCCTACCCATGAATCAGACTCTCGCCGATCTCAAATCCTTTTGGAAGCTGTACTCTCGCTTCGCCGTTCCGTACTGGACGCAGACCCTCGCCATCGTCGTCCTGCAGTTCTTTACCGGTGTGCTGAAGGCCCTTCAGAAGCTCTCCCTGGCACCGCTTCTCTACTTTCTCGCACAGGGAAAATCGGAACCGGCGGCGCACTGGTCACAGCTCAACCTGGGCAACCTCTCCCCGTCTCTCATGCAGGTCTTCCAGATCGATCGTTCGGACCTTGGTCAGGTCAAGTGGTTCTGTATTGCGGCATACTTCACCGTCGCGATATTGACCGCCGTCTTCGCCCTGCTGGGACAGTGGCTACTGCTTCGCGCCCGCACCGCCATATCGCGCGACATGACCGTAGCGGTTCACTGGCGCATGCTCGCCATGCCCTACAAATTCTTAAGGGCGAAGGGAACGGGCGACCATGTCAGCCGGGTTACCAACGATATCCTTCGCTGTGCGCACTCCATCGACGCGGTCACACGCGGCGTCCTGCAGGCTTTGGCGGAGCTCTGTGTGTACGCATTCTTGCTCTTCAAGACGAATACCACATTCTCCCTTATCGTTGTGGCGCTCGGATCGTTGCACTTCCTTGCCACCAACAAGCTCGGGCGCCGAGCCCGCCGTCGGACGACGGAACTCCAGGAACAGATGGGGGCAACCGGACATCGGCTCTACGAGTCCCTCAAGAATATCCGGATCACAAAACTTTTCGCCGCGGAAAAATATGATTCGACCCGTATCCGCGAGACCTCCGAGCGGCTCCGCGAATTCACCATTCGCTATCGCCTGGCCATGTTCCTGGAGAACCCGATTCGCACGGTATCGGAATCGGTGATCACCTGCGTGGCGATCGTGTATGCGTTCCGCCTGATGGTCACGGGACAGTTGGACTTTAACAGCCTGGGCATGTTTCTCGGGTTGACCTGGTGCTCCATCCATCCCGTCACCGAATGCGCCAAAAAATTCGTCGAGCTCCGCAGTCTCGCTGGTGCCGCCGCGCGGCCGCTTGAAATTCTAGACATGCCAAACACCCACAAGGATGGCGCGTTCGATCCCGAGCCGCTGCAGGACCACATCAAATTCGAAGGCATACAGTTCAGCTATGAACCCGGCACGCCGGTTCTGCGGAACCTGGACCTCACGATTCCGAAGGGCAAGACGGTCGCCATCGTTGGCCCGAGCGGATCAGGAAAAACGTCACTCGTGGATCTCCTGCTGCGCCTCAACGATCCCGACCAGGGCCGAATCCTGTATGACGGCGTCGATGTGGTTCGTTTCCGACAACGTCCATACCGCAAGCGTTTTGGCGTGGTCCAGCAGGAAGGTTCGCTGCTGAACCTGTCCGTTACGGACAACGTGGCGCTCGGCCGCAAACTGGACATGGCCCGCGTATCCGAGGTCCTGTGGATGGCCAACTGCGAGGAACTCGTCTCCCAACTGCCGTCGGGATTGGACACCCTTCTTGGCGACGGCGGCCATCGGCTCTCGGGCGGCGAGGCACAGCGCATCGCGATTGCCCGCGCGATCTATGGCAGTCCTTCGATCCTGGTGCTCGATGAAGCGACCAGTTCGCTCGACAGCGAAGCCGAGCACGAAGTACACAAGGCCATTCAGCGCGTCGCGCAGAGCATGACCGTCGTCATCGTGGCGCACCGCTTTTCCACGATTCTACATGCCGATGTGATTATCGTCTTGAAAGACGGGCAGATCGAAAGCCACGGCACCAGCCAGGCACTGCTGGAAACCAGCCCCGTATTCAGGCGCCTCTACGAACTCCAGATCTCCGAATTCACAGCCCACCAGACTTCATGAGTAAGATCGAGCATGACGCCCATGCCGCCCGGCGACACGCGGCGGCCGCCACCTTCGAGCGCCCCTCGTACCGTAGTTCCGAAAATTCTCTGCGCGCGATGGGCTTCAAAGGTCTGTCGTGCCTGGATCTCGGGTCGGGTCACGCCGAGTTCTCACAGGTCATGCGTGACCGCCTCCAGATGGACGTCACCTGCGGCGACTACATCCCCGACCATCTCGATGAAGCCAACCGCAATGGGTTCAAGACGATTCACGTAGACCTCGAGGCTGCCGCCGCCGAAGTCGACTCCCTGGCCGCGACCTACGCGGGCCAGTTCGATCTCGTTGTCAGCCTGGCAGCCATCGAACATGTATTCGACTCGGACAACATGCTCCGCTTCGCACACACCGTACTCAAACCGGGCGGACACTTTTTGATCAACACGCCTAATATCGCGTTTCTCGGATATCGCGCTTACTCGGCCTTAAGCGGGAACCGCCCATACCGGGATGGACACCACGTGCGATTCTGGAACTTTCAATTCCTGCGCATAAATCTCTTCGTGAACGGATTCGACATCGTCCACGACGGCCGGGATTTCAACGCCCTTCCTTTCGAACTGCTTCGCCGTACGCTTGGCGGGCGGGAATGGCTGGTCCGTATCGTCTCGCGCTTCTTCTTGCCATGCTTCCCTCTCGCGCGCGTGCCTGGCTTGCGCTCCCTGTGCTCGGATGAGCTTACCGTGGTTGCGCGCAAGGTCGACGCGACCCCGATCGGATTCGCGCCGGCAACGGTATACCCGCGTCTTGAGCGCCTGCGCGAAGACCCGGCAGGGCTCAACCAGGCCATCGCGCGCGTCGACGAGGCGCACCGGCGCGGATGGCTTCGCGAGCACCCCGCCCGGCACGCGGCCCCACCAAAGTCTGAATCTCCTCAAATCGTCGGCCTGGTGCTGGTGAAGAACGAGGATCTGCATATCGAACAGGTCATCCGCAACGTGGCGGAGTTCTGCGACGAGATCATAATCTGTGACCATCGTTCCAACGACGAAACTCCGGCGATTATCGAACGGCTCTGCGAAGCGTTCAACCACATGACGTACCACCGCATCACACATCCGCGTGAGTCGCACGAATTCGTGGAGCCGTACGCGGGGGGCGCCAACTGGATCTTCGCCGTCGATGGCGATGAACTCTACGACCCCGTGGGCCTTGCGCGCTTCCGGGAGGCGCTCCTGGGCGGTGAGTACGATCGCTGGTGGATGATCTTCGGAAACGTACTAAACTGTACCGAACTGGACAGCGAGCGCGCACGGGGTTATCTCTCTCCGCCCTGTCGAAGCATGGTGAAACTCTACAACTTCAACGCTATCGAGGCATGGCACGGCCCCTGCCCGGAGCGCCTGCACGGGGGAACGATCGTCTTTCGAAAAGCCTACAACGCGAAGCTGCGCTGCGATATCCATAAGGAAACGCCCTGGAAGGAGGCCGACTTGCGATGCCTACACCTCTGCTTTCTACGTCGCAGTTCCACTGAACCGGAAAGCAAGAAACCCGTGATCCGCGAAAATATTGCCGACCAGAACACGCGCCGTCCAATCGCCCGCGCGGCCATCAGGTGGCGCAAGTTCACGCGGCAGCCGGTAGACTCTACGTGGAAGTGCGAGCGCTACATGCGCGGCGACATCGTCGAGGCTCAGACCGCCACTTTCTTTTCGTTTAACACGCCGGCCGACGCGCCGCCTTCCACGTCGTGACGCCTCCCATCAAGCTCTGCCTGTACGGGGAAGAAGATGTCGGCTGGGCGATCGACAGCGGACGCCGGATGATGATTCAAACCCTCGAGGCTCTGGGCGACGTGGTTGAACTCTGTCCCCTCTCGGAGGCGGACGTGGTCTACGCACTATGGGAAGTCCTCCTGCTCGACCATCCGATCGAGAACCTTCATGGTAAGCGCATCATATGCGATATCACGAACAACCTGTATCGCCTCTTTGAGCAGCCCTGCATGATCCGCGAGAATGAGCATATTGGGTGCTGGGTAGCCCAGTCTGACGAGGCGGCGAGGATCCTGAGCGACCTGGGCAAGCCGATGCTTCGCATCTACTATTGCGTTGACCCGATTCACTTCACCGCGCAACCGCCGGACGGATTGACTCGCGAAGCGCTGTGTGAGCGCTTTGACATTCCAC
>JAQBYI010000011.1 GCA_027622655.1 Gemmatimonadota bacterium | reverse complement strand
GCTTTCGAACCCCGGAGGAGGTCTATGTCTCGTAAAGCTCAGTGTTGCACTTCACGGTTGACTTCACATTGGCGACGTTGGCGCATGCGATGATGAGAATCAGCACCACGGCCCCCATCACGATTGCCAGCACCTTGCTCGCGTCTCCGAGGATGAACTGCTTCATCGACACGGCAACGTGATCGAACGTCCGTATCGAATGGATATAGCCATCACGGCGCCATCCTTCCTCGGCAATCCGCATCTCTGCTGTGGCCCGCTCGGGAGTCGCGCCGGCCGTCAGCCGTGCGACCGTGATGTAACTGTGGTCGCCCCACGCCGTTTCGCCGCCCGCAAACGACAGCGGTACCCAGAGTTCCGTCGGGCGTGATTCGCCGAACTCTACCGGGAGCGCAAAACCAGCCGGCATGATGCCCACACGGTGCGGGCCGTTCCGTTGACGATGATCGTCGTACCGACTACGTCGTTCGTGCCGCCGAATCTTCGCTGCCAGAGTTGATGGCTCAACATGACTTCAGGAGGCGCTGCCTCGCCGGCGGCGATCGAGCGAAACGCGCCACCGCGCGCCGGCGCTACGGCGAGCGTTCGGAAGAGTCTAGGCGTCACTGCCGTCGTCGCCACCCGCTCTGGCTCACCACCGCCCGTCAGGTTCGCCGCCGAACTGGTCCAGCTATCAACGCTTGCGAACGACTTCACTTGTTCGCGATAACTCAACACCTCGGGCCTCGCCATCCACGTTGTGCCGGCTTCCGGATCGCCTTGCCACAGCATCACGAGCTGTGACGCGTCGTTGTAGGGCAGCGGTTTGATCACGACGGCGCGCAGGAGGGAGAAGGTCGCCGTGTTCGCCCCGATACCCAGCGCGAGTGTGATAATCGCAATCGCCGCGTACGACGGGCGACGGGCAAGAGACTTCATGGCCAAACGGACGTCAGCGAATAGCGAGTCCACGTCTACCTCGAACAAATGGGTACGGTTGTCGTATCCCGGTTGGACATTCCCGTTGCCGGCTTGGTTGTTACGGCCACCGGACGTGATCTCGCTAGGACGCCACTTGATTAGTGGCCTCGCAACCCCTTTGCGCGTCTTAATAGTTGACCGGCACCGCGCCGGTCATCCGTCAGCGAGGTAAATTCCAGACCCCATGGCCGAGCCAGTAACCTCAGTATTCAACGACGCGTACATCGCGGAGACGTACGAGCTTTGGCTCCGTGATCCGGCGCTTGTTGAAGAGTCGTGGCGCCAGTTCTTCTTGCTGGCGCAACGGTACGGTGGCGGAAATGCTGCGTGGGAAACGCCGGCGCCAGTGCTCGCAACTCGCTCAGCTGCAACGACTTCGGCGCCGCGGCCGACTTCCCCAGCACATTCGATTGGCACGCCGGGGGCTTGGGCGCACGCGGCTCCTGCAGGCGTCTCGCCCGTCCAGGTCGCGGTCGTTGTGCCAGCGGTTGCTCAGCTCGTCGCCGCCAGCGCACCGACCTCGGCGGCGGCGGCGCCAGCGGCAATCGCACCACCGCCTGTTCCGGGCCACGATCAGGACTTCGCCCGTCGGGTGGTAGGCGTCAGCCGATATCTGAACTCGATTCGCCGCTTCGGTTTTCTGGCCGTGCAGCTCGACCCGCTTGGCACGCCGCCACCGGGAGCGTTTGAGCTCACGCTCGAGAATTACGGCATCACCGATGCCGACCTTGATCTCGTTACCGGGGACGCGCTCGGATTCCCGCACCTCAAGACAGGGCGCGACGTCGCCGATCGTCTCAAGTTCCGCTACACACGAAACCTCGCGGTGGAGTTCGTGCACTGCGGCACGGACGAAGAGCGCCAGTGGTTCCGCCAGCTTTTCACCGCTGAGCAGCTCACGCGGCCGCTCACGCCCGACGAAAAGCGCGACCTGCTGACACGGCTCTCCGAGGTGGAGGGTCTTGAACGCTTCCTCGGCCGCGCGTTCGTGGGCTACAAACGATTTTCGATCGAGGGCACCGACGCGCTGGTGCCTATGCTCGATACGGCGCTCGACGAATCTGCCGCATCAGGGGCGCGTCACGTCGCGATTTCGATGGCGCACCGCGGCCGTCTCAATGTGCTGACCCATGTGATGGGCAAGTCGTTCGTACACTTGTTCGCCGAGTTCAGCGGGCGCCACGACCACCTCGGCGCCGCCGCGACTGGCGATGTGAAGTACCACCTGGGTTTCGAGAATGACCATTCCACGCGCAGCGGAAGACCGTTGCATGTGACTCTCGTGCCGAACCCGAGTCACCTCGAGGTCGTCAATCCGGTGTTGCAGGGTCTCGTTCGCGCGAAACAACGCCATTCAGGCGATCCGTACGAGCGCGACGAGTTTACGGTGGTCCCGATCTGCATTCACGGCGACGCGGCGTTCCCGGGCGAAGGAATCGTCGCCGAGACGTTCAACCTCGCACACCTGCGTGGCTACACGGTGGGCGGCACGCTGCACATCATCGTGAACAATCAGGTCGGATTCACCACGGACCCGGTTGATGCGCGCTCGACGCGCTTTGCGAGCGATCTCGCGAAGGGGTTCGAAATGCCGGTGATCCATGTGAATGCCGACGATCCCGAAGCGTGCGTCATCGCCATGCGCATCGCCGTCGCGTATCGGACCACATTCGGTCGCGACTTTCTCGTGGATCTGGTGGGGTATCGTCGTCACGGACACAACGAAGGCGACGAGCCGGCGTACACTCAGCCGCTGCTCTATGACAAGATTCGGGCGCACCCCACGGTCCGACAGGTATGGGCGCAGCGTTTGATTCGCGAAGGCATCGTGTCGGCGACCGACGTGGGTGCCGCCGAGCGCGAAGTCAGTGCGGAGCTGCAGCGCATCTATGACGCGTTGAAAGACGAGCCAGTTGTCGTCCACGAAGAGGCGCAACTCGAGGAACCGTTCCAGCCGCCGGTCACGTCAGTGCCGCTGGATCTCCTGCATACGGTGAACGACGCACTGCTTACATGGCCGGAGACATTCACGCCGCACCCGCGCCTTGCGAAGCAGCTCGAGCGGCGGCGCGATGTGATGGATGCGGTGGGCGGCATCGATTGGGGACATGCTGAGTCACTCGCGTTCGCGACGATCCTTGCAGACGGAATCAACGTGCGACTCACCGGACAGGATGCGGAACGTGGCACGTTCTCGCACCGGCACTCCGTGTTGCGCGACGTGAAAACCGGCCAGAGCTGGACGCCATTGCAACACATTGCCGGCACCGCATCGGCGTTCGAGGTCTACAACTCGCCGCTTTCCGAGACCGCTGTACTCGGTTTCGAGTACGGATTCAGCGTTACGGCCACCGACACGCTTACCCTCTGGGAAGCACAGTTCGGTGATTTCGTGAACGTAGCGCAGCCTATCATCGACCAGTTCATTGCGTCCGATCGCGCCAAGTGGGCACAAGATTCCGGGCTCGTACTCCTTCTGCCGCACGGATGTGAAGGGCAGGGCCCCGAGCATTCCAGTGCACGGCTTGAGCGATTTCTTCAGCTCGCCGCCGAAGGCAACATGCGCATCGCCTATCCCAGCACGCCGGCGCAGTACTTCCACGTTTTGCGTCGTCAGGCGCTGATGCGGTCGCGGCGGCCGCTGGTGCTGATGCAGCCGAAGTCACTGCTACGGTTGCAGCAGGCGATGTGCAAAGTGACGGATCTGAGCGAAGGTGCTTTCCATCCTGTCATTGATGATCCGGATGGCACTGCCAAGCGCGACAAGGTGACGCGACTCGTTTTGTGCAGTGGCAAGGTCTATTACGATCTGGTGGCGACGGAGACACCGCCCGACGTGGCCGTGGTGCGCGTGGAAGAACTTTTCCCGTGGCCGCATGCTGATCTCACGTGGCTACTCGACGGCTACACGGCGTTGCGCGAAGTGGTGTGGTGCCAGGAAGAACCGAAGAATCAGGGCGCGTGGACGTGGGTGGCGCCGCGCCTGCGGGCCACGGTGGGGAATGTCGTGATGATCCGTTATTCCGGCCGTCCCGAGCGGGCGAGCCCGGCCGAGGGGTATACGGCGGTGCACAACGAGGAGCAGGCCCGCATCGTGGCAGACGCGCTATCCACGGCACCGCGGCCGATGGGGAACCGGCGGTCGAGCGGAGTGTTGCACATCGTGTAGGTCCACCTTGAGGGCAGACACAATGCGCACCGTCGTGACCGTTGCAGCGCTCCTCGCCACAGCAATCGGATGCCGTCGCAGCCCATCCGCCGATTTCGACCCGCTGCCCGCTGCCGTCGCCGGCGTTTTCAGCGTGATGCAAGGAACCGTCATCGATCGGGCGACGAATCGAGGCGTGCTTGGCGCGGTGGTCAATCTGGTTCCCGACGACTCGAAGGTGAGCGCGGCACAAGGCGCCTCCGCGATGACACGCGATGACGGGGCGTTCATGATGGAGCGCGTGGTCACCGGTGAGTACATCCTCGAAGTGCACGCGCGCGGGTACAAGGTGTACCGAAACAAAGTGCGGTTCAGCCCCGGGCAGACGCGCGCCGGCGTGATCTATCGACTATCGACCGCGACTGTGTGTCCAGCCGTTATTGCGGGTCGTGCCGGTACTGGTTGCCCGTAAGAACTCCGCTAGGAGAGTCCGTCCCATGTGTCGCAACATCAAAACGCTTGCCAACTTCGCGCCGCCGGCCACTGATGACGAAGTGAGGGCATCGGCGCTCCAGTTCGTGCGCAAGCTCAGTGGCACCACCAAGCCATCGCGTGCGAACGAAACCGTCTTCAACCAGGCGGTTGACGACGTGACGGCAATCGCCCGCCGCCTGGTGGATTCGCTTGAGATTCCGGCGGCTCCGCGCAATCGCGAAGTCGAGGCACTGAAGGCAAAAGAGCGCGCGAAGCGACGGTTCGCATAACGGTCTTCGCCAACGCGCCGGCAGGCGGAAGCGCCGAGTGCGTGCCATTCGTACATTCCTCCGGATGCCTGATTTGCCTCTGAATCCGCTCGATTCGGTTCGTTCTCGAATTCTGACACACCGCCGGCTGGCGGCCGCGGCATTCTGTGTCATCGTCGCATCACAGACGGCCTCGGCACAGCTGATTGGGGCCGCCGAGCTCGACCAGGCCGTACGCGGCCTCACGGTCACGGCGCGAGTGCTCGTCATTGCGGCGCATCCCGACGACGAGGACACGCAGACCATCGCGTATCTCGCGCGGGGCAAACACGTCGAAACGGCTTATCTCTCGCTCACACGCGGCGATGGCGGGCAGAACCTCATCGGCAACGAGCTCGGCGAGTCGCTCGGTGCGATTCGTACCGAAGAGCTGCTCGCGGCGCGCCGTGTTGACGGGGGTCGGCAGTACTTCACTCGCGCGTACGATTTCGGTTTTTCGAAGAACGCCGACGAAACTGCCAACCATTGGCCGCGCGATTCAATTCTCGGTGACGCTGTAACGGTAATCCGTGCATTCCGTCCGCACGTGATCTACTCGGTGTGGAGCGGAACGCCCGCAGACGGGCACGGCCACCACGAAACAGCCGGAATCGTCGCGCGCGAAGCGTTTGAGGCAGCCGGCGATACGGTACGATTCCCGGCCTTTCGCTATGGCGAACCTTGGGAGCCGCTGAAGTTCTATCGTCGCGGCCCCGGCGTTTCGCTCGACGTCAACGCTTACGATCCGGTTCTGGGGCGCACGTTCGCCGCTATCGCCGCGGAAAGCCGCTCGCAGCACCGGTCGCAGGGATTCGCCGGCGTTGCGCTCCGCAGCATCGTGCCAGGTGCCGCTGGCGGGCGCGGTGGACGGGGTGGGCCCTTCGGCGGCGGGTCGCTGATGCGTGTGGCCACTCGTGTGAACGGGAACGTGGCGCCAGCTGATGAGCGATCGATTTTCGACGGCATCGACACGTCGTTCAATCGACTCGTGCTCGCCGCGCCCGAGCAACTCCGCGTCGATCTAGCCGGGGCTGCAATCAAGGCTGACTCGGCGGTGGCGGCACTCGACTTTCGCGAGCCGTGGCGACTCGCGCCGGTTATCGCCCGCCTCACCGCTGCCGTGCAGCATGTGCGATCACAGGTACCGGCATGCGTGTTGCGCAACCAGCGGACGCCGCCGCGCACGCAGGTAGCCGGAATGCCGGCGACGTGCAATCAGGCCGAACTCGATCTCGACGCGTCGCTATCGACCATTGAACGGCGCGCCGGTCGCGCGTTGCTCGCTTCTACGGGAATCAACATTGAGGCCATAGCGCCCACGGAGCTGCTGGCGTTCGGCGACTCGGTGCCCGTCACGATTACGATGGTCAATCACGGCCGGGACGCGGTAACGGTCCGCGACGTGCGCGCTACCGGCGGACCTCGCACCGGTTTTCACGAATTCACGCTCAAGCCCGACAGCGGAGCGGCGGTCACGCAAACCGTGATCGGCTATCCCGACCTGCGCTCGTGGTGGCTGGGTGGAACCCGCGAGGCGCTATTTGAGTACCGGCGTTCTCCGGCCGATGGTATCGCGCGCGTGTCGGCGAACTCAGCGGACCTGGTGTCGGCGGTCGCAATATCCGAGGAAGAGCGGCGGATGAGCGAAGTCCGCGTGACGCTTGAGGTGGCCGGCGTATCTGCGGTCGTGAACGCTGGCCCGCTTGTCTATCGTACCGCCGATCCGCTTCTCGGTGTGCAGGACAGGCCGCTGGGCGGGGTGCCGCCAGTGACACTGGAGTTCGACCGCAATCTCGAATGGATGCCGGCCGGCAAGCCTATCGATCGGATGCTGCGGCTCACGGTGAAGTCGTTTTCGGACTCTGAGCAGACCTTCGCCCTGGTTGTCGTAGCGCCGCGCGAACTGCGGGTGGACTCCGTGCCGCCCTCTGTCACGCTCGGCCCGCGTGAACGCCGCGAGATCTTTGTACGACTCCGCGGTTCGCTCAAGTCAGGGCGCTACGAATTCGGTGCCGTCGGGCAGTTCGAATCGGGCGCGAAGTTTGCTGAAGGTTTCTCGTCGATCATATATCCACACATCCGGCCCATTTATCGGTACCGGACGTCTGGCGTGTACCTGCAAGCTGTGGATGTCACCGTTCCACAGCGGCTGACGGTGGCGTACGTGCAAGGCGTCGGCGATGACAACGCTGTCTACCTGCGCCAGCTCGGCGTTCCGGTCACGGTTATCGATCCCGCGACGATTGCGCAGTGGGACCTCTCGCGGTTCACGACGGTGGTGATTGGCACGCGCGCATTCGATGCGAGCAGCGACCTCGTTGCATACGCGCCCCGCTTGATGGACTATGCGAAAAACGGCGGAACACTCGTTCTTCAGTACGGACAGACGTTCAACTCGATTCCGGCGCTCTTCCCGTTTCCGATGTCGTGGCAGCAGCGCGCCGAACGGGTGACGGTCGAAGAAGCTCCGGTCACTGTGCTCAAGCCGACGTCGAAGTTGCTGACCACGCCGAATCGAATCGGGGATGATGATTGGAAGGATTGGGTTCAGGAACGGTCGCTGTACATGCCGAGTGCGATCGATCCGCGTTACGAGACGCCAATCGAGATGCACGATCCCGACGAGAACGAGAACAAGGGCGCCCTGGTGATGGCGCCGGTGGGCAAGGGGATGTTCGTGTTCACGTCGCTGTCGTTGTTTCGGCAGCTGCCGGGTGCGGTGCCTGGAAGTGCGCGGCTATTCGTCAACTTGTTGAGTGCGGGCGTCTCCCCGACCGTGAGGCTGACGCCGTAGCATCCACCAGCAACAGCGGAACCGCGGAGATTCGCCGAAGAACGGCACGGAAACTCCACGGAAGCGTCGGTGCGCGTAGTTTTTGGGGGAACTGCAATACGGACTTTCGGATGCCTCTGTCGTTTCCCCGGCATTTTGTAGTTGCAGTTAGTAGCTGCAGTTACCATTGAAGTTGTAGTTGCCGTTGTAGTTGCCGTTGCTGTTGCCGTTGCTGTTGCCGTATCCGCGAATCTCAGTCCCCGTCCGTGAATTCCGCGGTTCCGCAGTTAGCAGTGAGACCTTCAGCGCGCACCGAATGCCCAGTTCGTTCAGAAAAATCCTGATCAAAGTGCTGGGCGCCGAACTCGTCGTTCTGGCGCTCTTGGCGTTGTTCCAATACCGGTATAACCGCTAGCTCATGCATTGGATCAACTGGGTCGTTGTCATCGTTTACGTGGCGTACATCGTCACACACAGTCTTCGGCGAGCGAAGGGCACGAACACCGTCGAGGGCTATTTCCTCGGCAATCGAAACATTCCATGGTGGGCCGTCGGGCTTACGGTGATGGCCACGCAGCTCTCCGCCATTACGCTGATCGGCACGACCGGTCAGGGCGCGACAGACGGCATGCGGTTTGTGCAGTTCTATTTCGGCCTGCCGGTGGCGATGGTGATCCTCGGAGTCACCATCGTGCCGTATCTGCATCGCGCCAAGGTGTACACCGCCTACGAGTTTCTCGAACAGCGGTTCGGCCCGGTGACCCGATCGTTCACTGCGCTGCTCTTTCTCTGCTCCCGTGGACTTGGGGCCGGCGTGATTATCTCAGCGCCCGCGGTCGTGTTCTCGGCGATCTTCGGTTGGCCAATTGTTCTCTCGGTCGCCGTGATCGGAATCCCGACCGTGCTCTACGTGGTGATTGGCGGCGTGCAGGCCGTGACGTGGGCGGACGTAAAGCAGATGTTCGTGATCGTGGCCGCGCTCGTCGCCGTCGTGATCGTGCTCCTCGTGAAGATTCCGGTCAGCCCGGACGCGGCGCTTACTGTTGCCGGCGCAGCCGGCCGTCTCAAGGTGTTCGACTTCTCGTTCAACCTTACCGAGACATACACGTTCTGGAGCGGCATCATTGGCGGCACGTTCCTGATGCTCTCGTATTTCGGCACCGATCAGAGCCAGGTGCAGCGCTATCTCACGGCGAAGTCTGTGGATGAAGCGCGCAGCTCGCACCTGATGAGCGCCTTCTGGAAGATTCCACTGCAAGCGCTGATCCTGCTCATTGGCGTGCTGATTTTCGTGTACTATCTGTTCATCGTCCCGCCGCTCTACTGGAACCCCGCGCACGCGCGCGCCGTCGAAGCGGCGGACCCGAGCGGGTACGCGCAGCTCGAACAGAACGCCAACGCCGTCTGGGTTCAGCGCAATGCGCTGGCCGCGGAGATCGCCAGCACGCCGAGTGACCAGGCCGGCCGTGTGCGCGAGGAATTTCGGGTCGCTGATGCCGCGTACGGCGCCGTGCGGGCGGAGGCTCTGGTGAAGGCCGCGGAGGTCACCGGACAGTCGTCGCGTGACGTGAACTACGTGATGCCGCAGTTCGTGCTCGGCGCGCTTCCGATCGGACTCGCGGGTCTCTTTGTGGCGGCGGTACTGGCGGCGGCCATGAGTTCGATTGCCGGCGAACTCGCCGCGCTATCAGCTGCCACAGTGATCGATTTTTACAAGCGATGGTTCAAACCTGAGGCGTCGGACGCGCACTATGTCAAAGTCTCGCGCTGGGCGACGGCAGGGTGGGGGTTGTTGGCCTGCGGCGTGGCCGTGTACGCGGCGTCGTTTGGTTCTCTGATTGAAGTGGTGAACCGGCTTGGATCGTTCTTTTACGGCTCGATTCTCGGCGTGTTCATCCTCGCGATGATTCCGCGATCGCGCGCGCCGGGCGCGTTCTTTGGACTGATAATTGGAATGGGGAGCGTTGCAGCCGTGAGCTATGGCGCACCGTCCGTGAGTTTTTTGTGGCACAACGTGATTGGCGCAGTGATGGTTGTGGCAAGCGGACTCGTGATCAGCGCGTTTAGCCACGACGCCAAGGGCAGACAAACACCACAGCAAGGCTGAACCGCCCCACATGATGGAACTCCTGACTCAACCTGAAGCGTGGCTGGCGTTTGCGACGCTGACCGTGCTCGAGCTCGTGCTCGGCATCGACAATGTGATCTTCATCGCGATTCTCGCGGACAAGCTTCCGGAGGACCGGCGAGAGTCTGCGCGGCGCACGGGCCTGCTGATCGCGATGGTGATGCGCGTGGCGCTCCTGTTCCTTCTCACTTGGATTGTCGGCGCAACCGCTCCACTGTTCACGGTGTTTGGAAACGCGATTTCGGGGCGCGACTTGATCTTGATTACGGGCGGACTGTTCCTGCTTTGGAAGAGCACCAAGGAAATCGACCAGCTGCTCGAGGGCGAGGTCGGCCACGGGTCCAGCGCCGTAAAGGCGACGTTTACCTCTGTGCTCACGCAGATCGTGGTGATCGATATCGTGTTCTCGTTCGATTCGATCATCACGGCGGTCGGAATAGCGCGCGACCTGCCGGTCATGGTCGCGGCCGTGCTTGCCTCGGTAGGGCTGATGATGGTGTTCGCCGGCGGCATCAGTCGATTCGTCTCGTCGCACCCGACGATCAAGATGCTCGCGCTCTCGTTCCTGTTCGTGATCGGCGTGCTGCTCATTGCCGACGGGTTCGACCACCACGTCCCGAAGGGCTACATCTATTTCGCGATGGCGTTCTCCGTGCTCGTTGAGATGCTCAATATCCGGGTGCGAAAGGCCAGAGTGTCGGCAGCGACGCCGGTGGTACTGCACGAAGCGTACGCGTCGCCGACGGTTGCTGAGCCACCTGCTGCGACACCTGCTGCGACACCTGCTGCGACACCTGCTGCGACACCTGCTGCGACACCTGCTGCGACACCTGCCGAGCCACCTGCTGCGACGCCGGCTGCGACACAGGCTGCGACACAGGCTGCGACACAGGCTGCGACGCCGGATGCGACGCCGGATGCGACGCCGGATGCGATCCGGCCGGGGAAGGCGAAGCCATGAAGTCGTTGTTCAATCAGGCTGATCGCGCCGCACTGCTGGCTCGACTCGAGCGGCTGACTCCCGACATTCCGCCGCGCTGGGGAAAGTTCAACGCGACGCGCATGGTTGCTCACCTCAACGATGTCGTGCGCATGGCTACCGGCGAACTCGCGGTGGTGCCACGACCGGGTAAGATGACCAACGTGGTCATGCGGAACCTGTTCATCTATTTCATGCCGTTCCCCAAGAGCGTGCCGACGGCGCCGGAGCTATTGGCCCGCGGATCGAGTGCGGAGTTTTCCGCGGAATGCGCCGCGTTTCGCGTCCTGGTCGAAAAGGCCGCCGCGCGTCCAGTCAATGCTTCGTGGCCCAATCACTCCTTGTTCGGCGGAATGACACGGAATAACTGGGGTGCGTTGGGCCACAAGCACATCGTCCATCACTTCAAGCAGTTCGGGATCTGATTCAACTCGCCGAGATCTTGGCCAGCGCCTCAATGAGGCCGCTCGTATGCTGGTAGTCCTTGTAGCTGATCATCACGTACGTGGTCGCCGTGTGCACGACGACGTAGGGCGGATAGCCACGATCTAGAAAGAGCATTCCGTTTCCGAGTGATTCCAGGCGAAAGTGGCCGCGTCGCGCGCTACCGAACGAGAATCCGTTCGTGCGCGCCAGAATCTCCGGAAGGCTGTCACTCACGACCACTTCGGTAATCTCGCCGATCGGAATCACGCTCTTGTAGAACCCACCGCGTACTGTGAGGGCTTCGGCCGCAACGACAACCCGCGGCGGGCGCATGCTCATGTAGAACATTCCGGCCACAGCGACCATCACTGAAGCGGCCACGAGCGCAGGCCAGTAGCCGCCCGAATGAGTAATCGGCTCTGACTCTCTTCCGTCGTCGGAAAGCTGAGCCGCCTGCTGGATTGCAGCGAGCAATTCCGTCGGCTCGTCGGTCCCGATTCGAACCACAGAACTATCGGTCCGTTCGAGCTCGACGGCCATTCGGCCGCCGACGGTGTATAGCCAACCGCCCGAAATCATGCGAATGCCCGTGCCATGGTACCATGGGTTGCGCACGATGCGGCACGACCGAATTGTGTCGAGCGCGAAGTTCTTGCGAATAACGCCAACGCCAAAGCGGAGCCTGACGTGGGAATCGTCCACCGTGACCGTGAGCGACCCAATGAACAACCCGACCGCGGCAGACACGAGGCCGACGATCAAGATGGCTGGCATCGCATTGGCGTTGATGCCAGCGGTCAGCGCAATCACGAGAACGCACATTGAGGCGACGACCACCGGCCAGCCAACCTGTCGGTGATGATACGCTCCGTCCGGGCGGGCCGACTCGGAATCCAGTAGAATCATCAGCATGACGCAATTTACCCGATTGGCGGCGACCGCCGCACTGATGGCCGCCTCAGCGCTGGCCTTGCCGGCCGCTGCCCAGCCGCGCACAGCCGACCCGCTCAAGCGTGGATTGCAGCTCACCGACTTTCCGCGGCTCGTGAAGCTGGCGGACAACGTCTACGGCTATGAAGAGATCCGCCAGCCAGGCTTCACGACAGTCAGCCTCGTCGTCGTCGGCCGAAACGGCGTCCTTATTGCCGACGGTCAGGGAAACGCGCAGGCGACACAGACGATGCTCGACAGGATCCGTACGGTGACGAACATCCCCGTACGCTGGTACGTCGTGGGATCAGACCACGGCGACCACACGGCGGGCAACTCGGTTCTTCCAAAGGACGTCACGTTTCTCGTCCACCCCGCATCGCGTGCCCAGCTCGTGCGCGACTCGGTGGCTGCAGTTGCGGCCAACGCGCAAGCGGCTGCAGAGGCAGCGGGCCGTGGTGCGGCCGCACCTCCGCCAAGAGTGGTCGTCGTCCCACCGAACGCGATGACGGAAGCCGAACAGAGCGTGGACGTGGGGGGCACGACGGTACGCGTCCTCTTTCTTGGGCGTGCCCACACGGGTGGCGATCTCATGGTTCAGCTCCCAAGGGAGAAGATTCTCTTCATGAGCGAAGCGTACCTCAACCGAGTCTTTCCAGCGATGCGGGCAGCATATCCGTCGGAATGGGTGCGCACTGTGGATCGTGCACTCGGGATGGACGTGAGTCGGTACGTATCCGGACACGGATTCATCGAAGAGCCGGCCGCATCGCGCGAGGAGCTCGTCGCGTTTCGCCAGGCGCTCGTTGACGTGATTGCCGAGGTGAAGCGGCTCCACGCGATGGGCTTGTCAGCTGACGATGCGATCAAGCAGGCGAACTGGGGCCAATACGCCGACTGGTTCATCGCGGGGCAGCAGGCGCCGGTGGCAGTGCAAAAAGTGTACGAGGAGATCGAGGGAAAGCTCATGCCACCTCCGTCAGCGCTTGATGTTGAAGGCGATCGGAAACTCGACGAGCTGCCGTACCGACCGGCCACCGAAACACGCCGCCCGAAAACGCATTCGCGGTAGCGACTCCCGCACCGCGACAGCGAACGCCTCGTGTGTGCTCTCGATGCGTTCCACGGTTGCCAATTCGACGCGTCCGAGCGTATCGACCACGAACCGGAATCGTGCGCTTCCCGCGATTCCGGCCGCACGCATGGTCGCCGGGTACCGCGGCATCGGTGAGTTCCTCTCGATTGCCACTTCGGTCTCCACCTGTGTGGCGAGATAGGCTGAGCCCGGAGGAACAGATGGCATCGCCGCCGGAGTCGCCGGCGCGACCTGAGTTGGCGTCGGTTGTGGGGTTGGCGGCGGCTGAGCGGGTGCCTCCGGTACGTAGATCGCGCTGATCGTCTGGATGCGCTCGATGATCGGCGCCGTGCCGATCGTAGCGTACAAGGCCGCCGCCACGAGAAAGCCGTGCAGCGTGATGCTCGTTGCGAAACCGGTGGCAGTCCGCTGCCGAACCGGACGGGACGCGAGAAGTTGAACAAACATCGAGGCCTCCGCAGACGGGTCTACAGAGATCGTACGCCTCCGACGTTGAGGTGGTCTGACGGCCGGATTACGGAAGCGTGACGGCGGAGTGAGGAGTAGCTGACGAGGTGACCGGCGTCACCAACCGGCGTCACCAACCGGCGTCACCAACCGGTGCGCGACTACGCGTTCTGGCGTGCCAGCCCGGCCAGGAAGTCGGTCATGCGGGCACTTACGGCGCCGATTTCATGATCGCGCACACACACCGCCCATCCGCGCTCCGCAATCTCCTTCAGCGACGCGCGGCGTGCGAGCGCGAGCCGGAGCACGTCGGCTGCCGCTGCCACATCAGGCACATCTACATGGAGCGCAATATCGCGGGACTGCAGAAATCCCGCGCACGCGCCCTCCGCAGGACCGACATTCAGAATCGCGCGACCGGCGGCGAGGTAGTCCGTGATCTTGGTCTGCACGGAGCTTCGTGTCATGCGGGCATGCTGCGCCTCAAAGCTCGATGCCACGACGAGGAGGTCCGACTCGCCGAGCACGCCTCGCAGTGATTCATAGGCGACTAGCCCGTCGTGGATCGTGCCGGTTTCGCGCCAGACTTCCTCGTGCAGTTCCCAGCCGCGCGCGTCCGTGTTGAGAACGAACTCGATGTCGTCGCCGGCCGCACGGCGCACGGCGACGGCGCGAGCGATCAAGAGCAGCGCGTCGGCGTGCATTGGCCAGACGCTGCCGGCGTAGCGGAGGCGGAACGTGCCCGAACGCGCTGCGGTCAGTGCCGCCGGCGGGTCTCCGATCGTGACGGCATTGTGAACAACGAGCGACGGGCGCTCGATTCCCATCCAACGCGCGAGCTCGTCCCCGAGACAGTCGGAGATGACGAGCCATCCGGCGTTCTTATGGAGGAGTTGACGCGCGGTGGCATCCGCAGAGCCGGTGATCCAGCGGCCTCCGTGCTGTTGCACCCAATCATCCATCAGCCACGTCACCGATGGCACGCGCACTGCCTCGGCCCAGCGCGCACCAAGTACGAGCGCCGCCGGCGAACTCGGCACGACAAGCAGGATATCGGGGCGAAACTTCGTTAGTACGCTCGTGTCGAGCGGATGCAACGCCATCGCCTGCGCGTTCATATCGCCTATCAGCGGCAGCAACCGTTCGTGCAGGCCGCCATGGAGTCGCCAGCCGACATCGACGATACCGTGCCCGTGCGTATCCGTCGACGGCTGACCTCGTACGCACGTGATGACCCGCACGGCGTCGGCCGGCCAGCCCGACAACAGGTTGAGCAACGTGCGACCCGCGCCACGGCTCGTCGGCAAGAGATCCGCATCCGTGACGACGAGCAGACGCGGCGCCGCAGCGGTCACCCGGCCCGATTCCTCCAGGCGTCCACGATCTCGTCGAAGATCGTACCGAGCTGGATCGTGATGTCCCATCCGGGATAGTGGGCGCGCATCTTCGACAGGTCGCTGTAATAGCAGATGTGGTAGCCGATGCGATTCACAGCGTCGTATTCGCTGAGCATGGGGCGTCCACTCCGCTCCTCGACCATCCGGAACGCCTCGATGATCGAACATGCGTTCTGCTTGCCTCCGCCCAGATTGTACACCTCGCCTGAGCGCGGCGCTGCAATGAACGCATCAACGAAGTTCGCGACGTCCCGCGAATGAATGTTGTCGCGTACCTGTTTGCCCTTGTAGCCGTAAATCCGATACGTGCGGCCCTCGACGTTGCACTTGACCAGGTAGCTGAGAAACCCGTGAAGCTCCACGCCACTGTGGCTTGGCCCGGTGAGGCAGCCGCCGCGCAGCGCACACGTCTTGAGTCCGAAATAGCGTCCGTATTCCTGAACCATGATATCGGCGGCCACTTTCGATGCACCAAAGATCGAGTGGGTTGACCGATCAATTCAGAAGTCCTCGGCAATGCCGTTCGCGAACGCAGGACTCGCGTAGTCCCGGCGTGTCTCGAGTTCGACAAGCTCCAGTTCGTTCGGAGCGTCACCATACACCTTGTTCGTGGAGAGGTGAACGAAAGGCGCGTCGGGGGCGTGCCGTCGCACAGCCTCGAGCACGTTGAAGGTGCCGACGGCGTTAGTGTCGAAATCTTCGAACGGAATCGCCGCAGCCTTGTCGTGGCTTGGCTGGGCTGCGGCGTGGACGATCGCATCAGGGGTCAGTTGCGCCACGAGGGCAAGCACGCCATGTCGGTCGCGCACGTCTAGTTCGTGATGCACGAATCCCGGGCATCGCTCAGCGAGCCGTCGCTGGTTCCACCGCGTGTCACCGGCTTCGCCGAAAAACACGGCGCGCTGGTTGTTGTCAACGCCATGGACCTCCCACCCCTTCGAGTGGAAGTGGGTGACGATTTCCGAGCCGATCAGCCCCGACGAGCCCGTGACCAGAAGTCTCGACATGCGATAAAGCTACCATCCCGGACTGGAGGGCTGCGCGTCGGGGAGGCGGCTATCCCCCGCGGGTCAGCAATACGGCGGCGATCACGAGACCGAGTCAGCACAGCCCGGCAGCGCGGGCGAGCCAACTTGCCTGGTGACGGAGACGCAGCGCCTCGGCCGATCCGGGGTCGGCACGAGCGGCGCGCGGGCCAACCACGAAATCGTGATACGCCTCAACCGAAAGCATCAACGCCACGAAGCCCAGCTTCGCGCTCAGTGCCATGCCGGTGGTCGTTCGCCAGAAGGCTGGCGAATCGAGTACTCCATTCCAGTGCAGCAAGCCGCGGAAGTGCAGATTCGCGAAGCCCGTGACGATTGCCACGGCCACCGTTATCCATCCGACCGTCCGGAACCGGCGTCCCAGTCCGTCGAACAGTTTCTGCCGCAGCGCCGGGGGTTCAACGCCGCGAAGTACAGGCGCGCCCACGATGCCGAGGAAAAACATCCCGCCCAGCCAAAGCATGGCGGCGAGGATATGGATCGTGACGCTTACAATAGTAGGCAACGGGCATCTCTGAGATCGCTGGCGATGGGACCGACAAGTTATGCTCGCACAACGGCTTGCGGGCTGAGTCGCCAGCGCGCCATGTTTGGCCTGATTTGGTACAGTGGCAACGGTGGATTGAGTGACGGCGGGCGCCGTCGTGGTTGGTGGTTCGTTCCATCACGTGACACCGGTGCCGCTTCTATCGGACACCAACGCGGGGGCACTTGTGGGATCCTTGAGCTCGATGAGCGAGCACTTGCAGTAGCTGTCAATACTGCCGGCGACAACCGCGGCGCTATTGGTCGTACTTGGCGGTGATCTGCTCCTCACGTTCATCCACACGGCGCAGGAAGTGAGTGCCCGAATGTGGCGTTATTTCGGTGCGATTGCGGGAATGAAGTTCCCCGATCCCCTCGGCGTTGCGATCTTCGCCGGCTTCGTCGGCGGCCTATTCGTGGCGGCGTCGTTCGCCGGCATTGCCGGTGCGCTGCCATTCATCGGCCCCGTGCCAGACGCGGTGGCGATGGGCGCTGTCGGCGTGACGATCGTGTCCAGGATTTCGGACGGCTGGTACTCGCACATTGAGCTCGACCGGCGCGGATTCAGGCCTAACCCAGGCCTTGGCACCGCCCGTGTCTACATCCTCGAAGGCATCACGATGGCGATCCTGTTTCTTCCAGGAATTCGCATGTACCCGGCTGCAACGGCCATCGGCGGCCTGATCGGCTGGATCACCTTCATTACCGTACCTTTCAACTTTCGGGCGGTCCGCGCCCATCTTCCGAAATCGCACGCTCCGATGTGGAAAGCTGGCGATCCGATCCCGGAATGGGGGAAGTAACAAAGACCTTGCGTTGCCCCGCGTGTCAGGCGGACGTTCCGCCGGGGTTTCGCTTTTGCGGTAGCTGCGGTTCTCCGGTGGGCGCGCCGCCGCCGCCGCGCACGGGTGAGTTTGACGCAGAGCGGCGGCAGCTGACCGTTGTGTTCTGCGATCTCGCCGACTCGACGTGCGACTGGCGGTTCGCGTGGCCGCGCATACCGGCCTGGTAGTCACCGGCGATGTAGGCGGCGGAGAGCACCGCGAGGATCTCGCGCTCGGACCGACGCCGAACATCGCAGCACGGCTTCAGGAGCTTGCCGCGCACGGCACGGTAGTTATCGGTGACGCGACCCATCGGCTGGTCGCTGGGTTCTTTGAGTTCGAGTCGCTTGGAGAGCTGGCGCTGAAGGGCCGAAAGGAACCAATGCGGCCCTATCGCGTCGTGCGCGAGACCAGTGCCAAGACGATGTTCGACGTAGCAGTCGCCCGCGGACTGAGCGCTGCGGTCGGGCGCGTCCGCGAGCTCGATACCCTCGACGACGCGTTCTCCCATGCCGCGGCCGGATCCGGCCGTGCGGTGCTGGTGCGCGGCGAGGCGGGGATCGGCAAGTCGCGACTGATTCGGCTCTTTCGCGAGAGGCGCGGTGGGTCGGCCGCGTGGGTCACGTTTCGGTGTTCCCCCGATGATCGGACCAGCGCGCTCCGCCCCGTCCTCAATGTCACCGAACGCGCGTTTGGATTTGTTTCCGGCGACTCTGCGGAAACGAAGCTGAAGCGGCTGATTTCCGGTGTTGCTGCATACGGCACGCTCCCGGACGATGCGGTACCGCTTTTGGCCGACGTTCTGGGAATTCCGACCGGCGACGCATATCCGCCGCTGCACCTCGGACCCGGGCTGAAGCGCAGTCGCACGCAAGAGTTGCTGCTCGCGCTCGTACTCGACTCCCACGCCAGTCGGCCGGTTGTGCTTGTCGTTGAGGATGCACACTGGGCCGATCCGACTACGCTGGAACTGCTATCGCAGGTTGTAGAGCGTCTGGGCTCGCGCCGCGTGCTGTCGCTCACCACTGCCCGTCCGGAGTTCGACGCCGGGTGGACTCAGGCGCCGGGTGCATCGGTGCTCATGGTTCCACGGCTCAACGCGACCGACGTCAACGCGCTCGCGACATCAGCGGCGGGCGGCAAGACGCTTCCGGCCGAACTGCTGGAGCAAGTCGCCGCAAGGACAGACGGCGTACCCCTGTATGTAGAGGAGATGACAAAGCTCGCCATTGAGTCGGGCATGCTCGTGCTCCGCGAGGGCCGTTATGAGCTTGGCGAAACGGTTGGTGCGCTCGCCATTCCGGCGACGCTGCACGGATCGCTCCTTGCGCGACTCGACCGGCTCGGACCCGCCAAGGCCGTTGCCCAACTTGCATCAGTCATCGGGCGCTCGTTCTCGCTGCCGATGCTGCGCAGCGTGTCGCCTCTCGACGAGGCGGCGCTCGACGCGCAGATCGCGCAACTCGTCGATGCCGGACTGGTGGAGGAGTCGCACGCGGACCAATCCGAGGGCTACGTGTTCCGGCATGCCTTGGTCCAGGATGCGGCGTACCAATCGCTTCTGAAGAGCACCCGGCGTCGCTATCCTGACCGCGCTTCAGTTTGGCGTGTTCCTCAGGCGTCAGGTCAGAGAGATCGAGGCTCGGCCGCGCGTTATCCAGGAAGTTCTTGAACGCATCGGGAAACTCCGTTGGCAGGGCTGCGTCGGTCCGCATCTTCGTGAACATGAATGCGAGCGACTGATCCCTCGGCAGATCGCGCGCGCACGTGTCGGCGAGCGAGTCGCCCATGTCGCGCATCGTGTTGAGGAACACGTCGTCAGACCACTTGGTCGCGTCGCTGCCAGACTGAGCCATTCACGGCCTCCGGGAGAGTGCAATAGCAGAGGGCGAAGCTACGTATCCCGGCGGCCGGCGGCTAGAGACAGACATTGGCGCTACGCCCCGCAGCAGCTACTGAGTTGCCGCCGTGACAGAATGCCGGCCCAGCCGCGTGATCGTCTCCCGGATTTCGTGTGCCAGAGTCGCGGGGTGGATTGGACAGAGTCGAAGCGCCGGGCGCCCGCGGAGAATCGTGGACATGACAAGAGCGTATCCGTCCTCGCGCATCAGGTCCACCGTTCGGCTGGTGATTGCGTCGATCTCGGCGTCCGACTTGGCGGAGTCGTTCCAGCGGAACGTGACAACGCCCATCTGCGACGGAGTGACGATCGTCCAGCGGCCATCGGCGCGCAGCGTCTGCTCAGCGAGATCAGCCATGTCGAACCCGACGTCGATCGCACGTCGGAACTCTGCAAGCCCGTATGCGCGCAATGACAACCAGAGTTTTAGCGCCTTGAACGAACGCGTCAACTGGACGCCGTGCTCGTAGAAGTTGACGTCATCCTGAATGTGGCGCGTAACGTCGGCGAGATAGTCCGGGTGGTCGGCGTCGTCCACGCGAAATGCACGCCGCAGAACGTCCGGGTCGCGGACGAGCAGGCATCCCAGTTCGAACGGCTGAAAAAGCCATTTGTGCGGATCGAGGGTAACCGAGTCGGCTCTTTCGATTCCGGTCAGGGCAGTACGTCCTCGGTCTGTGATCACGGCCGCCGCGCCGTACGCGCCGTCCACGTGCAACCAGAGCGACTCGCGAGCGCAGAGGTCGGCCAGCGGGCCCAGCGGATCTACGGCGCCGGTGTTCGTCGTTCCCGCATTGGCGACAACGCAGAAGGGCAGCCGGCCGCCGGCGCGATCTTCCTTGATGGCTGCCTCCAGCGCTGGCATCGAAAGGCGAAGCGAATCGTCCGTGGCCACCGTGCGTCGCTGTTCGGGGCGAAAGCCGATGATCCGTAGCCCCTTGGCAACCGACGAGTGGGTCTGGTCCGAGCAGTACACGATCGCCTTGTCGTTCGCACCGCCGAGTCGTACCTCGCGCGCGGCCGCGACGGCGGAAAGGTTCGCCATCGACCCACCGCTCACCATGATTCCCGCGGCATTGGCCGGAAACCCGACCAGCTCCTTGAGCCAGTCAATCACGATCATCTCGATCTGCGCCGCACCCGAGGCCGCCATCCAGTGGCCTGCAAAGAGATTCGTTCCGCTCGTCAGCAGGTCACCCACGACGCTGACGAAGTTGTTGGGGCTCGGTACGAACGAGTAGAAGCGTGGGTGGTCCGTGCGGAATCCGTTTGGGAATACGTCGCGCGTGAGTATGTCAAACAGTTCGTTCACCGGCGTGCCCTGTTCGGGCAACTCGGTGCGGAGCAGACGCTCAGCGTCGGCGCGGGTGATCTGGTGCGCGACGGGGGCGTCGCGATTCGTCTCGAAGTGGGCGATGACGATTTCCAGCGCGCGATCGCCAAGGGCGCGCATTTCCTCGCGCGTGAGCTGGAACGGTGGTTTGGTTGGCGGTGTCACGGTGCGGACTGTCCTTCGGTGAACGCTGCGTTGAGCCGGCTTCCAGGCACCGCCGCTGCGAAGTGGGTGAATGATCCGTGGTCCGCGATCTCACGTGCGGCGTTGAAGAATCCTGTCCACGCAGCACGTGCGAGGGCGCCACCGACGCTGATCCGTCGAACACCTGCGTCGCGCAGTTCGGCGACGGTCGTGAAGTCGCTGCCGACGAGCACGTTTACAGGTTTAGGGTGAACCGCTGCAACGACGGCACGAATATCGGCCATCGTCTGCAGTCCCGGCGCGTATAGGCAATCGGCCCTGGCCTCAGCGTACGCCGTGAGTCGGCGAATGGTCTCGGCGAGATCAGGGCGGCCGGCAATGAACCCTTCCGATCGGCCGGTGAGAATGACGCCGGTTCCGGCTGCGTCAATCGCGCTGCGGGCCGCCGCGACGCGATCGACCGCCAACTCGAAATCGTACAACGGGGACGATGCATTGCCCGTCGAATCTTCAATTGAGAGGCCCGCGATTCCGGTGGCCGCCGCGACCGCGACGTTCGCGGCAACGCCGGCCGGCATTTCCGCAAAGCCACCTTCGAAGTCCGCGTTCAGGGGGACGTCCACGCTCGCACTCATCACCCTGAGGTGATCGAACGCCTGATCGAGAGAGATGCTGTTGTCCGCACGACCCAGCGTCCATGCGAATCCCGAACTGGTCGTCGCGAGGGCGGGGAAGCCGATTTGGACGAGCAGTTTGGCGCTCCCAACGTCCCACGGATTCGGGATGACGAAGCAGCCGCTTTCGTGGAGCTTGCGGAAAGTTTGTACGGCGGGCGATGGCGACTGCATGACTGATGGGGGGTGCAGGGATGGGCGAAGGGGATTCGAACCGCTGGCCCGCAAGGCGCTGTCTCTGATAGTTAATCAGAGGGCCAGCCCCACTCGACTCCCTGCTCGCGCGGTGCCCGCTGCGGCTGCAGTATTGACCCATGGAATCTCCGCATCCCCGCGGGTCCGCCGCGTCGCTGCTGGCACTGCTGGCACTGCTGTCGCTCCTGGCGCTGCTGACAATCGGCGCCTGCTCTCCACCGCGTGACGTTTCTGGCCTCGCGGGCACGTACGTAATGAACCAGACCCCGCACGCCGACACGCTCGTGCTTAGCGCCGACGGCCGCTACGTGCGCTGGTTCAAGATGTTGAACGGGCCAGCCGCGACGGACAGCGGCTCGTGGACGCTCTCGCCTGAGGGCGAACGGATCGGGCTTCGCGAGTTTCCCAAGCGCTGGGCATTCGGGCACGACTTGGTGGGTGACACGACACAGGGTCGCATACTGGAGGTGCCGATCAACATCACTCTCACGGTTACGCGGCGCGTGTGGGGCACCGTCCGGCTCGGCTGGTATCCGGAGCAAGGGTGGTGGTTCGTGCGAATCAGGAGCTGACGAAGCGCGGCGATCGTGCGCGTTGACTCACGTTGAGTCACGTTGAGTCGCGCTGAGTCACGTGACAGCCGCGACGGCTCAACTGGGCGGCGGCGGCTCATCTTCCGACTTCGGCAACGGCTTCTTCGGCGCGTCGAAGTAGGTCCACGGCGTGAGCAACGTGCCGAGCCAGCCTTCGACCCATACGTGTGCCCGCGCAATTCGCGACGCGCCGGTTCCCCCCTTCGACTCACTGCGACCGCGCGCGAGCGCCGCAAACGGAAAGAGCACGAGCCACACCAATCCCAGTAGAATCAGCGTCGGCGGCCAGAGGATGATCGCCACGGGGATGGCCAGCACCACGAGCGGCGCAAGGAACATGCACGGCCCGATGAGTAGTATCACAGTAGTCCACGTCCCGGCGCCGTCATCGGCCCAATATACAAATCACGCGCGGCCGGCTGTTGAGTCGCGCATCGATCGACGGAATCTCTCCTGCGAACTCTCCCACCTGTACTTCTCCTTGCGGCCATCGCCGGATGCCACACCAGCGGCATCGCTCCGGCGACGTATCCGCTGACCACCGCGGCCGCGGTCGACACCGCGCGCGGAACCGTTACGCTCCCGATTCACCTCGGACACGTCGGCAAGCGCGTGGTCTGGTACATCGTCACCGAGTCGTCGGACCTCGCCGACGCGCGCCAGCGCGGTGTGACGTATTCGCCGCGACTCGGCGCGCTCGCGGCGAACGCCGCCAATCCCGCAAGCGGTTCGGGTTTGGGAACTCAGCCCGCCAGAGAATCTTCGGGTTCGCTCAAGTTCACCGCGGGCGTGGATTTCACGCCCGAACGGGTGGTACGAGCGGCACTGGATTCGGGATTTCCGCCGATCACGGCGCAGCCGGGGTCGGTGGGAGAACCGGGCTACTCGCCTTTCGTGCGACTGCCGAGTGGCGTCGTGCTCAACGCGCCAATCATTGCTGATGAGCATCGCACGATGGACCGCGTTGTTTCGCTCGACATCGGTCGTGACCGCGTCACGTTGCGCATCACGCGTGGCTACGCGGAGGCCCGGGACGCGTGGTACATCTCGACCGAAGCGTCGGATCCAATGGTTGCCGCACTTGAGGGAGCGACGTACGCCGCTGCACTCACGGCTATTCCAACGCCGGCTGAGTCCGGCGCCGGATCGGCGCGGTTCGGGCTCGTGGCGGTTGCCAACGGTGAAACTGACCGCACGTCGCCTGAACGACAGGGGATGCGTTCTGCCATGCTCGACGGGCTTTCACCGCTGAACGTTCTTGAGGGCGCGCCGGACCCGGCGGGGCGCGATACGAGTTATTCGCCAGTCTGGGAGCTGCACCTGGTGATGTGGACGGCCGATGCGATTGCGGACGACCAGCGCGTCAAAATCATCACGTGGGCCGAAGCCGCTGCATACGCCGAACGCGGATTTCTTGTCGGCGCGATGCCGGGCGCGGCCAATGCGTCGCTCGGTGGTCTCGCGTCCACGGGGATCGTCGTGAACTGCCCCGTTGTGGCAACCTTTTCGCGCAACACACCCTAGTCCAGACGCTATGCACCGCTCGTTTCACCTCGCTGCCATGCGCCGCGGAAGCCGGCGACACGGTTGATGCGTGGTCGCTGGCCAGGCCGAACTCCGCGCTCATTGACTACGCCAACTCCGGCGAAGCTGCAGAGGCCATCAAGAGCCACCGTTGGGAATATGTCGTCCTGCAGCAGGGACCCTCGACGGTGGGTGCGAACCGCGACACGCTGATCATCGGCGCGCGTCTGCTTGAGCCGATCATTCGATCGGTTGGTGCCAAGCCGGCGTTGTTCATGGTATGGCCCGACGTTACGCGCAACGCGTTCTTCGACGCATGCCGCGACTCGTACTGACTTGCGGCGGAGGCTGTGAACGGCGTCTTCATGCCCGCTGGCGAAGCGTGGCGCGCCGCATGGGCTGCCGACCCGACGCTGGCCCTGTACGGCAGCGACGGCTATCACCCATCAGCGCTTGGCACCTACGTGGTACGTGGCGGCGCTCGAAATATTCGAGCGCATTACGGGTCGCGACGCGCGTGAACTCCCGGCTGTTGCCGTCCGCTCCGGTGGGCAATCGATGGACGTTCCGGCCGCAACGGTTCGGCTGATCCAGGCAGCGGTGCACTCGGCGAACCAGAGCAACCCAGCGCGCTGATTCTGGTCAGTCACTTCGGAATCGGCGGGTGCACCACCCGCCGGTCCTCGCGCCGCCTGATGCCGTCGAGGCGTGCCGCGATGGCTGGCTCCTCGCCCGCGAGATCAGTACGCTCGCCGGGGTCGCGCGCCAGGTTGAACACGCGCATCGTGTCGCGCATCCACACCGCCTTCCACGGCGCTTCGAGTACAGCCGACTGATCTCTGTCAGGCGAGTACCACACCTGATACGGACGCAGGGCCAGCGTTCCCTTTCCATTCAGCACGGGAAGAAACGACCTACCGTCAATCTCATCCGGTGCACGACCGGTGCCTGCCTCGGCGAGCGTCGAGTGTAGATCGGCGAAGTCCACGCTCACGGGCGACGTAGTTCCGGGCTCCACCATGTCCGGCCACACAACGATGCCCGGCACGCGCAGGCCGCCGTCGTACAGGTCGCCCTTGAATCCGCGGTAGTCCTGCGTGCCGTTGAACCAGCGACCAATGACATTCGACGTGCCGTCATCGGCGCTCCTGAGAAACGTCGCGCCATTGTCTGAAAGAAAAATGAAGAGCGTGTTCTCCCGAACGCCGAGCGAATCGAGAAGCGCAACGAGATTGCCAACGTCCTGGTCCACGCGGTGTACCTGTGCGGCGTAGCTCTTCTTGGCCATCGGCCACGGCTTGTCGGCGTACGGGCCGAGGTCCGTCGTTTCGTAGCCACCGTCGTCGTATCCGCGCGCGCCTTCGTTGTTGATGTGCGGAAGGTTGGTGGCCCAGTAGAGAAAGAACGGACGCTCGGCGTTGGCCCGCACGAAGTCAAACGCGCGTCCACCGATCAGATCCGGTGCGTAGTCGAGCCGTACCGTGGCGCGGCCGCTCCCCATGCGCCGGAGTTGAGCGAGCTCGTTGCGCGTGCGCACGGAGTCGCCGTTGCTCAACAGGTATTCGGGGAAAAAATTGTGCGCATGCACCTGGTCGCGGTACCCGAAAAACGCGTCGAATCCCTGCGCGTTGGGCCACGATTCGGGTTCGCTATCCCACGACAGTCCCCACTTTCCGAAAAGTCCCGTCGCATACCCAGCGCCGCGCAGTCGCTCGGCAAGCGTCACGTCCGCTGTGCGGAGGTAGTCGTTGTCGTTGTCGTCGAGCCGGCAGCTGCCATTGTGATAGCCGGTCATGAGCGAGCAGCGCGCCGGACCGCAAACTGCTGCCCCCGAGCGGAATTCCGTGAACTTCATTCCCTCGAGAGCCAGCTTGTCGATGTTGGGCGTAGCGATCTCGCTCTGCCCCCAAGGACCGATCTCTCCGATGCCGAGGTCGTCGCTGAGGAAGAGCACGATGTTCGGCTGGTCGGCGCTGCCGCCGCCCGGCACTCCGGCGCAGGCCGGCACGGCAAGTAGGCAAACTGCCAGCAGCGTCGTCAGTATCGTCGTGCGTAGCGTCGTGCGTAGCGTCATGCGTAGCGTCGTACGTAGCGTCGTACGTAGCGTCGTGCGTAGCATCAGTCGGCCGACACTGTGCGATGCGATGCCCAACCGCGCAGCGTATTGAGTTTGTCAGATGCCAAACGTGACAACGGACGCGTGCCCACCGCCGCGGATACCAGATCGTCTGTAGCCAGTGCCCGCCCGCCTGCGAACGCAGCGTACATCGCCGAGATGATGCTCTCTTCAATCTCGGCGCCGCTGAAACCGTCGGTCTTTTCTACGAGGGCAGGGAGATCGAACGTGGCCGCGTCCTGCTTGCGTTTCGTCAGGTGAATTCGGAAGATCGCCTCACGCGCCCTCTCGCCCGGGAGGTCCACAAAGAAGATCTCATCGAATCGTCCCTTTCGCACGAACTCCGGTGGAAGCTTCGTTACGTCGTTCGATGTCGCAACGACGAAGACGTCTCCCTTTCGTTCCTGCAGCCACGAGAGGAAGATCCCGAATACGCGATTCGACACGCCACCATCGGAGTCGCCGCTAACGGACGCGAACACTTTCTCGAGTTCGTCAATCCAGAGTACGATGGGCGCCATTCGTTCGGCTGTCTGCATGGCGCGCCGGAAGTTCTTCTCCGAATTTCCCATGTATTTATCGTACAGGTTGCCCGGGTCGAGCCTGAGAAGCGGCAGGCCCCACTCACGCGCGACGGCTTTGGCGCAGAGACTTTTTCCGCAGCCAGGGACGCCGAGCAGGAGCACGCCTTTGGGAAATGAGAGGCCGAACGCAGCGGCTTTTTGGGGATCGGCCACCACGGGACGCCGCATCGCGAGCCACGCCTTCAGCCCGTCGAGTCCGGCCACCTGATCAAGCCCGTCTTCGGCGGGATAGTACTCGAGCAGTCCGTCCTGCTCCACGACCTGTCGCTTGGCGATCATTACGCGCTGCACATCCTGTTCGCGCAATGCACCATCGTCGACGATCAGCTTCGTGATCACCTTCTCGGCCTCGAGCATCGAGAGGCCCACGAGATTGTTGACGAAGCGTATCCGGTCGGCGTTGGTCAACTCGACCTTCACCGGCATCTTGGCGGAGTATTCACGGATCAGCTTTTCGAGCAGGCGCCGATAGTCGTCGAACGACGGCGCCGGAACTTCGAGAACGGTAGCGTGCGGGCGGAGCGCGTCGGGAATCCCGGAATCGTGGCCTACGAGAATGACGGCGCCCCGGTGCGACGTGAAGTGCCCAATCGCATCGAGGAGATGGCTGATCACCGCTGGGTCGTCGAAGTGCGCGGCGAGGTCGCGGAAGAGGAAGAGTCCCGCGCCCTGTTCGAGAATCCAGGCGAGCGCCTTTGCCGGATCGCCGGTCTTTTCGACCACCGGGTCGCTGATGTGCGAGCCGCGCACAACACCGCGCGACCGCGTCCAGGTGAACAAGTGCAGCCCCATGTCCGATGCCATTCGACCGGTGCCCTCGAGCGCGCGGTCGTACTCGCGCGTGTCGAGCACAATGAGGGCGTAGCGGGCGCGCACGAGCAGCGCGATTTCGTCGAAGGTATCTTTTTCGGCCATGGGCCTCTGTAAAGACGGTTGCGTTCGAATGTATCCCGCGCACGGCCGCACGGTAACGCGCGGGGCTGGGCTCGCTCGGTCCGCTCGGCACTCGTCCGCGTCGTCCCGGCGGGCTACGCCGCGACTCCTCGAATCTCGCGTCAATTGAAACCTGCACTCACTGCCATTCGCGCGCTCGACGACGGTCGCCACCGCGCCGAGTTCTATAGTATGTGGCGAACGATGTACGCGGCCGGCTTTGCGCACCACAAGGCGTTTGAGACGATGGGGCCGCGGCAGTCGGTGCTTACGGAGGAGATCCGGCAATGGCTCCTCGCAGGAACGAAACGCGGGCGCCCATTGGAAGAGGTGGTCAAGGCCGGCGCGCGGCGGTTCGAGGAATTCGAGCGCGCACTGCTCACCCTTGGCGAAGAGTCTGGAAGTCTGGAGGAGGCCCTGAGGCTCCTCGCCGACTTCTATATGAAGAAGCACCTGCTGATGCAGTGGGTAAAGAAGCAGATGGTGTATCCCGTGTTTACCGGACTAGCGGCCTGTTTCATTGCGCCTTTTCCGCTGCTCTTCTTCGGGCATCCCGGCGCGTATGCGATGACCGCGGGCAGCGGCGTCCTGATCCTCTTGAGCAGTGCCGGTGGGATGATAGCCGCAGCTGCGGCGCGCTACGGTCGTCAGCCGGCGATGGCGCGGGCGCGAATGGCGCGTGCACTCACGACGGCGATCGAAGCCGGCCTTACGTTGGGGCGGGCGATGCGGCTCGCCGCCGACGCATCGGCGAATCCGGAGATCCGCGCGTTCATTGCGCGCATTGGCGAACGCGAACTCTCCACGCAGTCCATCGGCGAATCACTCAGCGGCTGCCCGCACCTTACGCCTGAGTTTGTCGCGATCGTCGCGACGGCCGAGCGCACGGGCGATTTCAGCGGGCTCGCGAAGCTCGCCGATCTCTACGAGGACGGCTTCAGGTAGCGGCGAGTCCGTCAGCGTAACCGGCGCAGCTCCGCCTCCGCCGCGATAAACCCGAATCCCGGCCAACCACCCGACGCTACCGCGCGCCGGAGCCACTTCTTCGCGGTCGCGGTGTCGCCCATTACGAGGTGCCAGTTGCCGCGGCCAAAACTCAGAGTGGCTACCTGCACATCGGCCGTGTCGGACTCCGTGATCAGATGGTCGGGCCCGATCTCCTGGCGATACATCTGCACGCGTTTCGCGTACGCGTAGTCGGGCGCGGGCTGAAGCGAATCCGGCCGGGCGGCGAGCATCGCCTTTGCTTCGTCGTGCCTCCCCGCGCGCGAGAGCGACATCCAGAGCCAGTCGGTTGAGCCCTTGAGTTCGCCCGCGTCCGGTGCGCGTGGCTGCGCGCGCGTGAACGCATCGGCCGCACCGTCAAAATCACCCTTCACGAAACGAACTATTCCGAGGTGGAACCAGATTCCATAGACGGTGCTGTCAATCGCGAGGCCGCGCGCGAAATCGGCCTCGGCCTGATCGAGCTCTCGCACCGACAGATGCCGATGCCCGCGCCAGCGGTAGAGCAGGGCGTTATTCGGTTCAACAGCGAGTGCGCGGGTGAACGTCTCGACCGCCTCGCGCATCTGGCGCGCTCCAGCCTGCGCCGTGCCGAGTGCGATGAACTTCGCGATGTTGCCTGGATTGGCGGCAAGCTCCTGTTGGGCGCGGGCAACGGGCCCGGTGTCTGGCTGCGATGTGTACTGCACGCCCGCGGGCGAGCGGTACTGAGGGGATTGTGCAGCCGTCGGCGCAGCCACGAACGCCAGCGTCAGCAGAGCGGAAGCAAGACATCGAGCCTTGTTCATCGATCGTCCTCCGGTTTGGCGGTTCTTACCCGGCTCAGCCATCAAAAACTTGGGCCGTCCACCTATTCTACCGCTTGACGGTCCGCTCCGTTGTTTCGTAAGGTCTGTGTACACCATCCATGTCAATAAGAATGAAAATCGATTTCCGATCAATCGCCGGTCCGACCGTGCTCGCGACGGTCGTTCTGGCCGGCGCATGCAGTTCCGATGGTGACGTGAACGCCGCCACTGACGCGCGCGCCGTGGCGGCGGTCGTCGAGAGTGCATTGCCGACGCCGGCACCCGGCGACGCTCCGCCAGGTATGGTCTGGGTTTCGGGCGGCGGCTTCATGATGGGCGGTGCCGATCAGTACGCGGAGTCTGCGGAACTCCCGGTGCACGGCGTCCTTGTGAATGGCTTCTTCATGGACGCCCACACAGTCACCAACGCGCAGTTCGCCGCATTCGTAAAAGCGACTGGCTACGTGACCGTCGCCGAGCGCGCACCCGACGTTGCCGATCTGATGCGCCAGCTTCCGGCAGGAACACCGCCGCCTGACGCGGCTCTGCTCGTACCAGGTTCGCTGGTGTTCGCACCGACGAGCGAGCCCGTGGATCTTCGCGACTGGTCGCAGTGGTGGGCGTGGACTCCGGGCGCCGACTGGCGCCATCCCGACGGACCAAAGAGTTCCATCGCCGGGAAAGACAACTACCCGGTCGTGCAGGTCGCGTGGAACGACGCCGTGGCATACGCGGATTGGATGGGGCGTCGCTTGCCGACCGAAGCAGAGTGGGAATTCGCAGCGCGCGGCGGCAATCATCAGACTGCGTTCGCTTGGGGCGACGCGGCCATGGACGCCGAGCACCCGCAGGCCCACATATATGAAGGAAGTTTTCCAACCCACGCTGCCGCGCCCAAGCCTGTGGGGTCGTACCCGGCGACGGGTTTCGGTCTCTTCGACATGTCCGGCAACGTCTGGCAGTGGACGCTCGACTGGTATCGTCCCGACACCTACGCGCGTGATGCCGCGCTGGGCCTCGCCTCGAATCCGACCGGGCCACGTTCTGGACTCGATCCGCGTACCGAGGGTCAGCCAACGCGCGTGGTTCGCGGCGGGTCGTTTCTCTGCAATGACACGTATTGCCGCGGCTATCGCGTGAGCGCACGTAGTCCAGGTGCACCGGACAGCGGTGCATCGCACATAGGATTCCGGACCGTGATGACCGTCGATCAGTGGACGCGCTGGAAATCCGCCAAGGGAGATCAGTAATGAACCGAGTGACATCCGTTGTCTCCGCTCTCGCCGCCGCCGCGTTCGTCGGACTCGTGCCCACGGCGGCCGCGCAGCAGCGTCCGGATTTTTCGGGCGAATGGACGCTCGCTACCGCAGCGCCGGCACAGGGCGAGGCCGCTCGCGGAGGAGCCGGTGCAGCTCGGGGAGGAGCGGCACCAGGAGGCCGTGGGCTCCGCATTGGCGACATGGGGAGTGGATGGGGGTCGCCGATCACGATCGTGCAGGACGCGAACCGGCTTACGCTGCAGTACGCGTTTTTCGTACCCGGCGATCTACAGCCGCCCCTCAAGTTCGTCTACGCGCTCGACGGATCGGAAACCCGGAACACCGTTCCCATGGGACGGGGAATTCAGGCGCAGGGGTCGAAGGCAGTGTGGAGCGGAAATACGCTCGTCATCACGACGCTGCATCGCTACGCCCATCCAGTGACCGGCGACTCTGCGACCGCCGAGATCCAGCAGGCGCTGGGGCTGATTTCGCCGACATCGCTCGTTGTCGAAGCCACGCGTATCGGCGTACTCGGCGGGCCGACCACCACGACGCGGACTGTCTACACGAAGCGTTGATCGCGTGGGTGCCGGTCGCTCGACAGTCGTGGAGCGCCGCCAGTTCTACTCAGGCACCACAGCAATCGCCTGAATCTCGACCTTGGCCCGGGGCTCGATCATGGAGGAGACCTCGACGGCCGTCATCGTGGGATAGTGTCGCCCGATCACGGCGCGGTAGGCCTCGCCAACTTCCTTCGACCTCGCCACGTACTCCGCCTTGTCGGTGAAGTACCAGGTCAGTGATGCGATGTGTTCCGCGCGAGCACCGTCGGCCGCGAGAACGGCTACGACGTTTTCGAGGGCGCGTTGAATCTGATCGACGAGGTCGTCCGATTCAAACTTGCTCTGCGAATTCCAGCCGACCTGTCCGCTGACGAACACGAATCGGCCGGCGGCGGACATTCCGTTGGAATAGCCGCGCGGCGGGGCCCATCCGTCTGGCTGAAGGATCTTATGCATCGGCTGCGTCGAGGTGTCGGGTGAGGGCGGCCCGAATGTCGTCAGGCCACGGGACGGATTTGTGTGTTTCGAGCGTCGTGGCGACGAGCACCTGCGTCGCGGTCCAGAGCGGCGTACCCGCACGCGAGATGGAGTGCTGCAGCGTGAGCGACGAACGCCCGATTTCGACCACGCGCAATTCCCAATCGAGCGTGTCGCCATGCATGCCTGGCGCGGTGTAGGTGACGTCGAACTTCACGGTCGGCATGCCAAGCTTTCGCTCGGTAAACAGCGCCGGCCACGAAGCGCCGATGTCGGCAAAAAACTCTTCGACCACGCCGACGAGGATATTGAAATACGCCGGAAAATAGGCGATCCCCGATGGGTCGCAGTCACCGAACCGGAGTGGGCGCGTCGTGCGAAATGAACTCACGCGTCCCTCAGCACTTCGCGGGCAACGATCAGCTTCTGCACTTCGGTGGCTCCTTCGTAAATGCGAAGCGAGCGAATCTCTCGGTAGAGTCGCTCAACGATCTCTCCGCGCCGCACACCACGCCCGCCAAAGAGCTGCACGGCACGGTCGATGATCTGCTGCGCCGATTCGGTGGCCGTCAGCTTGGCCATGGCTGCTTCGCTGGTGGTCTTTTCCTTCTTGACGTCGCGCGTCCAGGCGGCGCGATATGTAAGCAGCGCTGCGGCATCGATTGCCGTGGCCATTTCGCCGAGCGCGCCCTGCGTGAGCTGAAGGTCCGAAAGCGTACCGCCGAACATCGCGCGAGTTTTGGTGTGAACCACCGACTCGTCGAACGCGCGTCGAGCAAAGCCGATAGCCGCGGCGGCAACGGAAGGACGAAAAATGTCGAGCGTTCGCATGGCCACCTTGAAGCCTTCACCGGGAGCTCCGAGGAGTCGCTCTTCCGGAATCCGGCATCCGTCGAATCGAATCGTCGCGAGCGGGTGCGGCGCCATCACTTCGATGCGCTCCGTGACCGAAAACCCCGGATCATCGGCGTACACGACAAATGCGGATAGTCCCCGGGTGCCGGGAGCCTCGCCGGTACGTGCCACCACCGTGTAGACGTCCGCGATTCCGCCGTTGGATATCCACGTCTTCTCTCCGTCGAGCACGTACGAGCTGCCGTCGCGTCGTGCGGCGCACTGCATTGCGCCAACGTCGGAGCCGGCATCTACTTCGGAGAGCGCGAACCCGGCAATCCACTCACCGGCAGCGACCTTTGGCAGCACCGCCGTCCGCATCGCATCAGATCCCGACAGCGCGATCGCCCCGGTGCCGAGTCCCTGCATGGCGAACACGAAGTCGGCGAGCCCATCGTGCCAGGCGAGCAGTTCACGGGCGAGGCACACAGTTCGCGAGTCAATGGATTCCGCGCTGGCTTCACCGCGCGCGACGCACCCTTCGAGCACGCCGGCGGCTCCAAGCTCACGAACGAGCGAGCGACACGAAGCGTCAATGTCATCGTGCGAGATGCGCAGTCCCGCCGCGACCTCAACGACACGGTCGGCCCAGCGCGCGTGCTCCGGACCGAAGAACGGCCACCCGAGGTGTTCGCGAGACGGTGCGGTACTCACAGATCAGTTCCCTTCGAACACTGGAGTCTTCTTCGCGGCGAAGGCCTCGAACGCTCGGCGAAAGTCCTGCGTCTGCATGCAGAGCGCCTGCGCCTGTGCTTCAGCTTCGAGCAACTCGTCGAGCCCCATCGTCCATTCCTTGTTCAACATCGATTTGGTGACCATGTGGGCCAGCACCGGCCCGTCGGCGAGTGAACGCGCGAGCGCTGTTGCATCGGCCACGAGCGCATCGGGGGCAACGAGCCTGCTGTAGAATCCCCACGCAACGCCTTCGTCGGCCGTCATGTTTCGACCCGTGAACAGCAACTCCGCCGCCCGGCCGAGGCCGATGATCCGCGGGAGGATGCCGCACGCGCCCATGTCACAGCCGGCGAGTCCGACCTTCGTGAAGAGGAACGCCGTCTTCGTTTTTGCCGTCGCGAGTCTCAGGTCGGACGCCATTGCGAGTATTGCACCTGCGCCCACGCACGTTCCATCTACGGCTGCGACTATCGGCTGCGGACACCTGCGCATCGCATTCACGAGGTCGCCTGTCATGCGTGTGAAGGCGAGGAGTCCGTCCGCATCCATCTTGGTCAGCGGTTCGATGATCTCGAACACATCGCCGCCGGAACAGAAGTTTCCGCCGGCGCCGGTGAGCACGATCGCGCGAACGTCGGACGCGTGCGAGAGAGCGCGAAAGAGGTCGCGTAGCTCGGCGTACGACTCGAACGTGAGCGGATTCCGGCGTTCGGGCCGGTTCAGCGTGATTGTCGCCACGCGACCATCGTCGCTGCATTCCCAGAGGAAGTGCTTGGCCGCATAACCACGCATCGCAGTGCGGGCCTGCTGCGTCGCGTCAGGCGCGCTCGGAGCGGCGCTTTCGGCGGCGCTTTCGGCGGCGCCGGCCTTATTGGAGGGATCGCCGGGAGTCATCGCATCGGTCCTCAAAACGCGCCGCCGGCCACGGCGATCGCCTGGCCGTTTACGGCGCTCGCCCCAGGCTCGGCGAGCCACGCAACAGCGTGCGCCACTTCGTCGGCCGTAATCAATCTCCCTCCCGGATTGCTCATTGCCATACGCGCACGCGCTTCGTCGGCGGTCAGCTTCGTCTTCTCGGCGACGCGCGCGGCGCCGTCGTCAACCATCGCGGTGTCCGTGTATCCGGGGCAGACGGCATTGACCGTTATTTCCGTACCGGCAAGCTCGGCCGCGAGCGCCCGTGTGAGCCCAACCACGCCGTGCTTCGCGGCCGTGTACGCCGAAACGTAGGCCGCACCGACGAGTCCGGCCACGGACGCGACATTGATGATTCGTCCGGTGCCGCGCGTCTGCATCTGCGGAAGTACCGCGCGAGTGACGAGGTATACGCTTCGCAGATTCACGCCAATCATTTCGTCGAACAGGGCAGGGTCAGTCTTTGCGAACGGCGCGCTCAGTGCGCGACCCGCATTGTTGACGAGAATATCGATCGGAATGGAGAGCCCGGCGATTGCCCGCGTCACCGCGCCGGCGTCCGTCACGTCGAGCGGAACGATCTCTCCTGCCATCAAGCCGAGCGCAGTGGCGGTTTCCTGGAGTTTCGCGACGCGACGCCCTGCGAGCGAGACGCGCGCACCACGGGCCGCGAGTTCGCGCGCAATTGCGGCGCCAATTCCGCTTCCGGCGCCGGTCACGAACGCGTGGCGTCCAGCTAGTGTTTCGCTCATCGGATGGGCGGACCGGCGGCCGCGCGCTGAAGGTTGGTTTCGTACTGCAAGCGCCCCCGTTCGTACTGCACAGGCCACGCCACTTCGCTCGCACCAATCTTCGCGGTTTCGTGCAATGTCCATGCGGGGTCGGCGAGATGCGGTCGCGCAATGGCGCAGAGATCCGCGCGCCCTGCGGCGATTATCGAGTTGGCGTGATCCGCTTCCGAAATCGCGCCAACGGCCAGCGTCGCCACGCCGACTTCGTTGCGGATGCGGTCCGAAAACGGTGTCTGGTAGAGTCTTCCGTACACGGGACGCTCCTCGTGATGAACCTGCCCGGACGAACAATCAATCAAGTCCGCGCCGGCGTCCTTGAATATCGTCGCAAAGATCGCTGCGTCGTCTGCCGTGTTGCCGTTCTCCATCCAGTCGTGGCACGAGAGCCGCACGGAAATTGGTCGGTCGTCCGGCCACACTTCGCGCACTGCATGATAGAGCTCGAGTGGGAAACGCGCCCGATTCTCGTGGCTCCCGCCGTAGCTGTCGCTTCGCTGGTTCGTGAGCGGCGAGAAGAAACTCGAGAGCAGGTACCCGTGCGCGTAATGCAGCTCCAGCAGGTCCACGCCGATCTCCGCCGACCATTTCGTTGCGCGCGCGAACTCGGCGATCACGCGCTCCATGTCGTCGCGCGTCATTTCGCGCGGAATCTGAGAATTGGCGAGATAGGGAATCGCCGACGCCGAGATAAGCGGCCAATTGTCGTTGGCGAGCGGCTGATCGATTCCTTCCCACCCGAGGTTGGTGGATCCCTTTCGGCCGGCGTGCCCGAGCTGCATGCCGAACCTGGCCGGCGACTGAGTGTGGACGAACGTGACAATACGTCGCCAGGCCTCGACGTGCGTCTCATTCCAGAGCCCGGCACAACCGGGTGTGATTCGCGCATCCGGCGCCACGCACGTCATCTCGCCGAACACGAGCCCCGCACCGCCAAGCGCCCGCGAACCGAGGTGAACGAGGTGGAAATCGCCTGGCACGCCATCAACGGCGGAATACATCGCCATCGGCGAAACGACAATGCGGTTTGGGAGGGAAAGTCCGCGCACGGCATACGGCGTCAGCATAGGCGGTGTGGCGCGCGCGTCGTCCGCGACCGCAAGGCCGGCTCGGCGCGCGAACCAGCGTTCGTAACCTTCGAGCCACGCCTTGTCGCGAAGACGAAGATTCTCGTGGCTGATGCGTTGCGACCGTGTGAGCAGCGAGTACATGAACTGCTCCGGTTCGAGCTGGTCGGCGTAGCGGTGCCCGACGTTCTCAAACCACTCCATGGCGTTGCGCGCCGCATTCTGTATGCGCGCCACATCCACTCGCCGCGTTTCTTCGTACGCAGTCAGTGCTTCGGCGAGCCGCGCCGGATCGTGCTCCACGGCCGTCATCTGGCGCGTGAGTTCGATGGCGTCTTCGAGGGCGAGTTTGGTTCCCGAGCCGATCGCGAAGTGGGCCGTGTGCGCGGCATCGCCCATCAACACCACATGCGAACCCCCGTTGTGCATATGCCAGCGCTCGCAGACGAGGCGCGAGAAGTTGAGCCAGGCTGAGCCGCTGGTCCGGGCCGCGTTCGTGAGGAGCCGTTCACCGTCCAGTACGTCGGCGAAGAGTGTCTCGCAGAACGTGAGCGATTCGCGTTCGCTCATCTCGGCCAGACCGTGTGCCGCGTACGTGTCTTCGGTGGTCTCGACAATGAACGTCGAGTGAAGGTTGTCGAACTTGTAAATGTGTGCCTGAAACCAGCCGTGTTCCGTGCGCTGAAAGTCGAACGTGAACGCGTCGTACCGTTTGCGCACCCCACCCCAGACGTAGCGATTCGGGCGCTGTGCGATGTCGGGGCGGAAGTGTTCGACCGAGCGCGCTCGAACCTGGGAGTTGACGCCGTCGGCAGCGACGATCAGGTCGGCTTTCGGATAGTCCAGGTCGGAGCCTACTTCATGATCGAACACGAGGTGCACGCCAAGCGACTCGGCGCGCCGCTGCAGAATGTTGAGCAGCGTCTTCCGGCCAATCCCTACAAAGCCGTGACCCGTGGTGCGCATCTGGCGCCCCTTGATGCGAACTTCGATGTCGTCCCAGTGGTTGAACGCGGCCTCTATCTCGTCCGCCGTACGGGCATCGGCGAGACGCATGTTGTCCAGAGTGGCATCGGAGAACACCACGCCCCAGCCGAACGTGTCGTAGGGACGGTTGCGCTCCACGACGGTCACGTCGTGGGCGGGATGCGCCTGTTTCATCAGAAGCCCGAAGTACAGGCCGGCCGGTCCGCCACCGATGCAGACGATGCGCATGCACGCTCCTGCTGGATTCTCTGCGGGTTCCTTCGAGGTCACTTCCGGACGGCACCCCTTGCCGACGGACAACCACTTGAAGTATAAAGTATCTGCCTACCGGCCCCGTGCGCCAGCGCGGTGCCGTTCCTCTTGTCCGAGGGCCCATGAGCGCGCTGCATACGGCGGATGTCGAGGCGATTGTCCGGCACGGACCGGCAGGCCACAAGGCCGAGCTCCGGCTATGGCTGCGCCTGCTCTCGTGCACGAATCTCGTCACCACGGCCATCAGGCGCCGGTTCCGCTCCGAGTTCGGGGTCACGCTTCCCCAGTTCGACCTCATGGCCCAGTTGCACCGCGAGCCCGCCGGACTCCGACTCGGCGAACTTTCTGCGCGAATGATGGTCACGAACGGAAACATCACTGGGCTGGTCACACGCCTCGCTGCCGAACGGCTCGTGCGGCGCAACGCTGCACCAGACGACGGACGGGTGGCAGTGGTGGTGCTTACCTCTGCCGGCGCTCGTCTTTTTGCGCGAATGGCGCGGGCGCACGAGAGCTGGATCGCGGATCTGTTTGCCAAAGTCGGGAGACGGCGCGCGACGGCACTTACCAACGACCTGCGACTCGTCAAGGATTCGGTTCGCGGCGCCATCGTCGCAGGGAGCGGGCGATGAACCGCAGCGCGCACGTCGACACCTTTGCGCGCGACGGGCTTCCGCCCGAGTCGGAGCAGCCGGATTTCGTCTTTTCGTTGCCCGAGCTGCAGTACCCTGGGCGCCTCAACTGTGTGAGCGAGTTGCTCGACCGCTGGATCGAACGCGGAATGGGCGACAGGCCGTGCTTCATCACCCCAACGGTGACCTGGAGCTACGCCGAAACCGCCGCGCAGGTGAATCGCATTGCCAATGTCCTGACGCGCGAGCTGGGCATGGTGCCGGGCAACCGCGTTCTCCTCCGCGCACCGAACACGCCGATGTTTGCCGCGGCCTATCTCGCCGTGATGAAGGCGGGTGGCGTTGCCGTCGCAACGATGCCGCTCCTGCGCGTACCGGAGCTCGTTGGAGCAATTGAGAAGTCACAGTCGTCGCTGGCGCTTTGTGATTCACGCCTCATGGAAGCGCTGGCCGAAGCACGGGCTGCCGTGCCGGCGCTGCACCGTATCGTCGCGTTTGGAACCGCCGACTCCGAGCTCGAAAATCTTGCAGCTGCCGCAAGTACGGAATTCACAGCCTGCGATTCCGCGAGCGACGACGTCTGCCTCCTCGGCTTCACATCGGGTACCACCGGCGGTGCAAAAGCGACGATACACTTTCACCGCGACGTGATGGCGATTGCCGATGGGTATGGCCGCCACGTGCTGCAGGCGAACGGTGATGATCGATTCATCGGCTCGCCACCGCTCGCTTTCACTTTTGGGCTCGGCGGGCTCGTCATCTTCCCGCTCAGGGTTGGCGCGTCAAGCGTGTTGCTCGAGAAGGCGCCGACCGACGAGTTTCTCTCTGCGATTCGCAAGTTTCGTCCGACCGTCGTTTTCACTGCTCCCACCGCGTACAAAGCCCTCCTCGGCAAGATGCAGCCCGGCGACTCGAACTCATTGCGCGTGTGCGTTTCTGCCGGCGAGACCTTGCCGGCGGCGACGTTCGAGGCATGGAAGGCGGCCACGGGTGTCACCCTCATGGATGGAATCGGCGCGACGGAAATGCTTCACATCTTCATCGGGTCGTCGGCCGAAAAGGCGCGCGCAGGATCGACAGGACGTGCCGTTCCGGGATATGAGGCGCGCGTGGTGGACGACGCCGGACGCGAAGTGCCGGACGGAACTGCGGGCCATCTCGCCGTTCGCGGCCCAACCGGGTGTCGCTACCTCGCCGACGTGCGCCAGCGGAAGTACGTGAAAGGAGGCTGGAACTACCCGGGCGATACCTACGTTCGTGACGCTGACGGCTACTTCTGGTACCAGGCACGGTCGGACGACATGATTGTTTCGTCTGGCTACAACATTGCCGGGCCAGAGGTCGAAAACGCGCTCCTCACGCATGCATCTGTGGCGGAGTGCGCGGTTGTGGGACTTCCCGATGCGGACCGCGGTACCGTAGTGGCTGCATTTGTCGTCGTTCGCGCCGGGGTCACGGCAGATGATGCGCTGGCGGCCACACTGCAGGGTCACGTCAAGGCGACGATCGCGCCGTACAAGTATCCGCGTGTCGTGCGGTTTGTCGTCGAGCTGCCGAAAACTGCGTCGGGCAAGCTACGGCGCAATGCGCTCCGCGAGCAGAAGCTCGACTGAACTACGGACGCGGCGGCAAATACGGGTCGGGCGCTCCCTGCGGAACGTTGGGGTACCGCACCGTGGTCACCATCCAGTCCGCGACGATCTTGTCGAAGGCACTCAGAGCCCACGGGTTGGCGTCCTTGACGTCGGATTCCTCCTTCGGGTCCGATCGCAGGTGGAACAGGCGCATCAGAGGCGGCTCTGGCTGACGCGGCACGGGCGTGTATGCGTAATGGAACTTCCAGTCCATCCACTTGACCGCCGCCACGGACTGACCGGTGAAGAAGACAACGCTCTCACGATTCGACTTCTTTTGCTTTCCCTCAAGGAACGGCAGTTGGTTCACACCGTCAATCGCGCGATCCTTGGGTACGAAGTCGGAGCCAACGGCGGCCGCGATAGTCGGCAGGAAATCAACCTGGTGGACGATTTCGTTCGACACCTGCCCGGCCGGAATCCGGCCGGTCCACCGGATGACGCACGGTGTGCGAATCCCGCCCTCCATGACGGAGTTGTAGTAGCCGCTCCACGGGCCGGACGTTCCTCGCCACGGGCGCCGGATCTCAGCGCCGTTGTCCCCGTGCACCAGAACACGAGCGTGTTGCGCTCAATGCCGAGCCGTTTGATGGCGTCGAGCACGAGACCCACGTTGTGGTCGATGTCGGCCATGGCGTCGCCGATGTCGCCCGCGCCGCTCTTGCCCGCGAAGTCGGGATGCGCGAGCGTGGGGAAGTGGATCTGGGTGATCGGGTAATAGAAGAAGAACGGCTTCTGCTCGCGTACGCTCCGCTCCATGAACTGGATGCCGTGCTCTGCCGCCTCGCGATCGACAAACGGCCGCGACTCGAGATCGAACACTTTCAGCTTCTTCGGCGCTTCGCCGGCCTTCTGTTCCCAGATGTACGGCACTTCGGTCGTCGCCGGATCGAACGTCGGTGAAGTGGTGACCATCGACGCGTTGCTCGTGTGCGGAATGCCCCACCACTCGTCGAACCCCTGATGGCCGGGCGTACGTCCGAGCCATTCGTTGCCGCCGAGGTGCCATTTCCCGAAGATCCCGGTGGAATATCCGGCTGACTTGAGAGCTTCAGCAAGCGTGACTTCCCAGAGCGTGATTCCCGTCGGCTGCGCCGCGCCCGTGCGGATGGCGTAGCGACCGGTGAGCAGCGCTGCGCGCGACACCGTGCACGAGTACTCGACGTTGAAATTGTTCAACCGCATTCCCTCGGCACCGATCCGGTCGATGTTCGGCGTCGGAACATCGCGAACGCTTCCGTACGCTCCGACCTCACCCCAGCCGAGGTTGTCGGGAAACATCAAGACGATATTCGGGCGCTGATTCTGCTGGGCTGACAGATGAGAGGCAGAAACGGTCGACAACAGGAGACAGGCAACGAACGGCAGACAGGTTCGGACTCGCATGACTGAGCGTCTCGGAGTGGGAATCAGGAGAATGTCGTTCGAACCGGCGCGCTGCGCCAGTCGCAGGGTTCCTTCCTCCCTGAGCGCCGCGCCGGTCACAGCGCTCACTCTTCCCTGAGCGCGACCGTCGGATTCACGTGGGCAGCGCGATTCGCCGGAATGAGCGCTGCCAGCGCCGCGACGGCGCAGAGCAGCGCTGTGGCTGCCAGAAACGGGGCGACCATCTCGGTCGTAACGCGCGGTACGCTTCCGGGAAGTCTGGTGGCGAGTCCATACGCAATCACGACGGCAAGCAGGACGCCTGCGAACGCACCGGCGCCGGCGTAGCGCGCCGCATGCATGAGAAAGCGCGAGACGAGTGCGCCGGGCGTCGCTCCCAGCGCCATGCGAATTCCGATCTCTCGCCGCTGCTGCGACACGGAATAACCAATCACTGCGTAGAGCCCGAGCGTTGCGAGAACAAGCGCGCCGCCGCCAAGCACTGAGAGGATGCGTGTCCCCAACCGAATCGGCATGTACGGCACCGAGCTGTACTCCTCGAGCGTTGACGGGGTCATCGCGATCAACCGCGCGTCCGCCGCCGACACGATGCGCTGTACTGCCGGAACGAGCGTGATCGGATCGCCACCGCTCCGCACGTGCAACACGATCGCGCCGGTTGTCCACTGCGAATACGGCATGTAAATGAACGGCGGAGACGGCTCGTCGAGCGGGGCAGTGAACTCGTACTTCCCGTCGGCCGCCACGCCGACGATCGTCACGTCGCGGCCGCGGATATTCAAGCTGCGGCCGACCGGATCCGTTTCTCCAAAAAAGCGGCGTGCGAATGCGTCGTTTACCACGACCACCGCTTCCGTGCCCGCGCGGTCGCGTGCTTCGATTGGCCGGCCGCGGAGAATCGGGATCCCCATCGTCTCGAAGTATCCGCCAACAATGCGATTCGTCAGAAAGCTCGTCGCCTCGCCGGGGCCCGGCGTGTAACCGCTTACGCGCGTATCGACCGTGCTGTAGCCAAGAAAGCCCAGCGGCACGAACGTCGCGGCCGACGCGGCGGTCACTCCGGGCTGGGCGGAGAGTTCCTGCAGCACCCGTTCGACGACCAACGATTTCAGTGAGTCGTTGCGTACGCCGGCAAGATCGAAATCGAGCGTTGCGAGCAACACCTGCTCGGGCTCCCGGAATCCGCGATCCACGCGCTGCAATTCGTCGAGCCGGCTCAGAAAGAGACCCGCGGTAACGAGCACGGCTAGCGAGAGGGCGAACTGCGCGCTGACGAGTGCGCCGCGCACCGCGCTGCTCCCTGCGCTCCCACCGCGCGTCGAACCCGAACCAGCGAGTGATGCGCGCACGGCCACGCGCGCGGACCGCATCGCCGGCGCCAGCCCGAAAACGAAAATCGTCGAGACACCGACGGCGGCGAGCACGAGAATCACCGTAAGGTTGACCGGCGTCTCGGCAACGAGCGGCAGCGGTGACGCAGGAATCAGCGCGGCGAGCGCGTTTCGCGCCCACACGAGCACGGCGATCCCCACGGTCACGCCGCTGACGGCGAGGAGCAGGCTCTCCGTCATCAGCTGTCGCACCAGGCGATCGGGGCGCGCGCCCAGTGCGAGGCGCACGGCCATCTCGTGCTCGCGGGCAGAACTCCGAAGGAGCAACAGATTGGCCACGTTCGAACAGACAATAAGCATGACGAGCAGTGCGATGCCGAGCATCACAGTGAAGAGCGGAGCCATGCGTTCGATTGGGCCGATATCGATCGTGCGCGCGGTCAACCCAAGGTCGGTGTTCTCGGCGAACTGTGCGGCAATGCGCCGCCCCGTCGCCTGCGCCGCCGTGCGCGCCGATTCGAGTGTCGCGCCAGGAACGAGTCGCGCGGAGACGTCGAGCCAGCGAATGGCGCGCAGCTCCATCAGGTCGTCAGTCCCGACGAGATCCGGCTGCATCGACAACGGAATCCAGACATCGAGTGCCAGTCTCGAAAGCGTCCCCGCAAAACGTGACGGCGCCACGCCGACAACCGTCAACGAGCGGTTATTGATCCAGATCTGACGACCGATCACGTCGCCCGCGGCACCGAACCGTCGCTGCCACAGCGAATGGCTGATCACGGCGACTGCCCCACCGCCGCGCACGAGGTCGTCGTTCGGACTGAAGCCGGGACCGAGAGCGAGCGGCACCCGGAGCACGTCGAAGTAGTTTGCGCTCGCCAGCGCGCCCCAGAGCGGCTCGGCAAACCGCGGCTCGGCCGACGCGTCCGTGCGCAGGTTGAGTCGGCGGATACTCGCCGCCGAAATCCCGGTGAATGTCCGCGCCGTCGCTCCCGCCTCGGCATTCCGCACGTCCGTAAAGTCGGGATGCGAAAGCCATGCTTCGCCGCGCGACGTCACCGTCCTGAGCGAGACGAGCCCCGACAGGTTCGGAACGGCGGGCAGAGGATCGAAGACGACCGACTCGGTCCACGCGAACACCGTGCCCACCGCGCCAATGCTGAAGCCTAGGCATACCACGATCATCACCGACGTGACTGCAGACTTGCGCAGCATTCGCATCGCAAACCGAAGGTCGGAGGCGAAGTCGATGAGTGTGTTCACGGCTCGGGGTGCAGGAACGGTCGGGGCCCGCGATCGCGGGCCCCTTGGTACTTTAGCGCGGCGTGCCGTTACTTCGACTTGAGCAACGCCGCGTCGATTTTGTCGGGATCGCCAACGACGGCAAACCGGAAATCCTTGAGATACGTACGCGCCACGCGCTGCACATCGGCGGGCTTTACTGCGCGGAGCCGGTTCACGTAGCTGGCAGCGTTCTGATAGCCGCCGCCCGTGAGCTCCCACGTGGCAAGCGACCCGGCCTGCCCCATGTTCGTCTGCTGGCCCATGAGGTAGTTCGTCGCGAACACGCCTACCGATTCGGTCAGCAGCTTCGTCGATACAGCTTCATCGTGCAGCCGCGTCACTTCTCCGAGCATGACCTTGAGCGTCGTGTCCGGGTTCGCGGCTGTGACGTAGATGCGGCCGCGATTCGCGACGCGATTGTTCACCTGCGCAAAAGTGGCATACGTCAGGTTGCGTTTGGTGCGCACTTCCTCGAACAGCCGGTCCGTGAGCACCAGAATGGTCACCCGCATCGCCGGAAAGTCCTGGTGGCTCAGCGCGGGCGCCGTGAAGACACCTTCGATGTAGTTCGTCGGAAGCTCACGCTTGAACAACACCGGATCGCCCTTCGCGCTGGCCACGACCTCGGCTTTCGCTGCCGCGCCACCTCTCGCGGGAAGCGAACCGAATGCCGCAGTAACCTTCTGCCGCAGGTCCGCGGGCGCAACGTTGCCCACGACGACGATCAGCATGTTCTCCTTCGTCATCCGGGACTTGTGCCACCGTACGAGATCGTCACGGGTGAGCTTGGCCATTGCAGCGGCCGTGCCCGCGGGGTCGAGGGCATACGGATGCCCGGCGTACAGCGCGCTATCGGCCAGTTGCTCGAGGTACGTGTCCGGATCATCGGCGCGCTGCTTGAGTGTGTTCTCGAGCTGGTCGCGAACCTGCGCGACCTCATCGGCCGGAAACGTCGGATGCAACAGCGCTTGAGTGAACAGGTTCCAGGTGTCGTTGAAGCTCTGTCGCACGCCTTGCGCGCCGAAAGTCGTGAAATCGTAGCCGGTGCCCGCGGTGATGGACGAGCCTGTTGACGTTGATAGCGCCGCGAACTGGTCCTTGGAATACTGATCGGTCCCGGTCGTCATTGACTGGCCCATCAGGTTCTCGACTCCCTGCATGTCCGGCGTCAGCGCGGCGCTTCCTCCCTTCAGGTACACCTGCACGGCAATCACATCGTTCGCCGTCACGCGCTTGTGAATCACCTGAATGCCGGCGATGGTGGTCTTGGCAACGGTCACCGCGGAGCCGGCGCCCTGGGCGCGGGCTCCGTCGTGTGTCGCAAACGGCGCTGCGAGTTGCGCTGCAGCCAGCAACGCGGCCGAGAGAATCAGGCGCTTCATGGTACGATCCTCGTCTTCAGCAAAGACTCTGGTGTGAGCTGCGTCTGTTCCCGCATTTCGGGCGAGAGCAGTGCACCCACCACGAACGGTTTGCCAACGATGTACTTCTTCGCATACTCGGCCATGTCGGCGCGCGTGATTTTCTGCATGTTGGGCACGTACCCTCGGTAGTAGTCGAGGTCCGCCACGGCCCACCAATAACCCACCGTGTGCGCCCACTCGCTTGGCTGTTCGCGTTCGTAGAGCGCCTGAATGCCGAGCGACTTCTGCGCTGCGTCGAGCATTTCCTGTGGCAGGTAGTTCGGGTCGGCGAGCTTGGCCAGCTCTTCCATCAGCACGGCCTGTGCGGACGCCAGTTTGTCCGGCGTCGTCTGCGCGAACACGCTGATCGGTCCGACGTGATTCAGCGTGTTGTAGCCGATCTGCGCAGTGAACGTGAGGCCGCCGTCCACGAGTCGCTTCTGGAACGGGCTCGACGGGTTGTTAAGCACCTGCGAGAGTACGTCGGCCGCGTAGGTGGACTTTGGATCGTCCATGACGCTCGGGCCCTGCCACTGGTAGAACACCGTCAGGCCGTTCACCGGCTTCTCGACCACGGCGGCCGCCGACTCCTTCAGCACGGGCGCATTGGGGGCCGGCGTCGCGAACGGGTCCGCGCCGCGCGGCCAGTCGCCGAACACTTGCGCGGCGAGCTTGAAGCCGTTGGCCGGTGAGACGTCGCCGGCGAGAATCAATGCCGTGTTGTTCGGTACGTAGAAGCGATTCTGGATTTCCTGCATCTTCTGCTGCGTCGTCGTGAGGATCACCTCGCGATTGCCGATCGTGTTCTTGCGCGAGTAGAACTCCGGTGTCCAGAGAAGCGTGTCGATGCCGCGCAGCAGGTGGAAGAACGGATTGGCTTCGTTGCGGTCGAACTCGCCGATCACGACCGGTCGTTCACGCACGAGTTCGTCAGGCAGGAAGAGGGGATAGCGAATCGCGTCTTCCATGAACTGCATCGTCGGCACAATGCTGTCAGTTCCGACTGTCACGTAGTAGTTCACGCGCTCGCCGGACGTCGTGCCATTCCACGATCCGCCGAGTTCGCGGAGGCGCGCGAGGTAAGCCTCCTGCGACGGGATTGCCTTGTTGGCCTTGAAGAACATGTGCTCGTACAGGTGCGAGAGCCCGTCATACTCGGGGCTTTCGGTGTACGCGCCATTCTTGACGTTGAGCTCCACCGTCACGAGCGGCACCGCGTGATTTTCGATCACAATCACGCGCAGCCCGTTGGCGAGCGTCGTGTCCTTGATCGGCAGGTCGGCCTGAGCGGCCAGCGGCCTGCTGAGCGGCAGACTCAGGAGCATGGCCGCGACCAACGTGGCCAGGGGACGGTGAAAATGCATGATCACCTCAAAGGGACGCGGTAAATCGGAGGCGCGGACCGAGGTGGGAAACGACTATCGGCGCCGGGCGTCAGGAAACGGTACGTCAGCAAACGTACGCATTTTCGACGGTGAATCCAGCCCTTTGTTTGAACCTGACCCGGCGCGCGACCGTATTCGGGTTTGCTACGGGCGCTTTGGACCCTTGTACCGCACGTACATCAGGTCGTACGCCGTGGTCCACGTCTTGCCGCTGTCCGCGGACTGCTCCGAGAACTGGCGCACCGAATCGGGGCTGATGTGAAAGAGCGTGAGCTTCGTAGGAACCCGGCCCAGCCGACCGCCCGGCGCGGGCGTGTCGCCTTCGAACACCATGTTGCCGTCCTTCAGGTTGCCCTTGTAGTCGTGCTGGCCGCCACCGTTGTCCACCCAGGTTTGGCGCCAGACGCCGTACGAGCGGTCGTAGTTGTTGAAGCTCTGGCCTCCTGACCCGGCGGGTGCGGACCAATGCTCCATCACCACGCAGCCGTTCTCTTCGAGCGTGATGTTGTTGCGCGCGGGTGGGCCGACGGCAGGCGCACCGGTGGCGCGCACGTCTCAGTCGCCCACCCAGAAATCAAACTCGCGAAACTTAGGGTCATGCATGCACGGGCGAACGACGGCGTCGAAGGCGTCGAGGACGTTGTTCCACTTCGCGTGCGATCGGAGCGATGCCAAATGTGAGTTGGTGTCAACTGCCGCCTGTTCCTCCTCACCCCTCACTCCTAGCTAATCCTCCTCACTCCTCACCCTTCACGTACTCCTCACCCTTCACTCCCCCACCTCACCTAAGGAATGACTGCCCTGTACAGCCGCTGCACGGTGGCGCTCCGCCGGAACACGACGGTCTTCCCGTCGGGCGTGAACTCCGCGCCATCTTCACTCTCTGGTGTTGTCGTCAGGCGCCGCGTCGTGCCATCGGCGATGGTGAGCATTCCCAGGTCAGCGACATTATTGACCGTCGTGGCGTAGAGCAGGAACTTGTCGTCGCTCGACCATGCACCGCCGATACTTGTTGGACCCTCATCAGGGCCAAGGATCATCCGCCCGGCACCACCCGCGGCGGGGAGGATCATCGAATGCAGTTTTCCATTGGATTGTTCGACTATCGCAGCGATGGAATCCCCGGTTGGCGAGATGGATGCGACCACCGCGTTCGTGCGATCCCAGACGACGTTCATCCGCCCGTCCGGACGTACGCGGGAAATGCCAAACTGACCACCGGCGGGGTTCAAGACTAGGGCGAACAGGTCGGCAACGCCGGCGCGCCCAGCTAATTCATTCACGGTTCCGTTGTTTGTGACGCGCGTCGGCTCGCCGCCCGATACATCCATCTTCCAGATGTCACCCAGCTTCGTGTCGTGGTCAGAGTAGAAGTACACCGCGGAACCGTCGGGACTCCACGCTGTGCTCTGCTCATACCCCGACCAATTGGTCAGCTGGCGTGGCGCACCGCCTACGGCGTCCACCACCCAGATATCCTGAGTACCGGCGCCGTTGGACGAATACACGATCTTCGAGCCGTCGGGCGACCACAGCGTCCCCCACCACACCTGCCCCCCCGCCCGAAACGAGCGTACGCGACGGACCGCCGGCGAGCGGCATCACGGCGATGTCCTGCACGCCCCCACCGCGCTCGATGACGTAGTTGACCTGCTCCCCATCCGGAGAGACGCTGAACCAGCTGGTCCGGACCGAGTCCGGCGTGAGCTTACGCTCCGCGCTGCTGGCCAGATCCAGTGCCCACACGCCAGCCGCCTGGGTGATCGTGCTGAACGTCAACTCGTTCGTTCCCGGCCGCCACGACAGCGGCCCCTGCTCTTCGTCCGTGTTGTCGGTGATTCTTCGTTCCTCACCGCCTGCCGCCGGCACGACCCAGACGTCGGTCTGACGGCCGCGGTCGGAGCGAAAGGCCACCCACTTGCCATCCGGCGACCACACGCCAAAACGGTCGTTTCGGACGTCGCGTGTGAGCTGGCGTGCCGCTCCGCCGGCGATGGGGACTACCCAGAGATCCGCCGTGCCAGTCCGGCGCGACTCGTAGAGGATCTCCTTGCCATCCGGCGACCAGGGAGTGCCGGAAAAAAAGGTTTCGAACCCTTCCGTCGTGAGCTGGCGGGGATTGCCGCCGGCACTGTCCGCGACCCAGATCGTCGTCGTGGAGCCTTCGCCCGTTATGTACCCGACGTGCGAACCGTCCGGCGACGGATAGCCGCTATTTGGCCGCTTCTCTCCTGGAACGAGGGGCTTGCTGACTCCGCTTTGCACGGACACGACGAAACTCGAAAAAGTGCCGCCCGCAGCCGTCGCTGTGTAGGCGATCCGGTCGCCGTCCGGATACCAGGCCATCGGGAATTCGATCCCCGGGTCCATCGTCACGCGCTGTGCCTCTCCGCCGGTCGCCGGCACCACGACCACGTCTGCCAATCCGAACTGGCCCGAGACTGCGACCAGTCGTGAGCCATCAGGAGACCAGATGGCCGGGCCGACAAAGGGACCGCTCGCCGACAATTTCACCGGCGCACTCATGTCGGCGTTCGCAACCCAAAGTTGGGAGCCCTCTGCAACTGGTGTCCAGTAGGCGACGCGCTTGCCGTCCGGCGAGAACGACTGCATCGAATGGCGCGCGCCGTCGGGCGAAAGCGCCGTGGTGCTTGGCAACCCGGAGTCGCCGCTACCACAGCCGCCAAGAATCACCACCGCGCCGACGCATGCGAGCAATCTCATCCTATTCTCCTGGCTTTCTGGGTCGCGCGAGCACGCTGTCGACTCCCGCGGCCACCTGCGCCACGACTTCGCTCTGTGCCGCGAGCACGTCCTTGACATTCTTCTCGTAGGTATTCGACCAGAGTGTCCGACTCGTTTCCGGGTCGGTGAGTTGCACGCCGATCCGCATCACGTCGCCGGCGCGGAACACGGTGGCCTCGACCACGGCGCCAAGCGACAACTCCTTGGCCACTTCGCGAATCGTCTTCGTGCCACCTTTGTAGCGCATCATCGTCGAGCGCGTTTCCACGCCGGTGAGGTTGGCACGCGAGAGCGCATTCGTGAGCGCGTCGTGCATCGCGCTCACGAAGATAGAGTCCTGGCCCGAGATGTCCTCGATAGGCATCACGCCGATCCTGTCTATCGTTCCGCTGCCACCGCCGCGGCTCATCATGAACGCTGCGACCGCGCCACCGATCACTATCACGCTGGCCGCGATGCCGATCATGAGACCGCGATTGCTCCTCGGCCGCACCGTGGTTGCTGCCAGCGGACGCGTGTCCGTCGGCGTCATGCCTCCGCTTGGCGTCGTGCCAATCGTCTCGAGCCGGCCAATGAGTTCGTCCGCCGTCTGCCATCGGTCAGCCGCGTTCTTTGCAAGACAACGCATCACCGCATCCGCGAGGAGCGGGGGCGTGCCCGGCCTGATTTGCTGCACATCCACCGGCACTTCCATCACCTGCGCGGCAAGAATGCCCTGCGCGGTGGACGCCTCGAAGGGCTGCCGCCCCGCGATCATTTCATAGCCGAGCAGGCCGACCGCGTAGATGTCGGCGCGATGATCCACGTTGGTGTCACCCATCGCCTGCTCGGGCGCCATGTAGGCCGGCGTACCCACCGCGATGCCGACCGTTGTGAACTTGTCTCCGCCCGACGCCCGGAGCGCCTTGGCCACGCCGAAATCAGTGACCACAGCGTGTCGGCCCGAGAGCAAAACGTTTCCCGGCTTGATATCGCGATGGATCACGCCGCGCGCGTGCGCGTAGGCGAGCGCGTCGGCCACTTCGCGCAGGATCCGGATGACGTCGTGGAAGGGAAGCTGTTTTTCGCGGTCGAGCCGCTCGCGCAGCGACTCACCCTCCACGAACGGCATCACATAGTAGAGGAAGCCGTCGGACTCGCCCGAGTCGTAGAGCGAGAGGATGTGCGGGTGGTTGAACTGCGCGACAGTCTTGATTTCGCGCGGAAACCGTTCGGATCCCATCGCTGCCGCGAGCTCAGGCCGCAGCACCTTGAGGGCCACTTTGCGCCCATGCTTCTTGTCATCGGCGAGGTAAACTGTGGCCATGCCTCCGGCGCCCACCTCACGTTCGATAGGTGTACCGGTCGGAAAGTGCTTTGGCGAGCTGCGAGTGGGGGGCCGTCACGTGCAACAATGCTATGGAAAGCGGCCGCCTGCCGTAAGCCTCGTTGCTCCTACACCTCACCCCTCACTGGTTCTCCTCACCCCTCACCCCTCACGTACACCTCACTCATCACTCAAGCTCCTCACTCAACGTCTTCACGGCCGAATAGTCGGTACCAGCTGATCCCGCCCCTTGTCCACCGCCGCTATCCCCTTTTCCATCCACTCTGGTTGCGGCGCCCCCTTCAACTTCACATCGAAGAACGTCTGCATCCGGCCCGCCCAATCCTTCTGGTTCGCGCGGCCCTGAATGCCGTGCAGCTCGTCGTTGTAGTTGAACAGGTAGGCTTCGTTGCCGAGCCGGCGCATGCCGATGTATAGCTCGATGCCCTGATACCACGGCACCGCATCGTCCTTGTCGTTGTGCAGAATCAGCAGCGGTGTCTTCACGCGGTTGAGCGAAAAGAGCGGCGAGTTCTCCATGTACAGCGGGAGCGACTCCCACAGCGATCCGCCAATGCGGCTCTGCCCATTCTCGTACTGCATCGCACGATTGAGCCCGCTTCCCCAGCGAATGCCGCCGTACGCGCTCGTCATGTTCGCCACCGGCGCGCCCGCTTCGGCGGCCGCGAACATGCTGGTCTGCGTGATCATGTACGAGATCTGGTATCCGCCCCACGAATGGCCCTGGAGTCCGAGTTTCTTGGGATCCACAAACCCGCGGTCCACCAACTTCTGAACGCCGGGTACGATGGTCTTGAGCGCGCTCTGCCCGGGGTGCCCGTCCTCGTAATAGATGTCGGGCTCGAACATCAGATACCCGTTCGACACATAGTGCGTGATGTTCACGCTCGTGCCACCGTTGGGCGCGATGTAGTTGTACAGCCCGTCCGACAGATCTTCATAGAAGTACGTGATCATCGGGTACTTCTTGTTCGGATCGAAGTTGTCGGGCTTGTACAGAATCCCCTGGCGCGGCACGCCGTCGGCGCTGTTCCAGGTGACGAGCTCTGCCGATCCCCAGCTGTACTCACTCTGGAACGCGTTGGCGTTCGTGATCTTGTTCGTCGCCCGGTCCACGCTCGGCCCCACATACAGGTCGGGGAAGTCGCGGAATGTCATCTTCGTGAGCATGTACACGTCGGCGTTGTCGGCCTTGGTCGGATTGCCGTAACGCACCGGATCCATCATCACCCTTTCCGGCGCACGGCGCGCGTCGAGCCGGGCGCGATAGAACCCGCTCTCCTTGGTATCCTCGTCGAACGCGCTGAGCCACGCCGGCGCGGACGTGTCAACCCAGCGTTCGTCTTCGTCGCGGCCGAGGTTGATGAGCCGCAGCGTCATGTTTTCGCGCCGCCCCACCGAGTCGGTGAGAATCGCCGGTGGTCTCACGCCGTTCGGATCGAGCTCCCAGATATCGAAACGGTCATAGATGAGCACCGACCGATCGTCCCTGGTCCACCCCGCCATTCCCCAGGCCGACGGCTCGCCGGTCTGACTGGAGTTTTCCTGCTCGAAGTGCACACTGGCCATCGTCGCGTTCAGGTCCACGGTCTTGCCCGTGGCAACGTTGTGCGCGAACCAGTGCTCCTTGTCGTACCACGTGACGTACTTGCCGCCCACTGACAACTGGGCCTGGCCGCCAACTTTCGTGGCGACTTTCTTGCGCACGCCCGTGGCCGGATCAACGACGTACACGTCCGTTCCACCATCGCCCCACGTGCGCTCCTTGTCGTACGCCACGCCAGTGGCCTGCATTCCCACTTTCGCATTTTCAGAAAGTGAAACCGTCGGGAACGAATCGGTCGTGAGTGGTGTGAATTTCTTCGTCGCGATGTCCAACACGCCCTGGTACGTGCGGTTGACCACCTGGTTCACCTGCAAGAGTTGCGTCGGCTGAATGGCCGGGTCTTCCCAATGCCAGAGGTCGAACTTTGCCTTGCCGACGAGAGAATCGTCCGGGACGACCTCTACCTTGGCCGCGGCGAAGCTCACGGTGAGCGCATTTCCGGCGGGACTGAACGTCGCCGAAGGATTGTCCGGGAAACGATGGAACACCGGGAGCGCCGCCGTGGTGAGAATCGGCTGCGCGTTGCCGGTCTTTACCGTGCCGTGGTAGAGCACCGGCTGCGCGCCGTCCTTGCCGAACGCGTCCTTGTCGGACGTGAAGGCGTACTGCTGCTGCGCACGGTCGAAAGTGAACGCACGGTAGTTCCCGGGCCCGCTCATCACCGTGCGCGTGTTGCCCGTTGGAAGGTCGCGCAGGTATACGCCGTCCTTCGTGGAGTCGCGCGACGTCACCGTGTACGCGAGCACCTTCGCGCTGTCGTCGAACATGTAGGCCGACACATCGGCCAGCTTCTCCTCAGCGCCGGTGTCGAGATTTCGGAGCACGACCGGATTTCCATATGTGCGCCGCGTAGCGGCGTTGGCACCGGCGGCTCCACCGCGTCCGGCTCCGGCGGCAGTACTGGCAGCACCCGCGCCACCACGTCCACCCGCCGCGTTGGCAGCCGAGTCGGCGGCTGCGGAGTCTTGCATGCTGTAGGCGAGCCACTTGCCGTTCGCATCCGGAACCCGGAATGCGCGCGCTCCCGTGATCGTCTCCACGTTGCCGTCAGCGAGCCGAACGATCCGCAGCGAGTTGTTGGCGTTCGTCGCCGCAGCGCCCTGCGCTCCGCGACCACCGCGTCCACCGCGTCCGCCGCGTCCGCCGCGTCCGCCGCTTCCGGCCGGAGCGGTTGCTGCTGCGGCTGCTGCGGCTGCCTTGGTCGCCGCCTCGATGCTGTCGGCGACGGCCTTCGTCGGCTGCGAGACAGTCACGAACGCAAACTTCCCATCCGCGCTGAACGGCCCAACGCCTGCCCGTCCGCCACCACCACGCCCGCCGCGCCCGCCTCCACCCGCTCCGCCGCCGCGAGCGCGCAACGCGCCCGGCGTGTTGTTCTCCCGGTTCGTGTACCCCACGTTGACCCGATACTCGCTCGAGCCACTCGTCGAGCGAACGACGAACTCACCGTCGCCGACTCGCGGGTTCAGCGTGTACGCCGCCCACCTGCCGTCCGGCGAAAGCGTAGGACTCGCGATGGTCTGCCAGCGGTCCCAGTCGGCCTGAGTGAGCGGACGCTTCTGCTGGCCTTGAGCGACCAGCGGAGTGGCCAGAACGAGCAGCACTGCGGCTGCGCGGCGTACGAGTGACATGGGTAGATGCCGGGCTGGGGAGAAAGGGTCTGCGTACATCAATAATGATACGGAAAATCTACGAAACTCGTTGCTAGCCCGCGCTCAGCACCCGGGCGACGGCTCCGAGGAGCTTTTCTGAGGAGAACGGCTTCTGCAGGGCCTCGACTGCGCCAAGCGCTTGGGCCATCTCGAGGTACTCGGCGGCCGAGCCGAATCCACCGCCCGAGATCGCCAGACGCGCGCGTCTGATGAACTCTAGAACCAATACCCGACCCGAACCAGCAGCGCCCGGTTCTGTGTGTTGTTGAACCCTTCCTCAATGCGAATCGGACCGATCGGCGTACTCGCCTCGAAACCGACGCGCACGCCAACGAACACTTTGCCGATGTCCGTGCCCTCGCGCCTCTGCAGGATGCCGCTCCCGGTGCCAATCGCACCGGCCATCCCTTCCACGGTCAGTTGCAACTGCGGCGCCACGCGCCTGGCGAGCCGCAGTGACGTGAACGCCTCCTGGGTTCCGCGAATCTCTCCAATGCGGAGCCCCGCAAAGCCGTCGGCGCCGCCGAGTGTGAACTCGTACTGCACGGGAAGCCGATTGCCCCAGCCGGCCCGTGCGCGCAGGCGAGCCTGTACGCCGTAGATCGCAACGATCCGGCTCACGTCCATGCTTAGCCGCTGGAAGTCCGTGAGCGCCAGCGCCTCGATGTTCGAGCCCATCTCGTAGTCGTCGCGCGCACGAAAGACCGACGCGCGAATGCCGGTCGAACCTCGGGTATCCGTTCCGGGAGCGCGCCACACCTTGACGTCGAGCGCGGCCTCGGCCTTCCACGCGCCCGGCAGAGGATCGCCGCGCACACCAAAAAAGAGCTCACCTTCCTGCGTCTCCGCGTTCGGGAGCTCTCCGCCTCCCTGAAACAGGCGTACGCTCTCGTGCGCCAGCCGGGCACCGGCGGCCACGGGAACGTGCACACCGCGTACATCCGTGTGCGCGCGCACGAATCCCAGGATGCTCTGCTCGTACGATCCGAACTGCGCAATGACGGCAGCCTCGGCATTCATGTTCGTTACCGAACGATCGATTCCGCCAATCCAGAGCCTCCCAGACATGAACTGATCGAACGCGACGCCGATGCCAAACGCGCGGCGCGGCGCGGGGTCGAATACGGGGCGGAACGTCACGTCAGGCCCACTGCCTGCGGGATTCAGCCACACGGCACGAGTGCGCTCAGACAGGCCGAGCGCAGTGAGCGCGCGCTCAGTGTGCGGGACATCGAGCGTGCGACCCGGCGTGAGTCCGAGTTCGTTGATGAGCGTCGCCGCGTCAATAGCGTCGGCGGCTGCATTGCCGAGCGCGACGGCGACTGTGCCGATTCTCGTCGGCAGCACCCCGCGGTCGGTACCGTTCGCTGCGCCGCCGGCAGCGTTGGCCGAGTTGAGTGGACGTACGCAGCCGGCAGCGGCAAATGCGGCGCGCGCCGTCTCGTACCCCAGACGAATGAGCGAATCCGTTATTGCCCGGTCGAAGTTGAGGTTCTCGAAATTCTCCGTCGGGTTCCGTATCGTCACGTCGCCGTCGTGCGGCTCCGAACCGTCGTCCTTGAACAACGTGTTCAGGAGAGCGGCGGAAAGTGTCAGCGGATCGTCGAACGCGTCGGCATCGGGCGGCGCAACCGGAAGTCGCGACACCCAAACGCGCTCCGCGCCCAGCGAGCGCGCTGCTGCAACCGGTGTGTTGGACGAGAGCCCGCCGTCAATAAGCCACGTGGTGTCGTGGCGCACCGGCTGAAAAACGAGAGGAAGCGCGATGCTCGCGCGCACCGCGAAGGCGAGGTCACCGTCGCCAATGATACGCGGCTGCTGCGACCTGAGGTCGGTGGCCACGGCACGGAATGGAATCGGCAGTGAATCGAAGTTGCCGCGCGCCAGCACGTTGCCACGTAGCGTGAGCGATGCGATGAGTGCATTCACTTCGCCTTCGCGCGCGGCGCCCGTTTGCAGCCGCGCATTCACATAGTAAGTGCAACAACGTCGCCACCCCCGGAAGCGGGTAAGGTGACCTGGGGCAGGCTAGGCTTCAGTTCTCCTCCAAGAGAAAAGACGCCATGACCTACGCCCAGATCACCCTGCACGAAAGGTACGCCATCTGGGCCCTGCGCAAGCAGGGCCTAAAGCCCGCCGCGATTGCGCGCGAGGTCGGACGGCACCGTGGCACCATCGGCCGCGAGCTCCGCCGCAACGTCTGGCGCGAGAACCGCGTGAGCTACTTCCCGCTGAAGGCGCAGAGCTACACGAACCAGCGCCGACGGATGTCGCGGCGCGGGACGCACTTCTCCGGTGAGGAGTGGGCCTTCGTCGAGGACCTGCTTCGCGAGGATTGGAGTCCCGAACAGATCGTCGGCTGGTGCCAGCGCTTCGGGATCCTCGCGATCAGCCACGAAACGATTTACCGGCGCATCTGGAAGGACAAGAAGGCGGGCGGCACGCTCTGGACGCATCTCCGCATCGTGACCAAGAACCTGCGCAAGCGGTACGGCACCTACGACAGCCGTGGCCGGCTCGCGGGAAAGCGGCACATCTCGACGCGGCCGGCGGGCGCCGAGAACCGGTCGCGCATTGGCCACTGGGAGGGCGACACCGTGCTCGGCAACACGCAGCACGGCGCCTGCGTGGTCACGATGGTGGAACGCAAGTCGGGTTTCGTCGCGATCGGGCTGCTCGCGCAACGCACGGCCGCGAACACCAACGCGCGGCTGCAGCAGCTCATCGAGGCGCAGCCGCGGCCGGTGCGCACGCTCACGCTCGACAACGGGACCGAGTTCCACTCCTATAGGAAGCTCGAAGCCGTGGTGTCCACGAAGTGCTACTTCGCGACGCCGCACCATTCCTGGGAGCGGGGGAGCAACGAGAACGTGAATGGGCTCTTTCGGCAGTACGCGCCGAAGCGCACCTCAATGGAGCACCTGACGCAGGCGCGCTGCCAGCGGATCGCAGACAAACTCAACCACCGGCCGCGGAAGCGGCTCGGCTTTCGAACCCCGGAGGAGGTCTATGTCTCGTAAAGCTCAGTGTTGCACTTCACGGTTGACTTCACATGTCGTGCCGCGCGCTGCGGCGGGAACGCCCCGGCTGATCCTCGCCGAGGACGCCGCGCATCGCTCCCTACCGGTCCAGCGCCTCCGCGAACAGCTCCACCAGATCGATCTCGAGCGGAACGACTGTGCCGCCGGGCGCCCACGCCAGCGATTCGTCGAGCAATTCCGCCCGTTCGTCGCCAGGCTGCCAGCGCTCAACCACTCGTGCCTCGAAGTCGACGATCCAGTACTCGACCCTCACCCGCTGGTACAGCCGACGCTTGATGACGCGGTCTTTTCGGTGCGACGTCGGCGACGGCACCGCTCCCGTCTCGCAACTGCACGCGCACGATGTTGTCCCCATCGGGTACCGGCAGCGACTGCGTGGTTCCGTCGAGAATCCCGAGTACGACCACAGCAGCCGTGAGGCCGACGCCGAGCGTCAGTACGGCCGCAGCGGCGGTTCCTGGCGCGCGCCGGAGGCCGCGAATGGCAAGGCGAATTCCGTGAAAGGGGTGCAGCATGACGAAGGTCCGATGTTGGCCGTGTTCGCTGACACGGATCTAGCGTGGAGCTCCTGACGGTGCGATTCAACCCGTACGATGCGGCGCGTGCGCCGGTTTCGGGCTGTCCATTCGGCGCGGCCCGTGGGTCTTTAGGGCATACCGTTTGACGGTGCGTCGACATAATCTCCCCTGTATGGTGGAACACGGCCACGTATCCGCGAACTCCAGATCGGCCGCGGCTTCGCTCGCGGGCTCAAGAGTCGTCGAGTGCCCTCTCTCGCCGCGGTGGAAGCGATTTAGCAAGCGCGCGGCCCAGGTCGGGTTCGCCTTCTTCTTGCTGAAGGGAATCGCGTGGATCGTGGTAGCGATCCTCGCGTGGCGAGGGCTTGCCTGACCCGAGCTCGGTGCTCGCGCAGATCGGCTTGAACCGCTCAAGGGAAATCGGGTACGAAGGTGAGCTGGTAGGCAGGGTGGCGGCAGCTGCGGCGAATCGTGCTGGTTGGCACGTGTAGCTATGCGCCGCTCGCCGATTGGGGATTTTCGTGACCCGGAAGCGGTCCCTCACCCGCCGGAAAGCATGAGGCGATCCGGTGTTAGGGGACAATGGCGGTAATTTTTTTGCCCTCGGTGTCGTACGTTTCCAGCGGGCCGAACTTTCCGAGCGCAGCCGCAACCTGCTTGCCGTCGCCCACCGCGATGATCTGCACCTTGCTGGGGTCGAGGTACTTGTTGGCGGCCGCCTGCACCTGCTTCGACGTCACGCCCATGACGCGCGCCGGATACTTGTCCCAATAGTCCGCGGGCAGCTTGTACGTCCAGCTCGTGACGTAGTAGTTCAGAACCCGTTGCGGGCTCTCGAGTGAGAGCGCGAACGACGCTACCAACGACCGCTTTTTGTCTTGCAGTTCCTTGCTGGACACGGGCACGTCACGAATCAGGCGAAGTTCTTCCATCAAGTCCGTGAGCGCCGGCTCGGTCACCTCGGAGCGAACGTCCGTCTGCGCAAACCACGTACCCTTGAAGCTCTCGGCCTGCAGGCCGGAGTATGCGCCGTACGTGTAACCCTTCTCCTCGCGCAGGTGTGTGAACAGCCGCCCGGTGGGGCCGCCGCCCACGACGGCGTTCATGAGCTCCATCACGTTGTAGTCCGGATCCGTGCGGCTGATCGCCTGCACGCCGACCATAAAGTTCGTCTGCACCGAGTTGGGTCGATCCACGAGGTAGACCTTGCCTGGCCCCGCCGCGGCCGGGTCGCTCGCCATCGGCATCGGCGTTCCTGTCTTCGCCCACGTTCCCAAACGCGACTCGACCAGTTTCTGCGCGGCGGCGTATGTGATGTCGCCGGACATGGCGATCACTGCGTTATCGGGGACATACCGAGTTTTGTGGAATTCGACCAACTGTTCACGCGTAAACGCGCCGAGCGAGGCCGACGTCATGGAAATCCGGCCTGCAGGGTGATCGCCAAACATCACTTTCGACCACAGTTCCTGCGCCAGAAAACCGGGATTCGACCGCTGCTGGTTCAGCCCGGCCAGCGACCGCTGGCGGTACTTCACGAATTCCTCTTCCGGGAACGTTGGATGCAGGAGCAAGTCGGCAGCCATATCGAACAGTTTGTCCACGTGCTCGGTGAGCGCCGATCCGGATACGGTCGCATTGAGGGACGACGTGCCCGTGTTGACGCTGAGCCCGGCGGCCATAGTCTCAAGTTGCTCCGAGATCTGCACCGTGGTTCGCGTCGTGGTTCCTTCACGCATCATCGCTGCCGTGACCGTCGCAAGCCCGGTTTGGCCCGCGGGATCGAAGTAGCCACCGGCGCCAGGAATCTGAAGCGAGAAGGTCACCTGGGGTGCGCGATGGTCCTCCAGCACGATCAAGTGGACGCCGTTGGCAAGCGTGCCTTCTCTTGGGCGCGGCAGCTTGACACCCAGCACCTTGTCCGAGACGGGTGCTCTGCCCTTGAGGACAACCGCTTGCGTCGTCGGTGGCGCCTGTTGCGCGTTCGCAACGGCCAAAGCAAATGGAGTGACCGCCAGGACGATCAGGCGCACCACGGATGCTCTTCGCATGCTACTCTCCTCCCCGGCCGGCGGCCGGCTTCGGGGTCGTGACGATCACCGAACGGTTCGTCGTCGTCAGATACTTGTTGGCCACGCGCTGAACGTCCGCGGCGGTGACCGCGTTGATGCGCTGGGCGCGTTGGTTGATCCGGCCCGGCTCGTTGTAGAAGAGCGCGTATTCCGACAACAGCACCGCGCGCTGCAGTGAATTCTGCAGGCTTGCTACGATGCCGCGCCGCGCGTTGGACCGCGCCTTCTCGACTTCCCAGTCTGCCACACCGGATTGTTTCACTTTCTCGATTTCGAGGTACACGGCTTGCTCCACATCCGCGGCGCTCTTGCCGGGCGCCACCGTGATGCCGAGCCGAAACAGGCCGGGACCGCGCGACTCGCCCTTCGATGCGGTGGCGCTGGTCGCGAGCTCCTGCTGGCGAACGACCTGCTCATAGAATCGACCGCTGCGTCCGCCGCCAAGTACAGTGGCGAGCACCGTGAGTGCAGACTCGTCGTCCGAATCGGAAGGTGGAGTGAGATACATGATGTCAATGCGCGTGAGGCGGGCGAGCTGACTCTCCATCTCCATTCGCTTTTCAGCAGTCTGCATCGGTTCGCTCATGTCCACCGCCGGTGGCGCCGGCTGCGACGGAATCGACTCGAAATATTTCCGCGCTTTGGCCAGGACTTCCGATGTTTTTACGTCCCCGACGATCGCGATCACGGCGTTGTTCGGCGCGTAGTAGGTCTTGAAGAACGCGGCCACATCGTCGACCGACGCGGCGGACAGGTCGGCCATTGATCCGATCACGGAGTGTTGGTAGGCGAAGTTCGAATACGCGAGTGAATCCACGGCCTCGAACGTCTTGCCGTACGGCTGGTTGTCCACGCCCAGACGCCGCTCTTCCTGTACCGCGTTGATCTGGTTGGCGAGGTTGTCCTTGGTGATCGCGAGCGAGCGCATCCGGTCGGCCTCGAGGTAGAGGCCGAGGTCGAGTTGGTTCGTCGGCAGTGTCTCGTAGTAGAGCGTTCGGTCCTTGTTGGTGGTCCCGTTCATGTTGCCACCATTATTGAAGATGAGCGTGAAGTGCTCACCCGGACCGACGTTCTCGGAGCCCTTGAACATCATGTGCTCGAACAGGTGCGCGAAGCCGGTGCGTCCTTTGCGTTCGTCGCGCGACCCGGCGTTGTAAGAGACGGCGATTGAGAACACCGGCGCAACGTTGTCCTCTGCGACGATGATACGAAGCCCGTTCTTGAGCCTGGTGTCGGTGAACTTGATGTCGCTTCCGCCCTGTTGCTGCGCGAAGGCGGCGCCGAACGGGAGGGCGATCAGGCCAACGGCGAGGGCGGCTCGCGGAAGCCGGGTGCGGGGCACTGAGAACATCGGGACTCCCTAGTAGTCAGATTGCCCCAATCTATGCCGCGAAAGGACCGCCTGCTCGCGCTCCCGCGTTGAAGAACAACAGGTTCTCCTGATAGTGCGCGAACGTTGCGTCACATCCGTTATGTTTTTTCGACAGCATCATTCTCTGGCCGCACCTCCCAGGCGCGGCGTCGGGTGACGCGCCGAGGCCGCGATTCCATGATCGAAACCCAGGGGCTCACCAAGCAGTACGGGCAGTCAACCGTCGTGGACCACCTGTCGCTGTCGGTGGCCGAGGGCGAGTTGCTTGTGTTGCTGGGCGCGTCCGGGTCAGGGAAGACCACGACGCTGAAAATGGTGAACCGCCTCATCGAGCCGACATCCGGGCGGGTGCTCATCGACGGCGAGGACGCGGGCACACTCGATCCGCACGAACTGCGGCGCAAGATCGGGTACGTCTTCCAGCGGATCGGGCTCTTTCCCCACATGACCGTCGGCGAGAACGTGGCCGTCACGCTCACACTGCTCGGCTGGGACAGCACGCGCGCCGCGGCGCGCGTCGCCGAACTGCTCGAGCTCGTGGAACTGGACGCCAGTTTTGCGCATCGGCAGCCCTCCGAGCTCTCGGGCGGGCAGCAGCAGCGGATTGGCGTTGCGAGGGCGCTGGCGGCGTCGCCTCGACTGATGCTCCTCGATGAACCGTTTGGCGCGCTCGATCCACTGACCCGTGATCGGCTGCAACAGTCCTTTTTGCGCATCCGGCGCCAACTGAAGCTGACGGCGATCTTCGTGACGCACGACATGGTGGAGGCGCTCGTCATCGGCGATCGCATCGGCGTGATGCACGACGGCCGGCTCGTGCAGATTGGCACGCCCGCCGAGTTGCTGCAGTTTCCTGCAGACGACTACGTCCGTCAGCTCATGAACACGCCCAAGCGTCAGGCAGCACTGGTTGACGGTTTTCTCGAGGCCCGGGCCAAGTGAGCGAACAGCTCGCACTCCTGCCCGCCTACCTGACGGCGCATCTGCAGCTGACTCTGTTCGCGCTGCTGGCGGGTTCGGCGTTCAGTATCCCGGCTGGAATCGTGATTGCGCGGGCGCGGCGGCTCGAGCGCCCTGTGCTGGCCGTGGCGAGCGTCATTCAGACAATCCCGAGTCTGGCGCTGCTGGCCATCATGGTACCTGCTCTCGCCGCGCTCGGCATGCGCAGCATCGGCTTCCTGCCGGCTTTCATCGGCCTGACGCTCTACAGCGTGCTGCCGATTCTCCGCAACACAGTTACAGGGCTATCGGGACTCGACCCGGCGATGATAGAAGCGGCGCGCGGCGTGGGCATGACCCGCAACCAGCAGTTGTGGCGCGTGGAGATCCCGCTGGCGATGCCCGTAATCCTGGCGGGGCTGCGCACATCCACAGTGTGGACGGTGGGCATCGCGACTCTGTCGACGCCGGTGGGTGCCACGAGCCTCGGCAACTACATCTTTGCCGGCCTTCAGACGCGCAACCTCAACGCCGTGCTCGTCGGGTGTATTGCCTCCGCCGTTCTCGCGCTGGTGCTCGACGGTCTGGTCCGTGCGCTTGGCGGCGCGCTGTTGAGCCGGCGCCGCGCGCCACTGATCGCCGTGTTGGCTTCGCTAGCGATGCTCTACGCGTATTCCGGCGTCACCTTCGTACGGGGATTGCGAGGCGCATCGGCTGACCGCGTTGTCGTGGGCGCCAAGACGTTCACCGAGCAGTACATCCTGAGTGACATCATGGCGGGCCGGATCGGGGCGGCGACGGGGGCGAGCGTCGAGGTTGTCTCTTCGCTTGGATCGACCGTGGCGTTCGATGCGCTGCTGTCGGGCGAGATCGATGTGTATGTCGAATACTCGGGAACGATCTGGGCCACTATCATGAAACGTGCATCGGCCGGCGTCGATAGAGCTGGTGTGCTGGAGGAAGTCGGCCGGTTCCTCGCGGACGAGCATGGCGTCGAGCTGGTTGGCGGGCTGGGTTTCGAGAACGCCTACGCGCTGGCAATGACCCGCCGCCAGGCAGAGAGCCTCCGAGTGGGCCGCATCAGCGACCTCGTGCCGCACGCGCCGAGGCTCAGCATCGGCGGCGACTACGAGTTTTTCGACCGCGCCGAGTGGGCGTCGGTGCGCGACAGCTATGGGCTCGCGTTCGCCGAAAAGCGGACGATGGATCCGTCGCTCATGTATCAGGCCGTCGCCAGCAATCAGATTGACGTCATCAGCGCCTTCTCGACTGACGGCCGGATCGTGGCACTCGATCTGGTTGTCATTGAAGACGACCGCCGCGCGATTCCGCCGTACGACGCGGTGATCCTTGTCGGGCCCCGGCTCAGACGGGAGCGCCCGGACGTAGTCGCAGCGTTGAAGACGCTGACCGGTACGATTGGCGCTGACCAGATGCGGCGGATGAACCTGGCGGTGGATCAGGACGGTGCGACACCGGCCGCAGTCGCGCAGGAGTTTCTTCGGTCGCGTCCTATTTCCGAACGATGATCCCCCCGCCAAACGGATTGACGCCCACCTTGTACTGAGCCTCAACGGCCATGGTCTTTGTGTCGATAACGACCACGTTGCCCTCGTCTGAGTTCATGACATAGAGCTTCGTGCCATCGGGCGAGAACACCGGGAAGCCAGGCCCGCGACCGATTTTGATGGTCGCGGCCACTTCCTTGGTGACTGCATTGATCAGCGCGACGTCCTGAGTCGTGCCGTGTGTGGACGCAGCCCATTTGCCGTCGCGGGACACGGCCATCCGGCCCGCGCCCTCTCCGAGGTTCTTCAGTACCTGCACGACTTCGTCCTTCTTGCTGTCGATCACGTGGACGGTGCCGTCACCGTCGTTGTGAATCCAGACGTCGCCGTTGGGTGCGAACCCAACGCCAACGGGTCCACCGGCGATCGTGATGATCTTCGAGACGACGTCCGTCTTCGTGTCGATTACCAGGACGCGATTGTCCTCGCGCATCGGGTAATAGAGTTTGTCCGTGCCCGGCTGGATGGCCAGGAAATGACCGCCGCGCAACATGATGTCGATCTTCCTGATCACCTTATTCGTCTTGGTGTCGTAGACGACGATGCCGGGAACGTCGGCATTTTCGAGGCCGACGTAGAGCTTGCTGCCGTCGGTGGTGAGCGCGATGCCGTGGGGAGACGCCGAACCGTTCGGGCGCGACGACTTGAAAAACCCGGATTCGATCCGGCCAATCTCCTTGAACGTGGCGCCATCGAGAATGACGACGTGCGGTCCGTTCGGTACGGCGGCATAGAACGTCTTGCCGTCGGGCGAAGCGACGCCCTCGTGCGGTTGCTCGGCCGCGGTAAACTGATGCAACACCTTGCCGGTGGCGGGATCCAGCTCGTATGCCGTGTGATCGCTGTGGCTGAGCGCGACGATCGTGTGCCGTTGGGCGATCGCCGATGCCGGCAACGCCAGCATGCAAACTGTGAGCAAGGCTGAGCGCATGGTGCCTCTCCTCGATTCGAGTGCGGGAGCTTGATGATAACCCAAATGGCCTCGCCCTACCCCCGCGGCCCAATGTTCTATAGTATATGACCAACCTACGGAACCCGTCTCAACCCCTCCCACCTCCCCCGGGGGCAGTACATGGACTTCCCGAATCACGTTTCACGTCGTCGTTTCCTTGGCGGCGCCGCGGCAACAGCAGGCATGCTCGCGCTCACGCCGAGCGAACTCGCTCTCTTTGCCCAGGGCCAGCAGCCGAACCTTTCCCCCGCAGAACTCGCTCGACTCCAGGGTGGTTCGGAGGCGGAATGGGATTCCATGGCCAAGTGCAACTTCAATGAAAACCCGTACGGGCCGCCCGAATCCGCGCTTAAGGCAATGAGCCACGCGTACAAGTTCGCGAATCGGTATGGCTACCCGGACGACAACATTCAGCAGGCAATCGCCGATCACCACGGCGTGAAGCGCGACCACGTCATTATGGGCGCAGGGTCGGGCGAGCTGCTGAACGTCGTTGGCCTGACATACCTGACGACCAACGATACCAAGGTCGTGGGCTCGGACCCGTCGTACGGCTCGGTCTATCAGCAGGCTACGAGCATCAGGGCCGAGGCGATCAAAATTCCGCTTCTCCCCGATTATCGTCAGGACATTCCGGCTATCATCTCGGCGACCAAGAAGCACTACCGCGAGGTCGGCTTCGTTTACCTCTGCAACCCGAACAATCCGACGGGGCGCATCGTTACCAAGAGGGAGATCAGGCAGCTCCTCGACGGGATTCCTGAAGACGTGCCGGTGCTCATCGACGAAGCGTATCATCACTTTGTCGACGACAGCGACTACGGCACATCGGTCCCGTACGTGATGGAAGGACGCCCGGTCATCGTCACGCGCACGTTCTCCAAGATTTCCGGCCTCGCCGGAATGCGGCTTGGCTACGCGATCACGACGCCCGCGATCGCGCTCAAGATGCGCGAACACCAGACGGGTACGATCAACGCCCTGGTACAGTGGGCCGGCGCTGCAGCGCTGCGTGACACGGCGTCGCAGGAGCAGGTGAAGAAGGCGACGCTCGAACTGCGCAAGAAGGCCGTGGCCGACGTCAAGGCGATGGGTTACGAGTCGCTGCCGTCCGAGACGAACTTCTTCATGGTGCACATCAAGCGGCCTGTGCAGCCGGTGATCGACGCGTTCAAGGCGAAGAAGGTTCTCGTCGGACGTCCGTTCCCGCCGATGCTTCAGCACTTGCGCGTTTCCGTCGGTAACCCGGACGAGATGGTTCGGTTTACGGCGGCGTTCAAGGAGATTTTCGTCAATGGCGCAGTGGGCGGTTCGCGCGGCGGCTGATCGATCGCTTGTGGCAGGCTCGACGGCGCCGGGGATTCTTCTCCGGCGCCGTCTGCACGTCAACGCTTGACTCGACCACGCCGAGCGAGGATCGTTGCACCATGATTCTCCATATGATCGTCCCGCGAACTCCTCACCGTCCGCTTCAAGTCCTGACGTTTGCGCTCGCCGCAGCGGTCGCGGTGGGTGGGCTGGCAACACCAGCGGTCGCTCAGCGCGCTGAACGCTTCACGAACTGGACGCGACCGGTCTTTCCGGCCGACGAATATGTCGCGCGGCGTGGCGCGATCCTGGCGGCCCTCGCCGACGGCGACGTGCTGTTGGTCCCGAGCGGGGAGGGGACCAGCGGCGGTGAGACGTTTCGGCAACTCGACGGCTTTGAGTATCTGGCCGGGCTCGAAGTCTCGCGTTCGTTTCTGGCGATCGACGGCCACACACGTCGGGCATTGCTCTTCGTGCCGCCCACCGATCCGAGGTTCGAGAACCCCGGCCGGCCAAACGATTTCCCGGGGCGCCAGCTGGCCGGCGACCCTGAGTTGCGATCGCTCAGCGGAGTGGACTCAGTGCTCACAGTTGACGCATTCGACGGGTTTGTGGCAGCAGCGGCAAGGCGCGGCACACGCGTCCTGATTGACGTAGGGCGCGCCGGACAGGCAACGGTCGCCGCGGCGTCGCCGTTCGTGGGCCCTTCGCCCGGGGAACTGCTGGCCGCTCATCTCCGGCGCGCCCATCCCGGGCTCATGATCGCCAACGCCTATGCGATGATGGCGACGGCGCGAATGATCAAGTCACCGCGCGAGCTGACGATCATGCGCGAGGCCGCGCGCATCACGAGCGTGGCCATCGAACGGGGCGCCATGCGCGTGCGCCCCGGAGTGGACGAACGAACCCTCACAGGGGCGTTCGATGCTGACTGCATGGCGTTGGGCGCGCAGCGCGTCGCGTTCACGCCCATCATCAAGTCCGGCGACAACTCGCTCTGGCCGTGGCGGATACTCGGCGCGCAGTACGATCGCCGGAACCGTGAGATGCGGAGCGGCGAACTCGTGATATATGACGTTGGGTGCGAACGCGACCACTATGTGAGCGACGTTGGACGCACGTTTCCCGTGGATGAGCGCTTTACGCCGCGACAGCGCGAGCTCGTGGAAATGGTACGGACTATTTCTGACGCCGTCATTGCCGCGGCCCGGCCGGGCACAACGCTCGCGGCGCTGCAACGCGTGGCGGCGGCTGCCATTCCCGCCGCGGCCAAGCCGTACATGCAGGCGCCTCTCTACTTCGGACATCACCTCGGCCTCGATACCGGTGACCCGTCGCTGCCCGACGCGCTGCTGGCGCCCGGAATGCTCTTCACCATCGAGCCGTGGTACTACAATCACGTTGAGGGTGTGGCAGTGTTCATCGAAGACGAGATTCTGATCACCGCGACGGGAAGCGAGAACCTCACGGCCGCGCTACCGCGCGATGCCGACGGGCTCGAGCGGCTGCGGCAGAGACGCAGATGACCTGATAGCCGTCGGGGCAACTACCCAACTGGTCGCATGCGGAACTGACCTGACCTGACCTCAACTGCTCACTTCACATGCGACGAAGCCCGCCCCGAATCTCGGGGCGGGCTTCGTGTTTCAGTCGGCCGACTATGGCAGCTTGAGCGCAGTCAGTTTCGTGTTCGAACCAGCGCCCGAGGCAAAGACGATATACTGCTTGCCCTGGTGCAGGAACGTCATCGGCACAGCGGTGTTCACGGCAGGGATGCTCACCGAACCGACGAGTTGACCGCTGATCTTGTCGAATGCATAGAGCTGCGGGCCCGCGGGTGCGTTCG